>CAZDZY010000118.1:0-8804 GCA_964510055.1 uncultured Christensenellaceae bacterium
ATATACAACCTCTGCAAGGTGAAAAACGGCGTGATGGAATCGCGGGAATACATATATAAAGAAGAGCACGTAACGCTTAATCTGCCCTGGACGTGGCCTTTCGGGAAGCTTCTCTGGGCTTATAAAGAGGCGTACAGCAGGAACATAGGCACTGACGTGCGCTCGTACACCACCACATTGATGATAGACCTCGGGGAAAAGCTCTATTTTTCTAAAGATACCCAAAAGAACAAACTTAAACTTACTACGTTCGACGATGTTGATATGCTGGAGGGCTACCTTCTGGTCAAACAGCTTCGCGAACAGAAAGAGAAGGAAAATTCAAAATGAAGTATCTGGTGGGCATTGATGAAGGAACGACCGGCTGCAAGGTATGCGTTTTCGATCAGAACGGGGAACTTATATCCAGCGCGTCGCGCGAATACCCCAGTTATTATCCGAAGCCGGGCTATGTGGAGCAGGATATCGCGGAGATAAGGAACAAAGTATTCGATTCGTGCGCCGAGTCTATCGCGAAGTCGGGCGTTGATCCTAAAGACATCATGGGCGTCAGCCATTCGAACCAGGGCATCACGATGGTGCTTATAGACAAGGACGAGAAGGAACTAAGGGAGCATACCATAGGCTGGCAGGACGTAAGGCACGTTGAGGTGATACCAGAACTGCGTAAGAAGATAACTGACGAGGAATATTACCGCATAAGCGGCATGGCCTTCGGCGCTTATAACATAGCCATACTGAACTGGATACAGAAACACGAGCCTGATACTTGGGCGAAGGTGGCCAAGTGCTGCTCGCACCAGGATTATTTTTTGCGCCAGTTGGGCGCCGACGGGTTTTTCGTGGACGAAGGCAGCGCCAACTTCATGAGCATGCTCGAGGTTGAGACCAGCGAGTGGGACGAGCGCCTTATGAGCGTATATAACGTGCGGGGTGACCAGCTGCCCACAGTTATACACAAGCCGGGAACAGTAGTCGGGCACGTTACTGAAGAGGTATCCAAACGCACCGGACTGCCGGCGGGGGCGTGCGTATGCTCGGGCGGCCTCGACACTAACTGCACCACACTAGGCGCGGGCGGCCTCAACGGCGGCGACGAGATACTTATAATAGGGACTGCGGGAGTCTCGATACTCGTTTCCGACAAGCCGATACGCGACCCGAAACTGCGCGTTACGCTGCGCAGCAACCCGGGGCCGGGTAATTACCAGCTGTACATCATGACGAATACCGGGGCTTCTTCGTTCCGGTGGTTCAGGGACCAGCTTTGCTTCCTCGAGGTGGCGGCGAGCAATCTGATGGGCATAGACCCGTACGACATAATTACCCAGATAGCCGGCAACTCACGCCCGGGAGCAAACGGCGTGACCGCGCTCACATGCCTGCAGGGCTCGCACGGACGCAGGAAGAACGAAAACGCGCGCGGCTCTTTCCTCGGAATCTCGCTCGGGACGAGCAAGGCGGATATCGCGGAGGCGATACTCGAGGGCACATGCTTTGAAATGCGCGACCTACTTCAGATGAAGACGGACCTGGGCGCCCCGATAGAGCACGTGCGCCTTTGCGGCGGCGTAGCCAAGAGCCCGGCGTGGTGCCAGATGTTCGCGGACATATTGAAAAAACCCATAGAGCTCACGAAGGTAACTGAACTTGGGTGCCTCGGCGCCGCTATGTGCGCAGGCATAGGAGCGGGACTCTACAAAGACACCAAAGACGCAGTGGAAAAATGCGTACATATAGTGAAGACTTATAAGCCGGACCCTGCCAAGTTCGCCGCCTACGACGAAGCTTTCGCGCGCTGGAACAAGGCTTATGAGGCGCTTAACGGGAGCTATTATACGGATATAAGATAATCTGAAATATGCTTTGTTATTGATCTGAGGCCGCCCGAAAATCCGGGGCGGCTTTTTGATTTGACAAGGTTTTTGTTACAGTATATAATTTCTTTCGACTGTAAGGAGAATTTGCCAATGAAGAATGACGATATGAAGAGGATACCGGCTACAAGGGTAACGCTTTCCGCGCCGGCCGTAAGGAACACGACCGTAGTCAGGATATCAGCGCAAAGAAAAAATACTGCCGGAAGAAAACAATACGCGCCCGCCGCCGGGCGCTATGAGGAGGCCCGGGAGCGCTTTCCCAAAGAGCCTGATTTCTATGAGTCCCAGGGTAAACGCACCAGGGAGACCGGCGATATTTGGGCGGCTATGGATAGCCGCGCTAAAAAGTCTGATGACTTTTCGGGCGCCCCGAATAACCGCCCCGAAAAGGACGGCGATATTTGGGCGGCCATGGACGACCGTCCCATAACCTCAAACGATTTTGCAGCCACGTCAAGCAGGCGCCCCAAAAGGTCCGACGGCTTTTTTACAGTTGAAGACAACGGCTTTGCGCAGACGGACGAAATCGAATTCCCGGAGCGCAAGCGAGGTTATTCAGGCTCTTACAGAAAGACTGCGAATGTACGCGCCGGCACTGAAACGCCTTTCGGGTCTTTTGTTGTTGAAGTGCTGTTCACAGTACTGCTGCTGTCGGCCGTGTGCGCACTTCTTACCGTTCGCCTCGGCGGAGAGAGCCCGTTCTCGTTCTTTTACCCCGGCAATTCGCTGTGGGCGTGTATATGCCTGAGCGTCGCCGCTTTTGCTCTGCTGCGCATATTCTTCCGCGTTCCGTATTTTGTCGGCGTATTTGCCGCGTTCGGCACGCTGTTTGCCGTCAACATGGGCTGGCTGACTGGATTGGCACGGCTTTTCCTCAGCGAAAATACTGCTTTTATCGGCGGCCTGGCGCTGTATCTAATATTGCTCGCCGGATTTCTCATGCTGTTATGGCTGCTGTATAGAAAGAGATTTAAGCTGGATCTGGCAGTAAAAATATTGGGCGGGGCGCTGGCAATACTGGTGCTGGTGAACCTGGTCATCAACTGGCCGATGTAGGAGAAAAATAATAACCGGAATGAAAAGCAAAGCGGCGCAAGACCTGCGCCGCTTTTATGCGCCTTAAGGCTGCTAAGCCGTAATGCAAACATAAAATTTAGAATTAGAATAAAAGTAACGTTCTGGATTGCCGCGCAAAGCCGTCTAAGCTTCGCTTCCGCAATGACGGCTACCGCCGCTGCCTTCCATCCGGTTACGCTTCACTTCGCCTTCATTGCTAAAGCGAAACATAGACGGGATCCTGTATCTTAGTGCCTGGCTGATGAGATGAAGGCTTTTATAGGGGTCTTTTTTGTTTCTATTTCCCGGCCGTATCCTGTTTTGCCTGCGTCGGCTTTACATCCGGCGTGCGCGGCAGGTAGATGACTTCGACGCCTTCGTCTTTGAGGAAATCGAATTTGCCTTCCCAGTTGCCGCCCATCACAAACTTATCTATATGGTGTTCGTGTATATCCGTTTTTTTCTGCTCCCAGCACGTCTCGGGTATAACGAGGTCTACATACCTTATAGACTCCAGAAGCTTCTTGCGCTGCTCATACGGCAAATAACACTTCTTCTGCTTCTCTTCTAAGCTGAACTCGTCGGTCGACAGCCCGACTACAAGGTAATCGCCCAGCGCTTTAGCGCGCCGCAGCAGGTTTAGATGCCCGTAATGGAGCAAGTCGAACGACCCGTACGTTATCACCCTTCTCTTAAATGCGATCCTTCTCCTGTGCCTTTTGCCTTCGAACTGCTCGTCGGCGTACGCTTCCCGCAGCTCCGACTTCTGCTTGCGCGCCATAAGGTCATTAAGGGCGTCTTTAGGCGCTTTATGCTCGAACACCACCTGCGCGACGGCCTCGCAGATAGGCAGCTCTATATCGTACTCGCGCGAGAGCTGCAACGCCGCGGGAAGGGTGTTCAGTCCTTCAACGACCATGCCTACTTTTTCGGTTGCTTCATCCGCAGAGCACCCCTGGCCGATGAAAAAGCCCGCCCTGTTGTTGCGGCTGTGCTCGCTGGTGCACGTTACTATCAGATCGCCTATGCCGGCGAGGCTCTCGAACGTCTGCGGAAAGCAGCCCATGCGGCTCCCAAGCCTCGTTATCTCCACCATGCCCCGCGTCATGAGCGCGGCCTTGGCGTTGTCGCCGAGGCCTATGCCCCTCGCTATACCGGCGGCGAGGGCTATAACGTTTTTCAGCGCGCCGCAGATCTCGATGCCTTTAGCGTCGCGGTTGGTATATACGCGCATAGCGCTGTTGGAAAACACTCTCTGCACTATTTCCGCGTCTTCAATGTTTTCGGAGGCTGCCACTATTGCCGTATGGAGGTCGGCGGCGACCTCTTCGGCGTGTGTTGGCCCCGAGAGGGCGACGAGCCGCAATGACGGGTCGTTGAGTTCGTCCGCTAAAACCTCGGTAATCGTATAATTCGTTACGAATTCGAGCCCCTTTGCCACATTAACAATGAGCTGCCCTTCCGGTATATACGGCTTAGCCTTCCTTGCAGTTTCGCGCACGTAGACCGACGGCACGGCGAACACTATTATATCCCTGCCGCTGCACGCCTCGGCTATATCGGTAGTGTAGCTTATGCCCTCGGGTATGGGAGCAGGCAAGTGCGGGTGTTTGTGCGTGGATGACAATAAGCCGATCTCTTCTTTTATTGCCGACCACACAGTTACGGCATTGCCGCTGTTGTATAACATGCGGGCAAGGGCAATGCCCCACGTGCCCGCGCCTAATATGCTTACAGACGCCATTTATAAAACCTCACAGCTTTTTTCTATGCTTCAATTAGAATATGATATAAAAGCGGGAATGTAAAGTTAATATTTATATTACCTACCCAGTCACTGGATTGAATAACCCAAAAGGCAGACCCACAATCCAGTGCCGAGGTAATATTTATATTAATCCGTTAGGGTCGTTTGAGCCGGATAAAGACAAGAAATACAGGGC
The DNA here is from genome assembly GCA_964510055.1 of uncultured Christensenellaceae bacterium. Taxonomy (GTDB): domain Bacteria; phylum Bacillota; class Clostridia; order Christensenellales; family SZUA-584; genus DTFZ01. The sequence goes on from CAZDZY010000118.1 coordinate 4,880, forward strand.
GGGGATATAGTTATTTTGGCTTAACGGCGAAGGGCGAAAACCGCATAGCTGACGCTACGTCTGGGGGTATTTCATATCCGGGCTTAGCCCTATCCGGACTTTAATGTAATTAAGTGGGCAAGTCGGGTCTCTGCCCGCGCGGCCCACACCATGCCCACCCCAAAAAGTCTCACGGCTTTTTGGGTACCCCGGGATAGCTTTGCGCAGCTTCGACACGGGCATTAAATTGCATGGCTTATATTCTGGTTGACAATTTCATGAACGGGAAAGAACAAGCAGAGCCGGAAAAACTGGCGAAAAACCAACGGGTTTTTGCCAATTGAAAAAGGAGAGTTTCCTCTCCTTTATCGTTTTTGTTTAATACCTTCTGTTGCCGCCGCCGTATCCGCCGCTGCGTCCGCCGCCGTATCCGCCTTCGTTGCGCTGCTGCTTTCTGGCTTTCCTGCAAGCCGGGCATCTCTGCGGTTCGTTATCAAATCCTTTTTCTTTGTAAAAAGCCTGTTCGCTTTCGTTAAAAACAAATTCCGCGTTGCAATCTTTGCAAATCAAGTTCTTGTCTGCCATTTCGAATTACCTCCTTAATTTATTTTGGACAAAAATGATTCTTTGACTCGTATCTCCAAAAAATTAAGAGGTTTACGGAAAAAATTATTACTGCCAATCTGTCTCTTTCGAGCTGTGTAAGCGTAACACGGTTTAAGGTAAAACACAAGCTTTATTTTTACGCTCCAAATTTCCGATATTTAAAGGCCCTCATAAAACTAAAAAAGGAGCGTTCCGCTCCCGCTGTTCCAGCCTGTTTTCAGGCATCTAACGCGCCCTCCGCAAGCCTCGGATAGATACGGTCTGCGCTTTGGCAGCATAATATTTCCTTCATGCTTAAGTATACCACGGCAATCGAATCTTCCTCTTTAGATAGCCTATAGCTTTCGTTGCTCTGATTCTTTTTGCATTCCGGATTGATGTTGACCCAATTTAAAAGCCCTTTGATATTTACGTCTTCTATCGAAGGCGCCTCCTCGTTGCACTGGCAGAATATCGCCAGTTCTTCATCGCCCATCGGGCTGTTTATCGACCCGCTGTGCAGGCAGACTCTGATAAAGCTTTTTCCGTTGTTCCGTGTATTATATATCTTCATTTTATTCTCCCCATACAAGTATTATATCACAAAACATCCGGGATAGATACACAAAACATCGAATATTAGTTTGCATTTTAAAGCGGCTTTTTTAAGACTGCGGCGAGCTACCCTTAAAAGCGGTGAATTAAAAAGAGAGTTTCCTCTCCCTACAGGATATCAAATATAATTTGTAGGCAAGGCGGGTCTCTGATTTGCCCCGTAAAGCTTCGCTTTTCGGGGGCCACGGATACGCAGCCCACACCATGCCCACCCCAAAAAGTCTCACGGCTTTTTTGGGGCCCTCATAAAATAAAAAGGGAGCGTTCCGCCCCCGCTGTTTCCAGCCCATTTTCAGCCATTTAAATGCGCCCTCCGCAAGCCTCGGATAGATACGAGATTCTTTTATACCCGTTTTTCATTGCTGTCGAATACATAAGTTATCCTGTTTGCCTTATACTCACTTATCGCAATCGTAACATTGCTGTTTGATTCACTGTCTGTAAGCGCTTCGCTGCCCTTATTCAATTGTACGGCTCGTTTGCCGATTATGGACGCAAGCATGTAACGGTTTTCCTTTTCTTCTATCGGCATTGACGGATCAAACATTTATTTTTCCTCTTTTCTATAACCTGCGTAAATAAAAACACATGCATGTAAATCATTAAATGAAGGAATGACTTACAAAACATGTGAACTCAATCAGTACATTTAAAATACTATTTCATATTACCACTGTTAGGCCCCAATGTAAAGGTATATTCCTAAGGGCGTCCCGGCGGCGGAGTTTTTGGCGGTAACGGCCTTTGTTGTATACTGCTCTCCTGCTTTGCTGCTGCAAAGGCAGCGGCTTTGGGCCCGGCATACATTAACATAAGATCAATAAAGCCTAAGACTTTTTGCACCAGAATATAAATGATATTCTGGTGTGAAAACGGCTCCTGCCATTTCAATATCGCAATGCCGCGCCGCATAGCCTTTACAAACAACAAAAACTGATATATAATCATTTTTTGTATTACAAGTATCGCCTGCGCGCTGCCGCAGGGCATTCCATAAAATGAATCGCGCTTTCAAACAAGTCGTATTTTTAATACACCCAGTGCGGGAATTGTGGCCCGCACGGCTTAGGCGGGGCTTTCCGGCTCCGGCGTAAATGTACGAACTTGTGGCGTAATAACAAATTCGAAAGACTTTGCTATATCGGCATGGTCTTTGTTTTTATGTGAACACCGGAAAAGAAATGAGGATAATTTGAAATATTATGAATTGCTCTCGGAAGGGATGAAGGCAACGCTGCAAAACGCGGGGTTTTTTAAGCCGACTCCCATCCAGGAGAAAACGCTGGAGCTTATATTCGGCAAGTGGGACATCATGGGCATTGCCCAGACGGGGACGGGCAAAACGGCGGCCTTTGCCGTGCCTATAATCGAAAAGACGTTTATAAACAACAGCAAAACGCAGACGCTTGTGCTCTGCCCCACGCGTGAGCTCGCTATGCAGATAACGAGCGTATTCCGCGCGCTTTCGGCACATACGAAGATCCGCACTGTCAGCGTTTACGGCGGGCAGGCCGCCAGCGTACAGGTGCGCGCGCTGCGCGCGGGTGCGCAGATAGTCGTGGGAACGCCGGGGAGGGTAAAAGACCTTATAGGGCGCAATGTGTTAAAATTGCAGAACATCCGCACAGTAGTGCTCGATGAAGCGGACGAAATGCTGAGTTTCGGTTTCCTGCCCGACATAACGGCTATACTGTCGCAGATAACGTGCGCGCACCAAACACTCCTGTTCTCGGCAACAATGAATAAGGCGGTTTCTGGCATAGTCAGGCAGTTCCAGCACGACCCCGTACGCATCGAGATAAGCGGAAGCAACGAGCCTGCCGTGAATGTCAGGCAATCGTACCTGGCCATAGGCTCACGCAGCAAATATAAAGCGGTGCAGAGCCTGATACGTAAAGATAACCCGCGGCTTGCGCTCGTTTTCTGCAACACCAAGCGGCAGGTAAAAACGCTGCAAAGATTACTTAACGACCAGGGGCTTCCCGCGGGCTGCCTGCACGGCGATCTTAGCCAGTATCAGCGCGACACCGTAATGGGTTCGTTCCGCGAGGGCAAAACAAACGTTATGGTCGCCACCGACGTGGCCGCGCGTGGCATCGACGTTAAGGAGATCGACCTTGTCATTAACTACGACATACCCGACAAGATGGAATACTATGTGCACCGTATCGGCCGCACTGGCCGCGCAGGCTGCGCGGGGCGCGCATGCACGCTGGTGAGCCCGCAGGATTGCGGACGCATCGCTGAGATCGAGCGGCATTTCCGCGTGGAGATCACAGAAGAAAAAGCGATATAACAGACGGGGAGCCGGCTTTGAAAGCCAGCTCCCTTTTTTAATAAAAAGAGATTTCCTCTCCTTTCAGGATATTGACAAACTTATAACAATAAAAGCTAAATTGGATGATAAAACGAAGACCCTGAAAAGTCCCAATACGGAGTCCCTGAAAAGCCTAAGCTTTTCGGGGCAAGAAATACAAGGCGTTTTGAGCATTGCGACGAGATGTAGCAGCGCTACTTTGAGGAGCAAGCGGAAAAACAACGCAGTAGCCCAGCTTTCTCAGCGGCCTGAGACAAATTAAAAAAGGAGAGTTTCCTCTCCTTTGCCGTTTATCCTAATACCTTCTGTTCCCGCCGCCGTATCCGCCGCCGCTGCGCCCGCCGCCGCCGTATCCGCCGCCGCCGTAGTTGTTGCGCTGCTGCTTTCTCGCTTTCCTGCAAGCCGGGCATCTCTGCGGTTCGTTCTCGA
>CAZDZY010000119.1:0-8794 GCA_964510055.1 uncultured Christensenellaceae bacterium
TTGATTCCTGTAAAAGATGAATCTATTTTATCATCATAATGTGGCCGCTCTGGTCTAATAAGGGGCCGGATATGCGCGACAGGTAGCGCTTAATTTCCATAGGCGTACAGCGGCATACCTTATCCGCGCTGCCAAAATTACCACACGGGCACGGGTTCATCGACGCTATCAGCATCACGCCCGCGGGGTACGTCACCTTTGCGTTCGCCCTCGCTATGCTTATCTGCTTGTCTTCGAGCGGCTGGCGCAGCGCTTCGAGCGCCTCGCGCTTAAACTCCGCGAGTTCGTCGAGGAACAGCACGCCCCCGTGCGCGAGGCTCACCTCGCCCGGGTTTACGTGATGCCCGCCGCCTGTGAGCGCGGCGGTGGAAAGCGTATGGTGCGGGCTGCGGAAAGGCCTTGCGGCGGCGAGGCCGCCGGAGCTCTGTCCGCAGACGGATTGTATCTTCGATATCTCCAAAGCCTCTTCGAAAGTAAGTTCCGGGAGTATTCCCGGAACTGCCCGCGCAAGCATGGTCTTGCCGGAGCCCGGGGGCCCGATGAAAAGTATGTTATGCCCGCCCGCGGCCGCTATCTCGAGAGCGCGCTTCGCGTGCTGCTGGCCTCTGACGAACGACATGTCGTTCTTTATAGTCTCGCCCCCGTCGGGGGAATACTTCTTCGTTTCGCAGGGCGTTATCATTTCTTTGCCCGAAAGGTGCTCCGCTATCTGCCGGAGGCTTTTTACCGGGTAAACCGACAGCCCTTCTATATAGCTCGCCTCTTCGGCGTTCTCCTCGGGCAGGTAGATATCCTTATAGCCCGCCTCCCTTGCGGATATGGCCATAGGCAAGGCGCCCGCTATGCCCCGAAGGTTCCCGTCGAGCGACAGCTCGCCCAAAAAGACGGAGTCCTCGCCCGGGGCCTTTGCCTGCCCGCCCGCGCACAGCAGCCCCAAAGCTATGGCGAGGTCGTATATCGGCCCCTGCTTTTTCGTATCCGCCGGGGCGAGGTTTACCGTTATCCTCGTCTGAGGGTAATAGAACTGCGAGTTTTTTATGGCGGAGCGCACGCGCTCCTTCGACTCGCGCACAGCTTCCCCGGGCAGCCCGACGGTCTCATATTTGGGCATGCCGGAAGAGATGTCCGCCTCGACGAACACCGGAAACCCGTTTAATCCTAACAGACCGAAACTGGTTATCTTTGAAAGCAATTTATACCCCTGTTTACATTCAGGCAACGAAAAGCATGCGCCTGCAAATATTGCCAATATATATACTATAATAAGTTCTTTTCATAAAAATATCAAGTAAAGTAAAAAAGAGCAGAAAAGCTGCTCTTTCGGTCTAGCTTTTACCCGTCAATCCCCTTCAGGCTCAAACGCATAGTTCGTATATTCGACAAAGTCGACCTTATCCGCGTTAAGCCAGCCTAAAAGCTCACCTTTGGCGCTGAGTAGCATTAGCCAGCTTTTCTTTGCGTAAAGTCCTAGAAAAACGGGCGTGCCCTCTTCTATTAATACTTTTCCGCTTCCTCCCGGCTCTTTATACACTTCCTGATCCCACTGCGCCGGAATTGCCTGTGTCTCGTCCCAATTACCGTTTTCGTCCCAGCATGATTGCTGGTAATATGTTGGATAATATTTACAATCAGCAATCTCAAATCCGCTTCTGTCGCTTTTCAGCTTCCATAGTTGATAATAAGATATGTAATTATACTCTCCTCCATTTGATAAAAGGTCTTCCGAGGTCATTATATAACCCGTGCCGATTCCAAAATAAGAGTAACTTAAATTACCGGCAAATATCTTACGGGGTTTTTTATCGTCATAAGAAATTATATAATCCGTAACGCCCTCAAATTCTTCCGAAGCTTCGATAAGCATCTCTTTTTTCCCGTCGCTCTTATCGATATCTATTACAGTGCCGTCCAGCGTAAAAGGAAGGCCTCCATCGTCTTTCAGGTTCAATTTGTTTCCGTCGATATCTATCGTTATATCGGAATACATGATATACGGATCCTCGTCCACCTCTTCGCCGTCATCTGTCGTTGTATCGGAATACTCAGGATCCGGATCCTCATATTCCGTATCATCCGGATACTCATATCCCGAATCATAATCATAAACCTTTCCGCCGATCAAAGTTATATTCTCCTCTTTCCCGTCCCCGTCGAGATCGATCGAAAGTTTTTCCATAATATCGGTATCGTATTCCGGTTCATCTTCAGCCTGATCCGAATAGGGCCCAAAAGAAATCTGCCAATAATAAGAATCGTAATAGAATCTCTCCCACTCAGGCGGCATCTCGCTGCGCTTCTGGAGCCCGACGGTAAGATATGCAGGTACGTCTTCTTTAATAAGATGCTGCGGAGTGTCTTCCGGCGAAGGCTCCGCTGTCGCTGCCGGCGAACTCGCCTGTGCCGGAGTATCGGCAGGTATGGGTGTAATGGTCACCCTGCCGGAATTGTCTGCGCAGGACGCCGATACCGATACCGCTAAGATCAAAACCAAAACTATAACTATCTTTTTCATATTACCCCTCAATAATATCATTCCGCGCGCGTTAGCGTCTTTCTTAAGATAAAACCGCTTATACATGAATCGTGCAAGAATGCATTTCCAATATATATACCATAATAAGGTCTTCCCCCGTAATAATCAATACGTCAAAGGTATATCCGTAAACTAAAAAGAGCAGGATCTCCTGCTCTTTTAGACCAACTTTTACGGTCAATCCCCTTCCGGCTCAAACGCATAGTTTGTATATTCGTTATAATCGACATCACTGGTATCGAGCCAGCCTAAAAGCTCCCCTTTGGCATCGAGTATCATCAGCCAGCCTTCTTTCGCGTAAAGGCCTGTAAAAACGGGCGTGCCCTCTTTTATAGAAACTTTCTTGCTTCCGCCGGGCTCTTTATACAGATCCTGATCCCACTGCGTAGGCGCCGCCATGCTTTCATCCCAATTCCCGTCATTATCCCAGCAAAAGTACTGATGCAGCGTAGGGTAATACTTGTTGCCGGCAGGTTCAAAACCGCTCCTGTCGCTTTTCAGCTTCTGCAATTCATAGTAATATATACTTTCCCCGTTTGCAGTATAATAATCTTTCGGGATCGTTATGTACCCGAGGCCGAACAGATAGAAACGGTTTTCCAACTCGTCTTGAAATATTATACGCGGAGTCTTATCGTCATATGTAATAATATAATCAAGCGTAGGCCCTATCTCTATAGAAGCTTCGATGAGTATCTCCTTTTTCCCGTCGTTTTTGTCGACATCAAGTACCCTGCCGTCCAGCGTGAACGGGAGAGCGACGTAAGAGACGGTTTCGCTTTTAAGCTTAAGTTTGTTTCCGTCTATATCTATCGTGATATCGGAAAAGCTCGGGTCTACGTCTGCGACCCCGTCATAAGGTTTTCCGCCGGTTATTGTTATATCTTCTTCTTTCCCGTCCCCGTCCAGATCGGCTGAAGCGCTTACGTTGAAGGTTTCGGGCTCCGAATAACCTTCGACCGTATCATAATAAGACAGATAGTAAAATCTTGCCCACTCGGGCGGCATCACGCTCAGCTTTTGCAGCTCGGCGGTAATGTACGCCGGTATATCTTGTTTAATAGAATGCTGCGGAGCGTCTTCCGATGAGGCTAGCGGAGTATCTGCCGAAGAAGGCTGCGGGGTATCTGCCGGCGACGGCTCAGCCGCTGTGGCAGGCCGGCTTGCCTGTACCGGCGTATCGGCGGGTATCGATGTAACGCTCACCCGGCCGGAATTATCTGTGCAGGATACCAATATAAAAACTGCCCATATTAAAAACAAAACTAAAATTACCTTTTTCATAATGCCTCCAAAAAATCCTTACATAATTGCGGCCTTACTTTTATGAAGCCTGCGTAAGCATAGGCAAGAATAAATTGCCAGTATATCCGCAATAATAATGTCATTTTATGTGATAGTCAATACATGAAATCAGGCTTTGATCAGATTTTACAGCTTGATAATAAGCAGGCAGGCAATAAAAACACCGGCTTTAACCGGTTATAAGCCGTTTCTAACATATAAAAAAGAAAGGCATAAAACAATGCGTGTTAACCGCAAGTTTGCCTTCTTTATGGATCGCTCTCTATTTTATCTCCCCCGCAGGCGTATTTGCATCATTCTCTTTGAATACCAGCAGTTTGCTTCCCGCGAAATTGACGACAAAAGAGAAGCCTGTGGCGATAATTTTCGCGAGGTAATCGTTCCATGTATGCAGCGAGTAAAGTTTAACAAGGATAAGCATCGTAAGCGCGTTTACACCGAGCGAGATAAGGTTAACAAATACGAACTTTAAAAAATGCCGTGAGAAAAACTTTACTCTCGCTCCGCTCCTCAGAGTATAAACGGACAAGAATTTTATATTTATCTTGAACGTCCAATACTTGTTCAGGAAAAAGCTGTTTATAACGCCGCACGAATAGGAAACGATACTGGCGAAAACGGAATCAATTCCGAGAACGGCGTGCAGCAGCGTAAATACGCCGATGTCCACGCCGAAATTGACCGCCCCTACCAGCATGAATTTTACAAAATGCCATATGCTCTTTTTATATTTTTCAAAGATACTCATAACGGCCTTTCAAAATAATCTTCAGCTTCGCCGCATATCAATAGAACGGCCATGTCGGCAGCCAGCGTAAGGCGTATGAAAAAGCGCGCGGTATAACAACGCCTGTCGTGACCGGGTAAAACACTATGAACAGGAACGCGCACAGCGACATGAAAAATATTACCCATGTCTTCCCGTGCTTTGTTCTTTCTATCAAATATTTGGCGAGCACCGCGGTAAGAAGTATCAAAAACGGTATCGTCTCGAAGTAATGGTATATGAACGTTTCCCTCTGTATTATTACCCACGGCACAAACTGCGAGGCCGCCGCGATACCTAAGAACAGTGTGCGTTTGCCGAGCTTTCCTTTGCGCAGGCGGATCACCGTAAGAGCGATGACCGAAGCGAATGCGCCCCACCATACGGCCGGGTTGCCCATCGTCGAGAGCGTAGACAACTGCTCCGGCGGGTAACCTTCTCCCTGGAACAGGAATACCGGCCTTATGTTTAGCGGCCACGAATACCACCTTGACGAGAACGGATGCGCTTTGTCTGTTTTTAAGTTCCAGTGATATTTGAGCATATCATTCTGGTTCCTCCATACCCTTTCAAACGATGCCTTAAAGTCAGAAGGCCCGTTGTCGGTATACAACACGAACCCCGAATATCCAATGAAGCCGCCGATAACGGCGACTATAAGTATACAGGACAGAACGGCGATAAGGGTGTTCCTGTTTACCTTTCTCCTTGTTTCGCCGGCGTCTTTAGCCGGCGCCTCTTTCTTAAGCACGCTCCTTATATCTTTTATCTTTATCATTGTCAGCAGTAAAGTGACAACGGCGAAAATCGCAAAAAAGCATGCGCGCATAGCGTACCCGAACGTGCCGACCGCTTTCCCCATATAAGGCAGGTATGCCGACAGGTATATAATAACGGGAACTATAATAAAGAACAGCACGCACCATAGCAGCGTGGCTATGGTCTTCTTTGCAAAGCCGCGCGCCACGCTTTCCAAATACTCCCGTTTCGCATCGTCCATCGCGTCGGATCGCTCTTCGTCTGAAAGCTCACGCACCGCGTACTCGAATTCGCGCCAGCGCTTGTATATCTGCATAAAAAACAGTAATGCAAGGCCAAGCCCGGCGTACATGCACAACCATTTCGTCGCCGCCCCGAGGCCGAACGCTACGCCGCACATTGCCAGGGGTAGCAGCGATTTTTTGAGAGGTTCGCGGTTATAGTTTGTCTCTGTGTATTTATACATGAAGTAGTACATCAGCAGCACGAAGAAAAGGCTGTAGCTATCGATAGTAGCTATGCGGGTCTGCGTGAAATGCATGAAATCGACCGCAAGCAGGAACGTCGGGATAAAGGCAAACAGCGGCCTCTTAAAAAGCCTCTTCGCGAATAAGTACATCAGGGGCAGCATTATTACCCCGAATAGCGTGCCCATCGACCGCCACCCGAACGGATTCATCCCAAAAACTTCGATGCCCATGCTTAAGAGCGTTTTGCCGAGCGGAGGGTGCGTCCACTCATACGGTGTTTCGTGGTTCAGGTACTCATAAGCAGTCCTCGCGTGATACACTTCGTCGAAATACATCTCGGTCATATAGTACGTCTGTTTCGGCACATACTGCTGCTCGTCGAACATGTTCCCCGCCGGATTGCCGGGCTGCTCTTCGAAGCCGCTTTTCGTAACGGACTTTAGCGCGACGGGGACTCCGCCGTTGCAGAAACCGAGTTCAAGCATTTTTACGCCCGCGGCCTCCACGTGTATCGTCACGTACTTCGCGTAAAAACTTTTAATGGGTTTGAACTGCCACTCGTACATATCTATGGCGTTATGATCTACCTCAAACGGTTCACTGGTCTTTATCTGGTCATCATTTTCGTCTAATTCACCAGTTAATTTCTCTATAACGGCGGGCGTGTAGCCTTCGCCGTCGGCGGAATAGGAAAATGAAAATTTACCGCTGCCCAATGAAGCAAAGTATCTTATGGAATCTATCGTTTCCGGCTCCTGAAACTCGACAGTAATGTCTTCACCGGGATTTTCCATCGCGTAATATGATTTGGGTATATCGAAGGACCCCAGATTGGTAAACGCTACGATTGCGTATATGAGCGTTACCGCAGCGAGTATGAGCCAGTCTTTTATGCTCATCTTCGCGCGTTCTTCATCAGTAAACAGCCGCCTTTGCGCGCTCTTCTGCCAGTTCCTTATCCGCTGTGATTCTTTCATCAATAAGTCCTCTTTTATCCTAAACTTTTACTTAAGTGCCTTACCCAAGCAGCGCGGGGCTCTTTATGATCACCTTCCCGCTCAGAAGTTTTTTAACGGTAAAAACGGCGTATACCGCGTACAGCGCCACGTTTATTGCCGACAGCGCCGTAAGCGGGCCTTCCGGCGCCGCCGTAGAATCGGCATACATCACAACGAGCTGGTTGAGCATCGCCGCTATTGACCACAGCCCCGCGAAGACGAGCGCTGAAGTATCCTTCGAATACGCGTACGCTAAAACGAGCAATACGCATGCCGGCACTATATACCTCTCGTGGACCATATTCATCAGCATGAACAGCGATATTATCAAAAATGCCGAGATGCTGAAATACGGGCGCCTTTGCCTTGTCTTCCACTGTATGAACGCTACGACAGCGCATATCATCACAAGGAATATCATTCCCCATGTCCTGTAATCTAAAAACAACAGTTCAGTTGTATCCTCCGCCCAGTTGCCCCCGAGCAGCGCGAACAGGTTAAAAGCGTTGATCGTAGCGTATGGGTATGAGCCGATGGTGCCCGTATATTTGTTTATTATCCATCGGGCCATGTTAAGCCCCTGGACTGTAGGGTGCATCTGCTCGTCGAGCATATTCTTCGGAATGCCGAGCCCCGGGTTTAAGCGGTAAACGCGTTCATTTTCTTCGGAAGGAAGAGGAACGGCTATGCCCTTGCTGTTGTAAAAGGCTATCTCGTACATATTTATACCCGGCTCGTCCACATGGATATCTACATTCGAGGCGCTGAAAGCCTCAACCTCGATCTGCCGCCACTCCGGGTCCGCAGCGCTCAGCTGCTCTTTAAACGGCGCTTCTTCATTACTGCCGGAGGGGCTTATCATTACATCGGCCGTTTGGCCGGGTCCTTCTCCGTACGACAGCGAAAAGCTCCCTGTGCCGGAGGCTATATATTTGACGTATTTGATCTCAGAAGGTTCCTCGAAATTCACAATAAAATCGTCAACGATATCAAAAGTAAAAGATGTCTTTGGCTGATATGTATTGAACGGCAGCGAGCCCAAGAACAGCACGCCGGCAACTATCACAAGCCCGCCGGACGCGCCTATCAAAGCTTTTTTCAGGCCGCGGCGTTTGAACAGCGCGTAAATATACGCAAGGCCTACTACTGGGGCGAACAATATTGCCTGCGGTTTTATGAGGAGCGCGATCGCGAAGAAGAAAGCCCCCGCCAGATAGCTCTCTTTTTTAAGCCGGTACAGCGATAAAACTATGAACAGCGCGAATACAGGATCTATCTGCCCCCATACGCTGCTGTTAAAAAACAGAGCCGGATTGAAGAGTATAAGGCATGAGCAAAAAAGGCCGAACCTCTTTCCCGCTTCACCGGAAGCTATACTGAAAACGATGGCGGCAATAACTATCTGCGAGATTATGGCCGGGAGTTTGAGCAGCACGACGTTCCCCGCGGAGGCGGCGTCTATACCGAACAGATTCTGGATGGAAGCCATTATCCATAGAATATACATATATCCCGGCGGATAATCCGCGAAACCTGCGGAACCGTAAAAGCCGGACGGGCCTTGCGAGTACATCGTTTGCGCCCAACTGCGAAAGCAGCCCATATCGATAGCGTAGCCGGGGAAAACCGCCGCCGTAAATATGTGAATGACCGCGGCCGCGGCTGCGGCAGATAAAAACAGGGGCCAACCGTAATGATAATCACTGCTGCGGCGCAGCACAAGCGCCACGCAGATTAAAATAAAAACGCACAAAACTATTAACGTCAGAATAGTCGCAACAGAAATCTGGGGCTGAGTCGCCCCCGAGATCCCGGCATATGCCGTGCCGGTAAAACCGAAAACAATCGCTGTTATTGCGGTAAAGAGTAATATCCTGCGGCCCATTTTTCTTAAAGCGGCTCCCGAAGCTAGGGCTCTATAAACTCAAAAGCGTCCCTTATGTGGTTTATTTTGCCGTAATCG
>CAZDZY010000120.1:0-8157 GCA_964510055.1 uncultured Christensenellaceae bacterium
CCGATATGATGAGTTAAGCGCATTGAGTGGGCGTAAAAGAGATAAAGATTGAAGATTTCAAAAATACAGGCCGAAGAGCTCGCGGCTGTAGGGGAATATGTATGTAGCAAACTGACGTTTTCGATGCCAATCTCACGATTGTCATCGAGGTAAGCCCCGCTTGCGCTTAACGCGCGGTCAGCGGGGCTTTTGTGAATGCGTTTATAAAATTTTTTGTGGCCTCTCACTGGCGGAGCCAGATGAAAGGCATGGGAGCAGGCGGAACATTAAACGGAACGACCAGAGGTTATTCCCCATATTAGTAAATAAGAGCCGTTGCATCGAATAAGTACAGTTGTTATATTAGTAAATTTGTAATACGGGTAATATAAGTATTTTAAAATTTTTAATATAGGAACTCATTAATTGTTTTCTTCGTTGTTTTTGATATACAATCTAAAAAATCCTTTTTATTCTCAGGGTGCATGTTGTCGATAATGGAGGGGTAGTTAATATATAGAATGCCCAAACAGTTTTCTATAATTTTAACAAACAGTGTCAATAATTCTTGAGAAAAACCCTTATTATACTGTGGGAGAAGATTAAGCGCACTTGTAGAATGCATTTCTAATGGTGCACTGTGTACAGTCCGACATAAAGTAGAGTAATCATTTCTCAACTGATCTATTCGTATTTCACCGAACTCACCTTGAAAGTGTTTGTCGACTTTTGCTAAATCAAATATTTCATAAACACTTTTTACCTCAATGATAGTTGGATTATCAATTGATAATACAGATTTAAGGAAATTCTCTATTGCGCAGCGTAGTTCTAGCTTTGATGGTTTATACATTCCTTGTATCCAATTAAAAAGAGATAGTAATAAATCGGAGGACATTTCATCTAAAAAATTAGACATAATTGTGACAGTTCTTTGATGGCGGAACTCCGTAATAAATATCATTAGCCCATACAATTTTTTATGCATAGTTTTACATTCTTCATTTTGGTCATCACTAATGGCATAGGTTTTAAGTGTATAGTTAATTAAGAACTCATTTAATTTCGCAAAATCTTCGGCTATTCTTCTACTCATTCTCAGTTCCTACGAGTTTTTGAATAGTTTCATTCCATGAAAACATATTACCAGAGTTTTTAGCTTTATTTTGCAACTCTCTGACTTTATTTTTATTATTAAGAATATCACCACTCCATTTTATTAACGTATATAATCTTTCTTTGTTTGCATCTTCCACTTCGCATACGATTAACCCTATAATTTCATTGCGAGATTTCTTTTCCCATCGCGGTATTATCAATGCAAGAACTTCCTCTGCGAACTGTACTAATTGAGCATTACTTTGAAAAATTTCCTCATCTTTTAAAAGAGAAGGTAGAATCCCAATTAAAATATATTCATCTTTTTCCTTATTACTATTTAGAAAACCATGGGCTAAAGCATTACGGCTTTCTTTTAGATATTTGGATGCGTTTTTTAAATTAATATCTTTATTAGAATCTAATAACCAGCATAATTCTTCAAAAAAATTAAAGAATTGCAGACGTTCATTCTCGGGGCTTAATTTCTTTTTACTATCATTCGCCATAGCTATTCCTCCACGCGACCTAAAAATTCTTGGATAATTCCAGAGAATTGTCTTTTTAATTCAGAATCATCAATATCTAAGATAAACTTTCCATTTAACTGCCCTTTAGCTATATCAGTTCGTTTCATAAGTACAGGATCGTATAAATAGTCTCTCCATTTATGTGATGTAGAGAAATATTCTACAGCTTCTCTATATACTTTTGTATTTTTCTCAACAATGGTAAGAACTAAACCAGCACATTGACAATTACACCCATAGTTTTCTTTTCTCTCTTTTATTATACCCTCAAGCAAATCCAACCCAGTCATACTAATAGGGTCTGGTTTTGAAGGTATTAAATAATAATCAGATGCCAATAACGCGCTAGTCATCCAAACTGATGGCGTTGGAGGACAATCAATTATACATATATCATATTCATCTTTTCTTTTTATATGATTTAAATAGTTTTTTAGGCGATTTTCAGTGCCTTGACCGGGGGCCATTTCAAAACGAAATAAATCTAACTGGCTAGGAACAAGATCAAATCCCCTCTCCGTATTGTATGGGAGAATATTTTCATAAGGCTTTGAGCTTTTTTCTGCTTTTCCATCTACAACTGAAACTGCTGCTTTTGTATAGTTGAATATATCTATAACAGTTGTACCACCACCTTTAATATAGGCTACATAATCATCCCCCTTTAGTAAGCATTGTGTTGCATTAAATTGAGGATCTACATCTATAAGTAAAACTCGTTTTGAATTTCGCGAGGAGAGAAAATCAGCAACATTTACTGCTAGTGTTGTTTTTCCTACGCCACCTTTCATATTAACAAAGCTTATTACAATCATATCAATCACCCCTTGGAGATTACTAACTGATAAAATCTATAGCAAATAAAAAGTTTATCTATACACAATTTCTTTTATAAATTATACATTGTAATTATACACCAATACAAACTTTTCGTCGATAAATAATTGACGTTATGATATATGCCGTTTTTATATCTGCCAAATCCTTGTCCTTTTCCGCGCGGCGGATAAGGTTTACGGCTGTATGATATGAGATATCAAAAACCAGTTAATACATAGATTCTTCGTTTGCTTTGCGCTCTCAGAATGACCGATTGGAAGTGATATTTGAATAACCGGTAAGTTCACAGCCCTTCCCTGTATATCTTCATGATGATGCGGTCTACTTTGCAGCTTTGCTTCTGTATCGCCTCGTCCTGTAAAACGCCGTTTGATTCCGCGCCCAAAAAGTAAGCCTCAAGTGTGAAACCGCTGCTCTTGAGCGCTTCTTTGGCAAGCTTGTTCAGCTTTTCCCGCTCCGTTTCGAGCGTCTTTTCGAGGTCTTTCATTTATGCCCTCCGTGATAACTTAAAAGCATCATTTAATATTATATCACTATAGTACAAGCATAACAACCCAACTAGCCAATGTATAACCACTATAGTATTACTTAAAATACTACTGAGGTGTTATTGTGGCAGAATCTTTGACAGTCGAAATTGGAAGAAGGGTAAGACGCCGCCGCGAAGAACTGGGCTTTACACGTGAGCAGCTTGCGGAGCAGTGTGATTTATCAGTTCATTTTTTTGCCGAAATCGAACTAGGCAGAAAGAATATGACGACCAAATCCCTTTACAAGGTAGCGAGGGCGCTTAACCTTTCCGCGGATTATATACTGTTCGGCGAAGAGGCCGGGGCCGGTAAGGCCGGCCTTGAGGAAATGCTCGGTGAACTGTCGAAGGAAGACAGGGATATCGCCGAAGACATATTAAAGAATTTTGTTAAGGCCGTAAAAAATAAAAGGTAGGTTATTCTCTGCATTAAATATATTCGGGTATGATCGCGTTATTATTGTCGGCAATAACGGCAGTGAAAAAATTACATCCAAAAGTAAATTAATTAATGAATTCTAATAATACATATCTTTATATCTGATCAATATCGCAAACCTCGCATACCATGATATACTCCTCAGCCGTTTCGCTAACAGTCTTGAAGCCGACGGCTTTATACAGGTTTACCGCGTAGTTATCCTTTTGTACTGCCAGCGAAGCTTTCGGATACCCTTCCCGCCCTAACAGCCCGAGCATCTCTTTCATAAGAGCCGTCCCTATGCCCTTACCGCGGTATTCCTTTAAAACGGATATCGCGAACTCCGGGGTATCATCATCTATGTTCCCGAAGCCTTTTATCTTTCCGTTCAATATCCTTGTCCAGGCCATGCCGGCTATTACGCCGTCGTCTTCGGCGGCAAGGCAGTAATCGCCCGGCTTTCCCCAGCCCTCGAAATATATAGCGAGGGAAGGCTCGAATATGATCTTGCGCGGAAGAAGGTTATTTTCATCCCGCTGGAATATCGCAAGATACAAAAACTCCTCCATCAAAGGCAATTCGTGTTGTCTTACAGGCCGTATTTTCAATTTGTCGCTCCCCGTTTTTTCATATTGTACCACGATATGAGCCTATGTGCCTAATAATTGCCCTTTTCCGTGGTGTAAAAGGCAGTGCAGGCGGTTGATATGAGAGCAAAAATAAACGGGAGGGCACGGAGGCCCTCCCCTACACGAAACAACCTGTTTTATACTATGTAGGGGAGGGGTTCCATCCCCTCCCGCAAAGACGTTCATAGTAATGAAAAACTAAAAGCCGCTGGTTTCCTAGCGACGCAGACTGCTGAAAAACCTATTTCTGTCATTCCGTCCGCTACGCGAGAGCTTGCGAAGAATCCCATGTATAATAACCTAAATGGGATCCATTCGTCGCTTCCGCTCCTCAGGATGACATAAAGGATGAAGTACCACTAAAAAGCCGCCGGTCTCCCGGCGGCCCGCCTAACTTTTACGCTAATATATACTTTCCCTCGACCCTCGTCACCGCGCTCCCTGCAAACATTACCCGCCTTTTCGTATCTTCGTCGAGCCGGGTGCACAACCGTATTATATTACAATCATCCCGGTTTCCGTTCTGCTCGATGGTCATCGGGCCGCCGCCCCATAACCCGTGCTTTAAAAGGTAATATCCGAACGCCGAGTTGCCCGAGCCGGTAGCCGGGTCTTCGAGGTAACCGAACGTGGAGGCGAACACCCTCGTCCGGTACAGGCTCTCCATCTTTGAGACCTCGTCGCAGAAAACTTCGATTATATCTATATTGTTCTTTACGCAGAATTTCTTTGTTGCCTCAAGACTTGGAGACATTTTCAGTATAGAATCCAGCTTTCTTATCGGAACAAGCAAAGTGCTCAATCCCGCGTTTACTATTTCGATCTCATATTTGGCGCTTATATCGCCGGCGTCGATACCCAGCGCCGCGGCGATATCGTTCTGAGGCATGCCGGCCTCCCTGAACTCGGGAGCCGGGGACATTATAAACACCGCGCCGTCGCTCTTGATCCGGTTTTCCACTATAAGGGCGCCCTTATTGGTTACTATGTTTATTTCCGGCTTGTTCTGCAGTTTCTTGTTGTTTTTTATTATATCGTACATTATCGCTATGGTGGCGTGCCCGCAGAATTCCACTTCTCTTTCGGCGGAATAGTATTTCAGATCGAAAGTATCTTCGTTTACGGGGTATATGTAGCCGACCTCGCTCACCAGCCCTTTAAGTTCCCGTGCGATCCGCTGCATCTCGTCTTTACTTATGCTGTCCTTTGAATCCAGCCTGATATACCCTGCGGGGTTCCCGCCCGACTTCGCAGTCGCGAAAGCGTCGATCTTCTTAAATTCGAATTCCTTCATTTTTTGTTCCTCACGATTTAATATCCGCTTGTCCTTATCGCCAGTTGCTATCCCTATCGCTCGTAACAGTACCCGGTTTTTATATCTTGCTTTTTACTTATCTTCACGGTAAGGCGTTTGTACCGCCGTATTTGCGACATTATACCACGCCGATGCCATATATGCCATAACTATATCATACCTGCCATTATTTGTGCTTAAGTGCGAGCGAGCATGGACCGCTCCGCCGCGTAACCCTTTTCCGCCCTGTTACATAGTTGCCTTTCGAGCTCTATTGAGGGGCCATCAGTTAATGCCGGTGCCTCCGGCTTTTTTATTGTCCGGATATATGGTATAATCCGGCAGTGAGGCTTATGATATGAATGTCCTTATAGCATATTTCTCGGGCACGGGAGGCACGGCGCTCGCCGCTAAGCGGCTCGCTGAAGCGCTCGAAAAAAGAGGCGCGTCCGCAGAGCTGCGCGAGATAAGATATGACGCGGAGGCCGCAGACTCCGGCGAAGATTATTTCGTCCTGATGTTCCCAGTGCACGCGTTCAACGCTCCGCTGCCGGTCTACCGCTGGCTGGGTTCGCTTGGCAGAGCGGCTGGCACGCCTGCCGCAGTCATTTCGGTATCAGGCGGAGGGGAGATATCCCCTAACACGGCAAGCAGGCGCAGCTCAATAAAAAGGCTTAAGAAAAAAGGCTATGCAGTAATATACGAAGAGTCGCTCGTCATGCCGTCTAACGTGCTCGAAAAAACGCCCGAATCAGCAGCGATAAAGCTTTTGCTGATGCTGCCGAAAAAGGCGGCGGGTATAGCGGAAGATATAATTGCGTTGCGGAAGAAAGCGCTGAAAGCTAAAATGATCGACCGGGCAATGAGCCGTGTATGCGAAATGGAGAAGACCGGGGCGAAGATGTTCGGGAAACACCTGGTTGCCGGAATTGAGTGCAATAACTGCGGATGGTGCGGGCAAAGCTGCCCCGCGGGCAACATAAAGCTGGGGGAGAAGCCGGCGTTCGGCAAAAACTGTTCGATGTGCCTTAAGTGCGTGTACGGCTGCCCGAAAAAGGCGATAAGGCCGAAATACGTTCGCTCCGTATTACTCAAAGAAGGGTTCGACATAAGCGCTCTCTTGAAAAAGGCCGAAAACCCGCGGGAGCGCGAAAGCGAAGACCTGCCAAAGGGCGGCGCGTGGAAAGGGCTGCGGCTCTATCTTGAGGGCATCGAAAAAAACCTGTAAATCGGGCAGGGTTAACGAGTCGCCCGGATGCTGATATTTCCCGGCCAATATTAAAAATGAAGGCGTACGGATGGCTGATATCAATATCGTTTGCATAGGAAAACTCAAAGAGAAATACTTTCTGGAGGCGCAGGCGGAATACTTAAAGCGACTGTCGGCGTTCTGCCGCGTTTCCGTTATTGAAAAGAAGGAAAGCCCGCTGCCCAAAGACGCTTCCGCCGCCCTTATCGAAAAGGCGGTCGACGAGGAAAGCGCCTCTATATTGGCAACCTCAAAGGGTGCGCTTATCGCGCTGTCCCCCGACGGCGGGAAGATGGATTCTCAGGAGTTCGCGGCTGTTATTAAAAGCAGTATCCAGTCCGGCGATATAACGTTTGCCGTAGGCGGCTCCTGCGGCCTTAGCCGCAGCCTCAAACAAAAGGCAAAGCGGGTGATATCTTTTTCCGATATGACGTTCCCGCACCAGCTTTTCAGGATAATACTTCTCGAACAGATATACCGCGCCTTCATGATAATCGAAGGCCGCACATACCACAAATAACCGCTTTAATGCCGGATTTCAGACATTTTTCGCAAACAAGCCACTATTTATGTCGTATAATAAGAAGCTTTGCCAATTAGGAAGGTGAACGAAAACTTATGCCGAATTAGGGTTTAATAAGAAAAGCATCATTATTGATTTGCGTCAAAATATAGGTTTTTATTTTTTAGCGCTGTGCGCTTTTGTAAAGGAGTGTTTTAATATTGTTGAAGTTTCAGAAGGCTGAAGCAGATAATCTGCGCAGTTTCATCATGGACAAAAGCCAGAGCAACACGCTCGAAATAATACCTGTGGATTATATCCGACCCAACCCTTATCAGCCCCGGCGCGTATTTTCAGAGGAGAGTTTGGCAGAGCTTGCCCATTCTATAAAACAGTACGGACTTCTCCAGCCTATTACCGTGCGTAAACTCAGCCATAATTATTATGAAATAATAGCGGGAGAGAGAAGATGGCGCGCGGTCTGCAAAGCCGGATTTACGCATATAAAGGCCGTAGTGCAGCCCGCTATAGACGAAGACAGCGCGGTCATAGCGCTTATAGAGAACCTTCAGAGGGAAGACCTTCATTTCTTCGAAGAAGCCGAAGGCTACCAGAGCCTTATGAAAGAGCACGGGCTCACGCAGGAAGAGCTTGCAAGGCGCCTCGGCATGAACCAGAGCACGGTGGCGAATAAGATGAGGATACTAAAGCTCCCTATCTCTGTAAAAGACCAGATATCAGCATATAAGCTCTCAGAGCGCCACGCAAGGGCTCTTTTGCGGCTGCATAACGAGGAAGCGCAGCTTAAGGTGCTGCATGACATAAAGCAAAAAAACCTTTCCGTAAAACTGACGGAAGACCTTGTTGAAAAACTGCTCTCCAAGCTTTACGGAGAAGAGCCCCCAGAAGTAAGCAGGCAAAACGTTGTTTGTATCATGCGCGATTACCGCATTTATCTCAATACGATAAAAAAGGCGCTTTCGCGCATAAAGAAGTCTGGCGTAAAGGTAAGTTTCTCGGCCACTGAAAGCAAAGAAAAGCTTTCTATAAGCATAGAGCTGGCCAAATGACAGACTGATTAAATCG
>CAZDZY010000121.1:0-7989 GCA_964510055.1 uncultured Christensenellaceae bacterium
GACGGCAGCTTCCGCATGAACCTTAATGAAATGGCTACAGCCGTACGCTACGACCTGCCGATCATAACAGTACTGCTCGACAACAGGACGCTCGGAATGGTGCGCCAGTGGCAGACGCTCTTCTTCAACGGAAGGCACTCAGAGACGACACTGCCCGAATTGAACTTCTGCGCTATAGCCGAAGGCTTCGGATATTTTGCGCAGAAAGCCGATAATCCGGGGGATTTTGAAAAAGCGCTGCAAACCGCGCTCAAGAAGAATAAGCCGTGCCTAATACACTGTGTTATCGATCAGGATACGATGGTGCTGCCTATGGTGGCGCCGGGCGCTTCCATCGATAAGATAGTGATGAGCATATCGTAAAGGCTGTCGATATGGCAGACTGGAATTCAAAACAATATCTTAAATTCGGCAACGAGCGCACGCAGCCTTCCATTGACCTTGCCAGCAGGATCAATATCGAATCGCCGCAAAGGATAGTCGACATAGGCTGTGGGCCGGGCAATAGTACGGCAGTATTGGCCTCGAGGTTCAAAGGCGCGTATATGCTCGGCATAGACAATTCGCCCGCAATGCTGGAAAGCGCGAAAAGAGATTACCCTGAGATTGACTTTAAGCTGTGCGACGCGGGCAGCGAACTGCCTCTATTGGGAAGCTGTTTCGATATCGTGTTCTCGAACGCGTGCATACAATGGGTGCCGAACCACCATAAATTATTACAGGATATGATGGCTCTCTTAAAACCCGGCGGCGTGCTTGCAATACAATCCCCGCTGCAATATGAGCTGCTGATCTTTAAAATTGTAAACGAGGTTACGTCGGCCGGGAAGTGGTCTGGAAGATTCGAAGGGGTAGACGGATTTTATAACCTCAAACAGGAAGAATACTTCGACCTTCTCTCGGAGATTTCGTCTGATTTCACGATGTGGGAGACGGTATATTACCATCGGCTTAATTCACATCAGGATATAATGGAGTGGTACCGCAGCACAGGCCTTCGGCCTTATCTCAATGTGCTGAGCGAAGAAGAAAAAGCGGAGTTCGAGAAGGACATACTGGAACAGGCAATCAAAAGATATCCGGTGCGGAAGAACGGTGAAGTGATATTCCGGTTCCCGAGGCTGTTTTTCATAGCGACGGCAAAATAAAAAACCGCCCAGTAAAAGCGGCTGATAGAATTAATTATGATTTTTATTATGTATAATAAAAAGTTAGAACATTTGGAATTAATAAATACTCTTAAACATATTGCGGGATGAAATAATATACCAATGTACTACTTATTCAATATCTCCTTATAAACAAAACACTCCAAAATATGATCATTGACCATACCTGTAGCTTGCATGAACGCATAAATTATGGTCGAACCGACAAACTTAAAGCCCATTTTTTTTAAATCTTTGCTTATTTTATCGGAGAGCGGGGTGCTTGAGGGCATATAATCGTGTTTCTCCCAATGACCAGTAATAGGTGCATAATCCACATACCCCCATATGAATTTGTCAAAGCTTCCGTATTCTTCTGCAACTCTTAAAAACACCTTGGCATTGCTAACAGCCGAGTTGATTTTGAGGCTATTTCTTATTATTCTTTCGTTTGCCATGAGCTCCTGAATTTTTGCATCATCATAAAGGGCTACCTTATTAGGATCAAACCCATCAAAAGCTTCTCTGAATGCCTCTCTCTTATTAAGTACGGTTATCCATGTAAGCCCTGCCTGCATACCTTCTAAAATAAGCATTTCAAACAGCTTGACATCATCATGTACAGGCCGGCCCCATTCGTTGTCATGATAGTCTATGGATATGGGGTTATTTCCTGCCCAGGAGCACCTTGTTTTTTCATTCAAAAAGCCTGTCCTCCAATCGAAATCTAATAACTTCTCTCTACTGAAAGATGAAGAACTTTAATACTTTCTTTGTCCATGAAAGAGATGTACTCACAAGCTACAGCATCTTCATCGGCAGTATTAATTGCCTTAAGGGCATCATCCATCGTTTCCCACAAAACATAGTTAACCCACATCTCGCCAACAAGAAGCAGCTTCCGGGAAATATAGCCTTTTTGCACAGAAAGAAATATGCTGTTAAATTTGTCTGACACAAGTAAAAAATCTGATACAGATGACCCTTCTTTAAGGTTAAAAGACGCGAATTCAACAACATTAGGCATAAATGCTATGTCTCCTCTACAAATATAGATTTAAATGATCATATCACATTAAACATGACTACACTCTGTCATATTACAAAATATAAATGTGTAGGAGAGATTTTATTAGTAAATAAAGTTAAAGCGCTGATAAAACCTCATGCCTTATTAACATAATACTATATAATTTCGACGGAGCGCAACAAATAGTGCAACATTCAGTGCAACACAATGATATAAAAAAACGGTCGTTTTGACCGTCCAAAGTGTCGAAAATGTATAAACTGGTCACAAAAGTACCTATTTACCGGGGTTTCGTTCGCCGAAGTTCGGCGGGTACGTCCAATGGTCACAATAATATATAATCGACGACAGCCCTATCCGTCCTTACCTTGGTTACGTATTCTGAGATCTCGACGTGCTTCGGGTTCGTACGATACCGCTCAAGCGCCGCAAGGTCCTCAAACTCAGAGACTAAAGCCATATCATACGCTGCGCCGCTCTGCTTTACGTTGATACCGATCTCAAGGCTTTTTATTTCCGGGATAACTTCTTTTAAAGAGTAAAGCCTTGATCTGACGTAATCCATATTCTGCTGTTTTGTTTTGCCTTCAGCTTCGCCCTTAAAGCGCCACATCACTATATGCCTCAGCATCAGGTCTCCTTAAACAGCTTAACGCCTTCGTCGAAAGCCTGCTCGTTGATGGTAATAAGGTTTGCTTTTTTCTCCCCGAAAGTCTTTATAACTGCTTTCATTATGCTGTCTTTACCGACTACTCCGGTCGCCGCGATGAAAGTCCCGAGCATTATTATATTGGTCACCTTCGCGTTACCTAAACTCTGGGCGGCGTCGTTGGCCGTTATATAATACGGTTTAACGTCGTTTCTCGACGCCTTTTTGTCAATAAGCGAAGAGTTTACAAACAGATTCCCGCCGGGTTTAAGGTACGATTCGAATTTATCCAGCGAAGGGCGGTTGAAAACGACAACGCTGTCCGCTTCGGTAACGACAGGCGAGCCCACCGGGCCGTCGGATACTATAACGCAGCAATTCGTCGTTCCGCCGCGCATCTCGGGCCCGTATGAAGGAAGCCATGAAACGTTTTTGCCCTCTATCATACCGGCGTATGTTATGAGTTGGCCCATAAGAAGCACGCCCTGCCCGCCGAAACCGGCTATTATCATCTCGTGTGTCATTGCTTCGCCTCCTTGAATACGCCAAGAGGGTAATACGGTATCATATTTTCTTTAAGCCAGCGCATCGATTCCACGGGCGATAAGCCCCAGTTCGTCGGGCAAGTGGAAAGCACCTCGACAAGCGAAAAACCTTTTCCTTGGATCTGGTTTTCGAATGCCTTTTTAAAAGCCTTTTTAGCCTTTATTATATTAGGCACGTCATGGAGCGACACCCGTTCTATATAGTAAGGAGCTTCAAGCGTGGATAGCATTTCGGAAATGCGTACCGGATAACCGCAGTGGTTGGGGTCTCTCCCGAAAGGCGACGTCGTGGTCTTCTGGCCTACAAGAGTAGTGGGAGCCATCTGACCGCCTGTCATGCCGTATATGGCATTGTTGATGAATATAACCGTTATATTTTCTCCCCTTGTAGCCGCATGGACTATTTCCGCGGTGCCTATGGAAGCTAAGTCCCCGTCGCCCTGATAAGTGAAGACTATGTTTTCGGGATGAACGCGCTTGGCGCCGGTAGCGACAGCCGGAGCCCTTCCGTGAGACGCCTCATACATATCGATATCCCAATATTTATACGCGAATACCGAACATCCGACGGGGCAGATCCCGACTGTCCTTTCCTGTATACCAAGCTCATCTATACACTCTGCGACAAGCCTGTGGGCGATACCGTGTGTGCATCCGGGGCAGTAATGGAACGGAACATCGGTTAGTACCGGGCTTTTCTTGAATATAACTGCCATTATAACCCCTCCTTTATCTCTTTTAAGCTGTCAATTATCATATTCGGCGTAGGCGTGAAGCCTCCGTATGCGCCGAGGAATTTGACAGTGCGCTTTCCACCCACCGCGATCTTTACGTCTTCTACCATTTGCCCGAGGCTCATTTCAACCGTAAGGAACGCTTTGCATTTTTCCGCCGCGTCCGCAAACGCTTTAGCCGGGAAAGGCCAGACGGTTATAGGCCGCAACAGCCCCGCTTTTATGCCGTATTCTTTTCTGGCTTTTACTATAGCGTTTTTAGCAATGCGAGATGTAGTGCCGTATGCCGCTATTACTATCTCGGCGTCGTCCATCATATATTCTTCATACTGCACTTCGTCAGCCTTTATCTTCTCGTAGACTTTTTCGAGCCTTTTTATTACTACGTCCATCTCTTCGGCTTCGATATACAGCGAATTGATGAGCGCCTTTTTTTCTGAAACTTTGCGGCCCGTGGCTGCCCACGTCTTTTCGGGCAGTACGCGCTTCTTTTGCGGGCGGAATTCGACCGGCTCCATCATCTGCCCGATCATGCCGTCCCCTAACACCATTACGGGGATCCTGTAAACGTCGGCAGTATCGAATGCCTGCATCATGCAGTCAGCGGCTTCCTGCACTGAAGAGGGAGCGTACACGACGAGATGATAATCTCCGTGCCCTCCGCCTTTGGTCGCCTGAAAATAATCGCCCTGCGAAGAAAGTATCCCTCCGAGCCCGGGGCCTGTCCTCATCATATTTACTATAACGCAGGGCAGCTCGGCGCAAGCTATGTAGCTAATGCCTTCCTGCTTTAAGCTGATACCCGGAGATGACGAGGACGTCATAACACGCGCGCCCGCGCCGGCGGCGCCGTAGACCATGTTTATCGCTGCCAGTTCCGATTCGGCCTGGAGGAAAACGCCTCCGACTTCCGGCATCCTTCTCGACATATATTCGGGTATCTCATTCTGAGGGGTTATAGGATAACCGAAAAAGTATCTGCAGCCCGCCTGAACAGCGGCTTCCGCGATAGCTTCGTTTCCTTTCATCAATACTCTTGCCATATAAAATACACCTTTAAATAAATTATTTCTCTACGGTAAACACGACGTCGGGACACATCCTCGCGCACGCGGCGCATGATATGCACGCGTCCATATCAGTTATTTCCACCGGGCTGTATCCTTTATCGTTAAGCTCGTTTTCCGAAAGTTTAAGTATTACTTTCGGGCAAACAGTTACGCAAAGCCCGCAGCCCTTACATGCGTTTTTATTTATAGTTAACTTAGGCACTGAAGCTACCTCCATGTATGTTCGATTAAAAAAGAATAACACACAAAGCCTCTAAAATCAACGAACAGCATTAACTTAAGTTTGTAAATTTTATTAAGGTTATCCTGTTTTTTTGAAGTATATATGTATTCGCGGATAGTGTATGTTAACAGTTTGTAAAAACCGCTCTTTTAATATTCATATAAGATGAAAGCTGCCTGCTGAAACTGTTGCTTATATATATTATGGATGGTAGAATGTAGTCGTATATTTTACGGAATGGCTTTAATTAGAAAAATTAATTGCCGATATTTATAAAAGGGGACAATATGGGACTGGTAAGAGACATAATCGGCGGAAGCAATGAATCGAAAATTAAGAAATTACGGAAGATAGCTGACGCGGTGGGCGCGCTTGAAGACGGGTTCAAAGCCCTTTCCGACAGCGAGCTGAAAGCAAAAACAAATGAATACAGGAAAAGATACGCAAACGGCGAGAGCCTCGACGATCTTTTGCCCGAGGTATTCGCGCAGGTAAGGGAAGCGGCCGACCGCGTGCTCGGCATGCGTCATTTTTTCGTTCAGATAGTAGGCGGAATAGTGCTGCATCAGGGGAGGATAGCCGAGATGAAAACGGGCGAAGGCAAAACGCTTGCCGCTACATTGCCCGTATGCCTCAACGCTTTGACGGGGAAAGGCGTGCACGTTGTGACCGTCAACGACTACCTCGCGAAGAGAGACTCGGAATGGATGGGCAAGCTATACACCTATCTCGGATATACCGTAGGGCTTATCATACACGACATTCCGCCTGAAGAGAGGCGCGCTAATTACGCCTGCGATATAGTCTACGGCACCAACAACGAATTCGGGTTCGATTACCTGCGCGACAACATGGCGATACAAAAAGAGCGTATGGCCCAAAGAGAGCTTGAGTACGCGATAGTCGACGAGGTGGACAGCATACTTATAGACGAAGCGAGGACTCCTCTCATCATTTCCGGCGCCGGCGAAAAGAGCACCGACATGTATGTGCTGGTCGACAGGTTCGTTAAAACTCTGAGGTTTGAAGAAGACTTTACTATAGACGAAAAGCTGAAGGCTATAAACCTTACCGAAGAAGGGGTATCCAAATGCGAGAGGCATTTCAGGGTTGAAAACCTTTCGGACATTGAAAATACTGAACTTTATCATCACATCAATCAGGCGCTGAAAGCCAACAATATAATGAAGAGGGACATCGACTACGTCGTGAAAAACGGCGAAGTCATTATAGTAGACGAATTCACAGGCAGGCTTATGATAGGCAGACGGTATTCGGAAGGGCTGCACCAGGCGATAGAAGCGAAGGAAAACGTCAAGGTAGAGAGGGAAACAAGGACGCTCGCAACTATAACGTTCCAAAACTATTTCAGGATGTATAAGAAGCTGGCGGGAATGACAGGTACCGCGAAAACGGAAGAAGACGAGTTCCAGGGCATATATAACCTCGACGTAGTTCAGGTGCCGACCAATATGCCGATGATACGTATCGATGGCAACGACGTTATCTACGCGACCGAAAACGGAAAATTCCGGGCGATCGTTGATGAGATTAACCGTGTGCACGCTACCGGCAAGCCGATACTCGTAGGTACTATCTCCGTGGAAAAATCTGAACGGCTGTCGGGCATGCTTGCCCGTACGGGCGTTAAGCACAACGTGCTGAACGCGAAGTATCATGAAAAAGAAGCCATGATAGTGGCGCAGGCAGGCAAGAAAGGCGCCGTTACGATAGCTACCAACATGGCAGGCAGAGGGACCGATATCATACTCGGCGGCAACCCGGATTATTCCGCGCGCGGGGATATGAGGATTGAAAACTTTACGGAAGAGATGATAGAGCATTCCGTCAGCCACGCGCCTACGGACGATGCTGAGATACTCGCGGCTAGAAAACGTTACAATGAGCTTTTAAGTTATTACAAGAAAACGATGCAGACCGAGCACGACGAGGTGGTGTCTTTAGGCGGGCTCCATATAATCGGGACAGAGCGGCATGAGGCGCGCCGCATTGACAATCAGCTACGCGGCCGCAGCGGCCGGCAGGGCGACCCCGGCTCGTCGGTATTCTTCATATCGCTTGAAGACGACCTTATGCGCAGGTTCGGGGGCGACAGGGTGCAGGGGCTCGTTGCGTCCATAAGCCAGAACGACGATATACCGCTAACGTTCGGAATATTATCAAAACAAATCGAGTCGGCGCAGAAGAGGATAGAAGCGAGGAACTTCGAGATAAGAAAAGACGTGCTGCAGTTCGACGACGTTATGAACAAGCAGCGCGAAGTAATATATTCGCAGCGCAGGTCGGTGCTTACCGGGGAGGACGTAAAGCAGGCAATAATGGACATGCTCGATACGCTCATCGACGAGGTATTTCCCGTATATTGCCCGGAAGGCGCTTTGCCCGAAGAGTGGGATATAGGCGAGTTGACGGCATATTTCGAAAAAGTATTTCTTCCCAAAGGGCGCGATCTGTTTAGGGGAACAAATATCGAGGACCTGACGCATGAGAGCGCGAAGGAAATGATACGCGAGCTTGCCCATAGTTATTACAGCATGAAAGAAGAAGAGATAGAAGCGGCCGGCCAGAG
>CAZDZY010000122.1:0-7815 GCA_964510055.1 uncultured Christensenellaceae bacterium
TGGTGGATATGTTGACGAGGAAAGGCTGCCCCGCCGCGAGCAGGAACTGCGCTATGAGCACTAATATGAAGCTCTCCGCAAAGAAGAATCTCGCAGCCCCGAATACGACCGTAAGCACCGCGCCAATGACCACGGAAACTCTGTAGCCGTACTTTTCAATAACGTACGAAGCCGGCATCGTAAAGATTATGAACATGAGCATATAGCTGATCGAAAAAAGAGCTATCTGAAAACTATATTCGTTATATATTTCCTGTGTTACGACAGGTATGTTAAAGAAATAGCTTATTGCCGCTTTATCTATCGGCGCGAACGTAAGCCAAAAAAGCTCGTTCGCCACTATAATGGGTATAAGCAGCGCAAGTGTAAGCCAGCGGCTCCGGTAGACCCTGTAACCAGTAACGTCTGTCATTTTCCGTTCCCCCTCATATAGTTTGTAGTGCTTATTATTCTATACCCGTAGGCCCGGATTTACAATTGATTGTTTATTACGACTGTTTTAAGCATGGCCCTGCCAGACATAAGAGTTGTTTTTGATCTCTATTGACAAAAATGAAGTTCCTGATATAATGTAAGTAGTAAGTAGTTAGTAATAACTAATAAGTAGTAAGGAGCTTTAACATGAACGATCTGTCATATACTCAGGAGTACCTGCTGTGCGCTTTAAATCCGAAAGGTAAGATACCCGTTACAAATTCCAGCCATATAATCGCATGCATCGTGGCGGGTGGGCTCTTGGAACTTCTGCAATCCCGCGCCATCTCTATAGGCGCTAAAAAGAAAGTGGTTACCGAAAGGAGCCTTAATGAGAATGAAGCGCATCTAAAGCCGCTGTACGATACGATAAAAGGCGGAAAGCCGATGACCGTGAAAGACATCGCGGGCAGATATGTTTTTGCGACTAATAAGCGAATAAACGAGTTCATTGAAACGTTGAGTTTCGCCCTTAAGGAAAACAATTTCGTCATTGCCCGAACCGGCGGGCTGTTTCACAACAAGACCCTGCTTATACCCGATAACAACGCGGTAACAAGAATAATCGAGAAAGTACGGGCGGAGTTTCTGGAAGAAGGCAATATTCAGGACGAAACCGTCGTGTTAGGGTCACTGCTTCAGAAGAGCAGCCTCATAAAGAACTTTTTTTCGAAATTTGAATCGCAGAAGCTTAAAACGCGTTTAGAGGAGATCAAAAAAAGCGAAGCGGGCTCTTTGGTAAAAGAGATGGTAGAATATATAGACGCCATAATTGCAGTTATTGTCGTCAACGCCAGTATATCGCACTAAAAGCCCAAAAGATTTTTGTTTCGCATAAAGAGAGGTATCACAGCTTGTCAAGGCAAAGAACAATGGAAACTATACAAAACTCCGAATATGTGACTATCGGCGAGCTTGTCAGGCTGACGGGAGCCCGGTATAGCACGCTGAAGTTTTATACCGAGGAAGGCATGCTGCCGTTTCTTCAGGAGGAAGAAAACCTGACGCGCCGTTATAAGAGGGAAGAGTCCGTTGCGCTTATCGGTTATATTAAAAAGCTGAAAGCGGAAGGATCGTCTATTCCTGAAATAAAAAAAGCGCTGCGACGAGAATAAAAACTCTTTCGCCGCACTTTTATTACCGGCTTTTATTCGGATAGTTCAAGCAGCTCGTTTACGGTAACAAACTCAAATCCCTTCTCCTTAAGGCCCTCCACTATCCCGGGCACGGCGTCAAGCGAGTTTCCCCCGTACATAACGTGAAGCAGTATTATCGAGCCGTTTCGCGCATGTTCAAGCACATATCCGGCAGTGTTCTCGGGGCTGACTGCGACTTCGGGGTACGAATCAGGCTCGACATCCCATGTCACCGTTGTCATACCCCTTTCCTGCAGCGCCAGCGGAAGAAGGAGCAGTTTCTTGCAGCCCGGCGGCCTGAAAACTATTTCGCCCTTAAATCCCGCTTCCCGTATCAGGCTGCTCGCAGAATCGATCTCGTTTTCCATGAAAGAATAGCTTTTGAATACCATCCTTTCGTGCGAGTACGAATGGTTCCCTATCTGATGCCCCGCCTGCACTATGGCACGGGCATAGTCCCGGTTCCGTTCGATCTCCCTGCCTGTAAGGAAGAATGTGCATTTGACACCCTGTTCTCTGAGCATGTCCAGCACTTCGGGCGTTTTGTCTGTGGGGCCGTCGTCGAACGTAAGCGCTACAACTTTTCTGTCGGTGTCGACACGGCTGACTATCCTGCCGCAGAGCTGAATATCTCTTGAATTCATAAGAAAATATGCGCCGGCGCAAATCGCCGCGGCCGCGCATAAACAGGCTGATATAATTATTACCATCTTTCTACATTTCGACATAGATACTCCTTTTGCAGCCGGAACCCGTCAGTGTGTGAACTTAACGCCGCATTTAAAGCATGTATCCCTGTCATACCGCTGTCTCTCGCCGCAATTCGGGCATGATATAAAGCCCATACCGCTTACATGCTGGTTTCTTATACTATATGATTTTACTTCCTCCCCTGAAGCATCTGCCTGAGCAGGAGCCGATTCGCCGGCGTAAGCCGCAGCCTGGTTTGCTCCGCATGTTTTGCAGAAATCATCCCATCTGCCGATATATGCCCCGCAATATCTGCAGCGCCTGCCGGAATAAACAGGCCGAAAATCCGTTTCGTTATATTTATCTGTAATGCACAAAGCAACTATAAGAACGATAAGGAACGAAAGGAAAAAACTAAGGCACCAAAAGAGCGCATAGCTATAACCTTTTTTATCCGCAATACTTGCGGGGATGCAAGCCAGCCCTGCGCGGATACATAGTCCAATAATAAACTCCATTTATCGTTTATTTCCTCCTTATTCAATAATTAATATTATAACATCTATAGCCTTATATGGCAATAACTGAGCTGCCAATTTCGTTATACTTGCCAAATCCCCATATTTGCGTAAAATGTATATATACACTTAAAAAGTCAGAAACATATATGGAGAAGCGCATATGAAATATAACGTTAATAAGATCGTTTCCGAAATGACGCTGGAGGAAAAAGCCTCCCTGTGTTCGGGCGAAGATTTCTGGCATACGAAAGAGGTAAAAAGGCTCGGCATCCCCTCCGTTATGATGACCGACGGCCCGCACGGCTTGCGAAAAGTGATCGAGCGGCCGGGCGAGGCGAACGCCCGTGAGAGCGTGCCCGCAACGTGTTTTCCTACTGCTTCGGCTCTGGCATGCAGCTGGAGCCCCGGCCTCATAAGAAAGGTGAGCGCGGCGCTTGGGGAAGAATGCCTCTCGGAGCGGGTATCAATAATATTGGGCCCGGGCTGCAATATAAAGCGGTCGCCGCTGTGCGGGCGGAATTTCGAGTATTTTTCGGAAGACCCGTATCTTATATCTGAGATCGCCTCCGCATACGTAAAAGGCGTGCAAAGCAAAGGCGTAGGAGCTACCATAAAACATTTCGCAGCAAACAATCAGGAAACGCTGCGTTTTATCATAGACGCCATAGTAGACGAGCGGTCGCTGAGGGAAATTTACCTTGCCGGCTTTGAGGGCGCGATAAAAAAAGCGAAGCCTTGGCTCGTTATGTGCGCTTACAACAGCTTAAACGGCGATCTCTGCTCAGAGAATAAGAAACTATTAAACGGTATTTTAAAGAAGGAATGGGGGTTTAAAGGCTTTGTTGTGTCCGATTGGGGCGCGGTGAACGACAGGGTAAAAGGCCTCGCCGCCGGGCTCGACCTGGAAATGCCGGGGAGCAACGGAGAGCGCGATAAAAAAATAGCGGAGGCTGTTCTTTCCGGGAAGCTTAAGGAGAGCGTGCTCGACAAAGCGGTAAAAAGGATGCTGAGGGTCATACTAAAAGCGTCCACCAATATTCAACCTGGCGCCTCATTTGATAAAAAGGCGCACCACGCTCTCGCGAAAGCTGCCGCTTTGGAAAGCATCGTGCTGCTCAAAAACGAAAACGATATACTGCCGCTCAAGAAAACAGGGACTATAGCGATAATAGGGGCGTTTGCTAAAAAACCGAGGATCCAGGGCGGCGGAAGTTCACATGTAAACCCTTCCGCAATGGATATACCTTACGATGAGATCGCTAAGAAAGCGGAAACTTACGGCATCAAGCTGCTTTATGCGGACGGATATTTACTCGAAGATACGGATGTTGAATTCGGCATGCAGCAGTTTTCGTCTTTAAGCGACGCGGCGGATGAAGCGCTTATCAAGCAAGCGGCGGACGCGGCTTCGGGCGCCGATATCGCCGTCATATTCGCCGGGCTTCCGGACAGCTATGAGTTTGAGGGCACAGACAGAAAGCATCTGCGAATACCCGACGGCCAGATAAAACTCATCGAAGCGGTTGCCGGTGTACAGAAGAACACCGTTGTTGTGCTCAATAACGGCGCTCCCGTCGAGATGCCGTGGCTCGGCAGAGTAAAAGGAGTCATCGAAGGGTACCTCTGCGGGCAGGCGTTCGGAGGAGCCATAGCCGAAATACTTTTCGGCAAGGCGAACCCGTGCGGTAAACTGGCGGAGACTTTCCCGGCTAGACATGCCGATAATCCGTCGTATCTCAACTTCCCCGGCGGCAGAAAAAAAGTGGAATACCGCGAAGGTCTGTTTGTAGGATACCGCTGGTATGACGCGATGGATATAAAACCGCTTTTTCCGTTCGGTTACGGCCTCAGTTATACCAGCTTCGAGTATTCGGATCTCAGGCTGGATAAAGAATCGATGGGCGAAGGAGAGACGCTGAACGTAACGGTCAGCGTCAGGAATACCGGCTCTCGCCCCGGAAAAGAAACTGTGCAGTTATATGTCCGCGATGTTAAAAGCAGCGTCGTGCGTCCCGTAAAGGAACTGAAAGGTTTTATTAAGTTAGACCTGAAGCCCGGGGAACAGAAGCAGGCGTCGTTTATTCTTGATAAAAGAGCTTTCGCTTATTACGACTGCGACCTCCGCGGATGGGCTGTGGAAGCCGGGGAGTTCGAGATATCGATAGGCAGGTCAAGCGCGGATATAGTACTGAAAGATACCGTTAATGTATCAGCCTCCGAACGCAAAATAGTGTTTACGCTCAATTCTTCGCTTCAGGATATACTGGATGGATGCCGCCGCAGGCGGGTGGTAAACAGGCTGGCAAGAGAATTTCTGAAGGGGTTCACGGAGGGCTCAAGTATAGAGGATATCTCTTCGCAGGTGCTCGAGATGCCCCTTCGCTCCGCGCTGCAGCACACAAAATACAGGTATAATGATCGGATGATGGATTTCATGCTCAGAGTCTTGAATAAAGCTTAAAAAACTTGTTAATTCTATTGACCAAAATCAATATCCGCATAAAATATACACGTAACATTGAGCGAAAGGAGATGTTCATAATGAAAATGGAGAGTGTGCTAAAAGGCATTGGAACATGGGAGGCGCAAATTCATTGATACCCCAAACGCCAAGTATTTTGGGGCAGACATCCCGCCTCCCGGAAGAAACGATTTCAGGAGGTAATCAGAATTGAATAATGATCATGCCGAAAAGCCTGAAGGCTTTTCGGAGACCACGGATCTTACGCGGCTCGGGCTCTCAAAGCAGGCGGCGGAAGAAGCCTTAAGCTGCACCGGTCTGTATTTGGGGCGCATCGTGTCCCAGTCGAAACAGCTTTACAGGGCAGCTACCGGGGGCGGCGAGATATTAGCGCAGGTGTCCGGCAAGTTCAGGAAAGAGGCCGTATCCCCCGTAGATTTCCCGGTCGTCGGAGATTTTGTTATGCTCGACAGGGAGGACGATAAAAACGGCGACGCGATAATACACCGTGTACTGGCGAGGACGAGCTTATTTCTTCGAAAAACGGCAGGAACCTCGGTTGGATGCCAGGCTGTCGCGGCAAACGCGGATATCGTATTCCTGTGCATGGGGCTCGACGATAATTTCAATATCCGGAGACTGGAGAGGTATCTTTCCATAGCGTGGGACAGCGGCGCAACGCCTGTAGTAGTGCTTACGAAATCAGACCTGTGCGAATACGCGGACAAACTGGCGCTTGCCGAATCGGCGGCGATCGGGGCGGACGTTATCGTAACGAGCGCTTTGGACTCGGGCGGAGCCGACGTATTAAAGCCGTATATACAGGGCAAAACAGCGGCGTTTTTAGGCTCTTCGGGCGTAGGCAAATCTACGCTCATCAACGCGCTCGCGGGAGAAGAGCTGTTTAAGACCGCCGAAACCGGAGCCAAAGGCAAGGGCAGGCACACGACGACATCCCGCTCTCTTACGGCCGTATGCGGTGGCGCGGTAATAGATACGCCGGGCATGAGAGAGATAGGGATAGAGAGTGCGGACTTCTCGGCCGCGTTTTCCGACATAGACGAACTGGCCCTTAAATGCCGCTTTAGCAACTGCACTCATACACGCGAGCCGGGATGCGCAGTGCTTGCGGCGGTACAGGAAGGAACGCTCGGCGAAGAACGGCTCGCGAGCTATTTAAAGCTCAGGAAAGAAGCCGGATACGACGGCCTCGATTCCCGCCAGATAGACGCGAAGAAGGTAAACAATATGTTCGGCAGCTTCAGCGAAATGAAAAATCTGAGGCGGTATTTTAAAGAAAAGAACAAATGAGTATTTACACGCTAACAACAAAAACAGGCTGTTCAGCCTGTTTTTTGTTATCGGATTTATCTTCTCGGCATTGTGCTCATATCCCGGGGTATCTGGATCCTCCGCCTTTCAGGCATTATTGGCGTTCCCGGGACGTTTTGCATATCCCCCATATCAGGCATATCCATGCCCGGCATGTTCTGTTTTTCCATCATATTTGGCATGTTAGGCATCGGCGCAGCATTGGGCATAGCGCCATGCATATTCATCATTCCGGGCATATTTGTTTTTCCCGGAGCCATTTGACCCTGCATACCCTGGCCCGGCATAGTCATGCCCGGAGGATTCATACCCGGCATAGTCATGCCCGACGGGGGCGTTCCCGGCATAGTCGCACCCGGCGCCGCCGTTGGTACCTGGGGATTTATCGGCAATCCCGGCAAACTGGGCGCAGCCGGCGTAACCGGAACGTTCCGCGATTCATTAAAAGGCACATTTCTCATCCTCTGCATCGTCGGAATGCTGTCCGCGTCCATCATCCGCATATCGCCTATGCTCCTGCCCGGCATTTCGCCCATACGGGGCTCCGGCATTGCCTTCATATTGTTAACTCCGGCCATGTTTTTTGCAAACGTTTTGGGCATACTGAAACGTTTCTTATTTTCAAGGTAATCCTGAACAAGGCGCAGCGACTCCCCGAATCTCTGGAAGTGTATTATCTCCCTTTCCCGGAGGAACTTAAGCGGTTCAATAACGTCCGGGTCATCGGCAAGGTTTATCAGATATTCATAAGTAGATCGCGCTTTCTGCTCCGCGGCCATATCTTCATACAGGTCGGTCATCGGGTCGCCCTTCGACTGAACATATGCGGCGGTGAACGGCACGCCCGATGCGCTTACCGGATACACTGCTTTGTCGTGATCGGAATAATAAGCATCCATCCCCGCTCTCTTTATATCTTCAATGCTTGCGTTCTCGGTAAGCTGCTTTACCATGGATCCTACCATCTCGAGGTGCGCCAGTTCCTCCGTGCCTATATCGTTGAGCGTCGCTTTCGCCTCGGGCGTCACCATCGAAAACCTCTGGCTCAGGTATCTCAAAGAGGCTCCCAATTCCCCATCAGGCCCGCCATACTGAGTGATTATATTTTTAGCCATCTTCGGGTCGGGTCTCTTTATCTTTATTGGATATTCAAGTTTCTTATCGTACAACCACATTGTCATCATCTCCCGCCAAAGTAAAA
>CAZDZY010000123.1:0-7809 GCA_964510055.1 uncultured Christensenellaceae bacterium
CTTCTTCTTACGGGCGAGCAGGGTCAGCTCGAACGCGACCAAAAAGATGACGGGAAAGAAATAATCGCTGTAAGGAACGAATATGAGCGGTACGGCGACGATAAGAAATATCAGCACAAATATGCTGCCGCAGTTCGGGTTCGCCCTGTCTTCCTGCGATATGTTTTCATCTGTCAGGGGCTTCCCCTTCATGTACGCGCCCAGCGCCATATGCTCCGCGCCGTGGTACTGCAGCAAACGCCTCGTACGGCCGCGCAGCAGCACGGCCGCCAGCAGGATAAACGCAGCAAGGGCAGCCAGCAAGGAATAGAAGGCCGTGTCTGATATGTACAGCTCAAAGTATATGATCTCCGGCATAAATATCCCGATTACCAGCAGCGCGGTAAATACGGCGAATATTATGGTTCCCGTTTTTCCGAAAGCGGGGAAAGCCCGCAGCAGCGGCACTTTTCTTAAGGCCGCTTTTATCCTTCGTGTCCGCGCTGAAAAAACTTTAACCTTATCTATGCCGTTATCCTTCGCGTATACGCGGGCGATATCCGATTGAAACGTTATGCCGCGGGCGTGCGCGCGCCCTCCTATTTTGTACAAGCCGGTTCCTCCAGGGAATTGTGAAAAATATCTTTTTCTGATATACCGAACTGATTACATATTGCTTTACGTTCCGTATAGAATTTAGGATTTCTTAAATCTTTGTTTTTAATATAATTGTTTTGCTCCCAATATGGTTGATTGCTATTCAAGTTGATACAATTTTTTATATTTGGTAATTTCACATTTATTACCCATCCGATTCCGTTGTTTCTAAACTCAGAATATAAGGCATTGTTCAAGTTTTTTAGTTCAAAATATTTTTGCCCTGATTGAAGTAATACTTTGTTACTATCATTAAAATTAATACTTTTTCCATACATAACAGGAAAATCTAAATCCGTATCCGTTAGAGGCAAATTACCAATGATCTCATACTGACCATAGAAAAACGCATTATCCATTATAAACTGAGATGGAATTGCCTTAAGATTTTTTAATTCTTCAACACTAACATTTTTATTTGCTGTGGCGATATGATAAATCTTTATTACTAAAGGCTTACCCATTAAGATGTCCCAAAACTTGACTTTATCCTTTCGCATTTTATCATAATCAAGCAGTATCCTGCCATAACCATATAGTCTCCTGCTTAACTTGAATCTGAAAAAATCCCCGGCATGATATTTACAGTGTTTCTTGGGTGATGATGAAAATTCAGCAAGTTCGTTCAAGTCGGATATTGTAGTATCTGATATCCATTGTTTGATCCAGCTCGAAAGGTCTTCAAAACTATTCAATTTAATTTCTTCGATAAATGAAGAATAAAATGTTCTGTTTGTTTCCCAATTGCCGATATATACATTGCCATTGTTATATGAAAAAAACATTCCTTTTGGAGTTCTTTTTTCAAGCGTTGAAGAGGTTAATTTAACAATTTTACCCCGCTCTGTCTTCGGGAGGAGAACGGTCCTTCCTTTGGCTGTTATCTCGTTGAAATCGTATTCTGAATAAGAATTTTCACCAATAATTATACGCTTTAAAATCGTATCCTTATCAAAATATGCATATGTATCATGCTTGTCATATTGACTTGGAATGAGTTTAACAAAAGCCCAAGCAGAAGAAACAGGCGTTATTCCAAAATATTTTCGTTGCTCATTTGTTAATTCAAACATTTAGCTTTCTCTTTCAACAATATGAATAAATATCTTTCTAGGTAATAATGATATCAATGATTTTCCATACAGTCAAACGATAAGCGATTACCCATAAGCAGATAAAAACAGCGCCGGTGTTTCCACCGGCGCTGTTTCATCATATCCTATTTATTTTTGTCCCTTTCCCTCAGCTCAACGCGGCGTATCTTGCCGCTTATCGTCTTCGGGAGTTCGGTCACGAACTCTATGACGCGCGGGTACTTATACGGCGCGGTCACCTTCTTTACGTGTTCCTGAAGCTCTACTTTGAGCTCTTCCGAGGGCTCCCAGCCTTTCGCGAGCACTATCGTCGCCTTTACGACAGCCCCGCGCTCGGGGTGCGGCACACCTGTTATAGCCGTTTCGAGCACAGCGGGGTGCTCCATAAGGGCGCTCTCCACCTCGAACGGCCCTATGCGGTAGCCGGACGATTTTATTACGTCGTCCGTCCTGCCTACGTACCAGTAATAGCCTTCCTCGTCTTTCCACGCTACGTCGCCGGTATGGTATGCACCGTCGTGCCACACGCTGTTCGTGAGCGTTTCGTCGCGGTAATATCCTAAGAACATACCCGGTTCCACGCCGTTCGCGGTGCGCACTACTATTTCTCCCGGCACGCCCCACTTGCACAGCTCGCCGTCTTCGCCGACAATGTCAACGTCAAACAGCGGCGAGGGCTTGCCCATCGAGCCGGGTTTGGGCTCCATGAATATGTAGTTGGCGACCGAGAGCGTAGTCTCGGTCTGGCCGAAGCCTTCCATCAGCTTTAAGCCTGTGGCATTCTTCCATTGGTTGTATACTTCGGGGTTCAAAGGCTCGCCCGCTATCGTCGTGTATTTGAGATTAGAAAAATCGTACTTGCTCAGGTCTTCTTTTATGAAATAGCGGTACATAGTAGGCGGGGCGCAGAACGTAGTTACTTTATTATCGCATATGGCCTTCAATACCTGCGCGGGTATGAACTTCTCGTGGTCGTATACGAAGACGGCCGTTTCGCCGAGCCATTGCCCGTATAGCTTGCCCCAAACGGATTTCGCCCAGCCCGTGTCGGAGACGGTAAGGTGCAGGCCTTCGGGGTCTACGTTCTGCCAGTAGACCGCCGTCGGTATGTGCCCGAACGGGTAGGTATACGAGTGGATGACCATCTTGGGCATGCCCGTAGTACCCGACGTGAAGTAAAGCAGCATCATGTCGTTATTTTGGGGGAGCTCGGCTTCAGAAGGCTTTGCAAACTTTTCGCTCGCGTCTTCGACGCCTTTTAAATAATCGAGCCAGCCTTCGCGCTGCCCCATGAGCGCCTTTATTTCGAGCGTCGGGATATTCTGAGTCTGCTCCACCTGCTCTTTGACTGTACCGTCGTTCGTGCAGACTATCATCTTTATGCTCGCGGCGTTCACGCGGTACTCAATGTCTTTCTTCGTTAACAGGTGCGTCGCGGGTATCGTGACG
This sequence comes from uncultured Christensenellaceae bacterium, assembly GCA_964510055.1. GTDB lineage: Bacteria > Bacillota > Clostridia > Christensenellales > SZUA-584 > DTFZ01. The sequence continues at coordinate 3,180 of CAZDZY010000123.1, forward strand.
GCGCCTATCTTATGGAGCGCCATGATAGTATACCAGAACTGGTAATGCCGCTTCATTATCAGCATCACCGCGTCGCCCTTCTTTATACCCAAGGAACGGAAGTAATTCGCGGCCTTGTCGCTCCACTTCTTCATTTCGGCGAAAGTGTATGTCTTGTTTTCGCCTGTTTCCTTCACCCACACGAGCGCGCGCTTATCCGGCTTCGTCTCGGCAAGAACGTCGAGTATATCGTAAGCGAAGTTGAACCTCTGCGGAACTTTTACCTTGAAGTTCTGACTGAAATCCTCGTATGAGCTGTAATCGGCTTTAACGTATTTTTCGAATATCCTCATATATAGCCCCCTTACTTCGCTATTACCGCGAGAAATTTGCATACGCCGCCCGCGGCCTGCATGGCGTGCGGGTGTTTCGCGTCGTAATAGGCGGCATCACCCGGCTGCATCAAAACTTCCTGCTTGTCGATGTAGAGCTTCATGCTGCCCTCGAGCACGTAGTTGAACTCATGCCCTTCGTGCGAGTTCATGTGCGACCTCGCGTCTTCGTCCTTCGGCTCTACGGTCACGAGAAACGGCTCCATCTTCTTGTTCTTGAAGATGTAAGCCAGATGCTCGTACTTATACTCTTTGCGGCGCTCCATCTTGAGGCCGGTGCCTTTTTTGACGAACGAGCATACCGAAAGCCTCGCGCCCTCGCCCGTCATCAGGTCGACTATATCGATGCCGAGTTTCCCTGCTGCCGAATAGAGGAACGAAAACGAAAAATCGTTTTTGCCCGTCTCGTATTCAAGGTATTCCGCCTCGCTCATATGCACCGCTTTTGCCATATCAGCGGCCGATACGTTCATTATCTCGCGCAGGTCTTTTATGCGCTCCGCAATAAGCATTATCCTGTCTTCCAAAATTGATCCCTCCTTTAAATATTCTTTCCGGTAAATAAAAAACACCCCGTCCGTATGGGACGAAGTGTACAGTTTCCGCGGTACCACCCAGTTTGGTCAAATGACCCTCTTAACAGGCTCAAAAAGCCTTTTGCCTGTAACGCGGCAAATCGCGTATGCCCCTACTCTTAAAACTAAAGCTTTTAAGTTCGAGTATTTTCAAGGCATCCGCTCGGGAAGCGATCGCGGCCCTGCGCCGCCTTTGCCCCCTTACACCGGCCGGGGGCTCTCTTTGAAAGGCTTTTGCGCCTGCGTCTTCCGTCAAAGCGTTTTTCCAATTTAGGTGATATTAACATAGCAATATACTAAAGTCAATACTGTTTGATATTCAAAATGCTTCGTATCAGGTATATTCCATTAATCTGAAAACCGTTTATTAAAGAAAGCAGTCTTAATATCATAGAAAAAACCATACATTAAACGTATAAAATGAAGGTTAGCTTCGCGTTTAACCTTTAATTCGAATATATATGGGGAAATCTTAACTAGGTGGAAAAAAGATTCTTCACTACGCCGGAGCTTCGTTCAGAATGACATTAGGAGTTTACGTTCACGGAAATAACGGAACGAAGGTATGAGTTTAGGCTAAATCAAGTTTAATAAACTAATAGTGTCATTCTGAGGAGCAAAGCGAACGAAGAATCTTTTCTCTATGCGGCCTACGGAACCGTAATATGCCTTAAGGCATTGCAGGGAGTCATTTACAGGGTTCAATTAATACTACACCTTGAAGGCGTGGATGATTATTTCATGACTTCTTTTACCCTTCCGACTATCCCGCCCTCCAGCATGACCTTTATGCCGTGAGGGTGCTCCGGCGAATTTGTGAGTATCCTCATAACTATTCCTTCCGTGAGCCGGCCTGTCCGCTGGTCCTGTTTCTGTACGACCTTAACTGCGGAACCTATACGGATATCGCTTCTTTTTGTACCGTCCAAGTTATAAACCTTTCTCTAATATTATGTTAGTTATTTTCTTATTGGTTTAAAATGTTCTTTATTATAAACCATAGAACCATTATTTATATTATAAGCTAAATCGATTTCATTTGCCTCCCACATTTGGAATGCCTTTTTACCGACAAATATCCCGCCTATTTTCCCCTGACTTTGCCTCCTAAGAGTATTCTTTATATTACTATAAATTTCTTTTTCATAAGTAGCTTTAGAAATCTCTTTATTGTCATCTTCCCATTCCGTGCATATTGCAACACGGCCAATACCTATTCTTGTAGGGCTTTGGTCTGAAAAAGTTAACTCAACACCCCTTGACTTCAAATTATCAAATCTATATCTAACGCCACCCGAATTTAGTTTGATTTCTTCCCAACTAACAATATTTCTTTTGTCTTTCGGAACAATCCAATAATAATGCTCGTAATTATCATCGAAGCTGATTTGTTCTAAGCGGTCAACAGATTCTTTTCCCATTCTAATATCATTGGATGATTTATTTATTTCAGTGTATGACCTATATATTACAAAATTATTTGCGAATAAATGATTCAGAACACTTTTTATATCCTCTTTCGCAAAAATGAATAATTGTTGATTACCTTTTAGAAAGCAACTCATAAAACTACTCCATATCAATATGCGTTACAAAGCAGTTCAGTAAAAAATATAGATCTTATATCTTTCCGGTGATGAACTGCTCGCCTTCTTTTGATTTGCTGAACGCTATGTTCTTTGCTTTGGATACTATATATTTATCCGGAGTTTCTTCGACTATGCGGTACTTCACGTTCTTTATATACCATTCCCGCTCCCTCGGGAAATCAAAGTTCTGCAGGAACTCAATGTATTTTCTTTCTCTCATGTTTTTTCACCTCATGTGTTTTTTGTGCGTTATGTGCCGTATGGGCGGCTTATTTCGATACCGCGGCGTATTTTTCGCGCAGCATCTCCACATCCGGGTTTTCGAGGTATTCATCGAACGTACAGCTGCGGTCTATGATGCCGCCCGGGAGTATCTCGATTATCCTGTTGGCAACCGACTGCATTATCTGGTGGTCGTGCGAGGCAAAGAGCAGCACCCCTTTAAACTCGCTCATTCCCTCGTTCAGGGCGGTTATGGCTTCAAGGTCGAGATGATTCGTCGGTTCGTCCATAACGAGCACGTTAGCTCCCGAGAGCATCATCTTCGCCAGCATACAGCGCACCCTCTCGCCTCCGGAGATGACTTTTGCTTTTTTAAGCGCTTCTTCTCCTGAAAACAGCATGCGCCCCAGCCAACCGCGTATGGTTATTTCATATTTGTCTTCTGAATACTGGCGCAGCCAGTCGACGAGCGTATAGTCGACGCCGTCGAAATATGCCGTATTGTCGGAGGGCAGATACTCCCGCTTCGTCGTAACGCCCCATTTAAATACGCCTTCGTCAGGCTCCGTTTCGCCCATTAGTATCTGGAAAAGAGTAGTGCGCGCAAGCTCGTCCGTGCCCGCGAACGCTATTCTTTCGCCCGGCCTCACAATAAAGCTTAAATCATTCAGCACTTTTCTTTCGCCAACCGTCTTGCTTATGCCGCTGACGGTAAGCACCTCGTTGCCTATCTCGCGTTCGGGTTTGAAATGGACGAACGGGTAACGCCGCGAAGACGGGGCGAAGTTATCCATCTGCAGATTGTCGAGCATCTTTTTCCTCGACGTCGCCTGGCGCGATTTGGACGCGTTGGCGCTGAACCGGCGGATGAACTCCTCGAGCTCTTTCGCTTTCTGCTCGTTGCGCTTGCGCTCCTCTTTTGCCTGCCGGGCGGCGAGCTGGGTGTACTCGTACCAGAAATCGTAATTGCCTACGTACATAGTGATCTTGCCGTAGTCGATATCAACGATGTGCGTGCATACCTTGTTGAGGAAATGGCGGTCATGCGAAACGACTATGACCGTGTTGGGAAAATCCATCAGGAAGTTTTCGAGCCACCATGTCGCGTGCAGGTCGAGGTTGTTAGTTGGTTCGTCGAGCAGCAGTATATCCGGCTTTGCGAACAGCGCCTGCGCGAGCAGCACCTTGACTTTGCGCGGCCCGTCCAGCTCCGCCATAAGCATGTCATGATATTCGCCGGTGACGCCGAGGCCGTTAAGCAGGCTTTCGGCGTTCGGCTCAGCGTTCCACCCGTCGAGTTCCGCAAATTCGCCTTCGAGCTCGCCGAGCTTATGCCCGTCGTCGTCGTTGAAATCATCCTTGGCGTACAGCGCTTCTTTCTGCTTCATGACCTCATAGAGGCGCTTGTGCCCCATTATTACCGTCTCAATAACGGTATGTTCGTTGAACGCGAAATGGTCCTGCCGTAAAACGGCGACGCGTTCGCCTGGCGTTATGGCTATTTCGCCGCCGCTCGGCTCGAGCTCGCCGGAAAGTATCTTTAAAAAAGTGGATTTCCCCGTGCCGTTCGCCCCGATAAGGCCGTAACAGTTGCCCGCTGAAAACTGCACCCCTACGTTATTAAAGAGCGCCGTGCCGCCGTATTGAAGGGATATTCCCTGAGCGCTTATCATGTATTGATTCCAGTCTCCTCTGTCTTCTGTTAAAACAAAATGACTATCCTGCATGATACACAAGACAGTCAAATCGGTCCGCCTTCGACTATGTAAGCTCGTCTCGGGTCGTATTTGGTGGAGACAGCTGGACTCGAACCAGCGGCCTCTCGCATGTGAAGCGAGCGCTCTAACCGACTGAGCCATGCCTCCATGTATAC
>CAZDZY010000124.1:0-1246 GCA_964510055.1 uncultured Christensenellaceae bacterium
AGACCATGAGGCGCGAGGGGTACGAGTTCGCCGTCTCGAGGCCCAAAGTCATACTCAAAGAAGACCACGGAAAGGTGCAGGAGCCGTTTGAGCTTTTGATGATAGACGTGCCGGGCGATTATACGGGCATAGTCATGGAAAAGCTCAGTGTGAGGAAGGCCGAGATGGTAGACATGAAGTCGGAAGGCGGCACCACGAGGCTGGAGTTCAACATACCCGCGAGAGGGCTCATAGGCTATGCGGGCGAGTTCATGACGGACACGAAAGGCAACGGCGTTATGAACCACATATTCAGCGGCTACCGCGATTGGGCGGGAGACATACCCGAGCGGCAGAGGGGATCGCTTATAGCGCACGAGCGGGGCGATACCACTACGTACGGGCTTTTCAACGCGCAGGAGAGGGGCAGGCTTTTCATTGGCGCTGGTGTGGCCGTATATGAAGGCATGATAGTGGGCGAGAACGCGCGGCTCGAGGATATCGTTATAAACGTCTGCAAGAAGAAGCAGATGACGAATATGCGCGCGTCGGGTACTGACGAAGCGCTGAAACTGACGCCGCCGTCCGTATTGTCGCTTGAGCAGTCATTGGAGTTTATAGCGGAAGACGAGCTCGTGGAGGTAACGCCGAAGAGCATACGCCTCCGCAAAGCGATACTCGGCAAGGGCGACAGGATGAAGGCGAGTAAGTAAAAATAGCTGTTATACAGCTTGATAGTATTTTAAATTAAGGAGATTTCTATTATGGCGGACTTATATATTTGCATTGCTTTTGCTCCATGCATTGTCTGATAAGGACGGTCATTGCATGGAGCGGTAGATAACCTGCCCCGAATCTTTCGGGGCGGCGATACCGTCCTCAGTCAGACTTTGCATTCTTAAATCAACTGTAAGAATTTAAGGAGCAAAGTTATGAATAAGAAATTTAAAGGACTTAAAAGCTTTATAATACTCTGGAGCAGCCAGGCATTATCTTCGCTTGGCAGCGCCATGACGAGCTTTTCCCTAATCATATGGGCGTATAAACAGCAGGGAACGGCATCAAGCATCACATGGCTTGCCGTCTGTTCCTATTTGCCTTCGATTCTTTTCTGCTTTATCGCAGGAACGCTTTCTGACAGATGGGATAAAAAGAAGATAATGCTGGCAAGCGATCTCATAGCCGCGCTGGGTACAGCGACGGTACTGTTCCTGTATACAACAGGGGATCTGCAGATCTGGCATCTTTATATAGTGAACATTGTTAT
>CAZDZY010000124.1:1256-5366 GCA_964510055.1 uncultured Christensenellaceae bacterium
TTTATGAACGCGTTTCAAAGCCCGGCCGGGAATGTCGCCGTTTCGCTGATCGTGCCAAAGGAGCATTATATCAAGGTGAGCGGCATGCAGGGGGTGTCGAACTCTCTCGTCACCGTTATAACCCCGGCGCTGGCGACCGCCGTACTCACGTTTGCAGGAATAGAGGCAGTGTTCATTATTGACCTAGCGACGTTCGCGATAGCGTTTTGTTCGCTGCTTTTCTTTATTAAGATCCCTGCTGTACCGAAGAGCGAAGAGAAGACGGAGCCGTTTTTAAAGAGCTGCCTTTCCGGTATAAGATTTTTACGGTCGCATAAGCCTGTTTTAAATATAATATTGTTCTTTTCGTTCATTAACCTGATGGCGTCAGTCGCAGGAGAAAGCATTATGCCCGCTATGATACTTGGCAGGACAGGCAGCGACCAGATAGCGCTCGGCATGGTATCCGCGGCTGTAGGCATAGGCTCGCTGGCGGGCAGCGCCCTGGTTATAGCCGTAAGGCCGGCAAAGAGCAAAACAAAAGTTATGTTCCTCTCCTGCGCCGCTTCATTTTTAGTATGTAACCTGCTTTGGGGGGCAGGCAGGGATACGCTCACATGGGTAATAGGCGCATTTGCCGGATACCTGCCGGTGCCGTTTATAACGGCAAACATCACCGCGATAATGAGAACGAAAGTGCCGATAGAAATGCAGGGGCGCGTGTTTTCAACGCGCGATACGTTCCAGTATATGACGATACCGGTCGGGATCGCAGCCGGGGGGGCGCTGGCTGACGGCGTTTTTGAACCGTTCATGCAAGCCGGTTCTCCCGTACAGCAATTTTTATCGGGGATCGTGGGGACAGGGAAAGGATCGGGCATTGCGGTAATGTTCCTGATAACCGGCCTGCTGGGGTTTGCCGTAAGCATATACAGCATGCGCGTACGGTCGTATAAGGAACTGGATAAATGATAATAAAAGGGCAAAGGCAAACAAATAGAGAGATGATAAACAGGGTGTATATGCATCCTGTTTTTTGTTATGCGGGCTTGTTTTATTAGAATGGTATATGTTACATTAATGTGAGGTAAATAATGGAGCAATGTTATGACTAAAGCTGAAATAAAAGAATCGATAAATAAATGTGAAAAGCAGTTAAAAGTATGTAACGTTTATTTTCGATATGATCATTATTATTGGAATTTGATACCGCTAAAATCAAACGATAAATTATTTTTGTCTGTAAAAGAAGATGACTTTATTCTAAACGGTTATACTGTCAGGCGCTTTAAAGATTTAACGAAAGTTAAAGCAAAAGAAGATATGTGCGATAAGATCCTCAGGCTGGAAGGAATCATCGAAAGTCTACATGTCCCTTTGATAGATATATCTGATTGGAAAGCCGTTTTCGAAAGCCTGAAATCTGTCGGCAGGAACATAATCGTTGAGAAAGAAAGCCTAAACGAAGATAAATGTGAATTTGTTATCGGAAGGATAGAGGGCATATTCAACCGGTTCGCATATGTCAGACATTTCGACGCGGACGGAATCTGGCAGGACGAGCCATACAGGATACCGTATTCTGAAATAACAAGTGTTACATTCTCGTCAAGGTATGTGGATACCTTTTCAAAGTATATTGAAGAACCGGTAACAGCGAAATAATCGCGGTATTAAAGCGGTACAGATGTGCTCGGAGCTTGACTGGACAAAAATTTGGAGGCCTAATACAGTGAGTTATGATATACGTATCGGTATTATAGGCGATTACAATGAAAACAAGCCCTACCATATAGCGATAAACGAGGCGGTAAGGCACTGCGGCAAGCGTTTGTCGCTGAAGGCCGAGGCAGTATGGCTGCCTACCGAAAGCCTCGAAGAGGATACCGGCAATCTTTCGGCTTTCGACGCGCTCTGGGGCGCGCCGGGGAGCCCGTATAAAAGCTTTAAGGGCGCGATAAACGGCATAAGGTTCGCAAGGGAAAACGGCCGCCCATTCTTAGGCACTTGCGGAGGGTTCCAGCACGCAGTGCTGGAATACGCGACGAACGTGCTCGGCATAAAAGGCGCCGGGCATGAGGAACTGGACCCCGGGGCGCCGGAAATGGTAGTGACTTTTCTCGCCTGCTCCGTAAAAGGGCAGACGAGAAGAGTTTACCTCAAAGAAGGGTCTTTGGTGCGGGAAGCGTACGGTTCGGAGGTTACGGAAGAATTCTTTAACTGCGGCTACGGGCTCGCCCCGGAGTATATTGCCGCGTTTGCAGGGAGCGGCTTTGCCGCGGCGGGTACGGATGAAAAAGGCGGGATAAGGGTGCTCGAACTTAAGGACAAACAATTTTATGTCGCGACGCTGTATCAGCCGCAGGTAAGCTCGACGCCCGGAAACCCGCATAAGCTGATACTAAGATACCTGGCTGAAGCGAAGAGATCCCATGATACGAGAAAGCGATAGGTAAAAATCAATCGCTGTTATTGCCGCCGAAGCATTTGCTGCAGGGCTTTTTGCCTTCCATTAGCGCCTGCTCGAGCGACACCATTATTTTTGTAGATTTAAGATAAGGGCAGTTCTCCTTGTGGTATTTCTTGCCGCTCTTCGTGACGTAGACTATATCCTCTTTCGCGTAACCGGAAGACTGATCTGCGGGCGCTGGCATATCGCCGCGGAAAACTATGCCGCCGCCGTATTTATCGATCCCGGGGGCGCAGGCGCAAAGCGTCAAGGTTATAGATAACAGAAAGAGTAAAAATATCTTTTTCATAATATTTTACCTTGATATGACAGTATAATACACAAAACGACAGGGTTTTTCAATAGATTTGATACCCAGCCGCTGGATTGTTAGTGTAACAAGCATTATAATTGAATCAGGGACACACAGGATTATTCGTGCAAAATATCATCAGTAATGGAGGTATCCATGAAAGATATATTTGAGATGTTTGAATTCTATCCAAAAATGAGCGAAGCGGACAAAAGGCTCATTCGGGAAACAGCTGCCGTAAAAGAACTCGCCAAAGGCCAGATAATGGTGGGCGGCAGCGACCGCTGCAACGGCGTGCCGCTGGTCACGAAAGGCGGCCTTCGGCTGTTCCGCATATCCGATAAAGGCCGTGAAGTAACGCTTTACCGTATAAGCGAGGGCCAGGTCTGCATACTGGCAGCGGTATGCGCCATGGGAAAAATCGAGTACAATTTTTCTATCGAGGCGGAAAAAGACAGCACTATCTACACGATAACTACGGATGTCTTCAAAGACCTTTTTGGCAGGAGCGAAGCTTTTAAGAAATACATTTTCAACGCGCTTGCCCAAAGGCTTATAATGTCGATGGAGACGATAGAGATGCTGTTATTCATCAGTATAGAAGAGAGGATACTGGAATACTTAAAGCATAATTCAAACGATAAAGGCGAGGTAAAAACTACGCATGAGAAGGTGGCTGTCGACCTCGGTACTTCAAGGGAAGTAATAACGCGGCAGCTTAAGAAAATGGCTGAGAAAGACATGATAAGATTTGACCGCGGAATAATTATTTTAAAATAATTTGTGAAAATCGTAACTATATCACAGATAAAAAGTTTGCCGTATCTTATTCTTAAATAAGTAAAAGGAAATAAAGTATATTACAATCCCTGATCGGGGTCCCCAAAAAGCCGTGAGGATTTTTGGGGCGGAAGGAAAGGATGATGGATATGGCAAAACAGGTCACAATGGAAAATTTTAAGGATATCATGAACACCGATAAACCGGTATTGCTCGATTTCTGGGCGTCGTGGTGCGCGCCCTGCATGATGGTAGGGCCTTCGATAGAAAACCTGTCTAAAAAATACGAGGATTCGGCAGTCATAGGCAAGGTGAACATAGACGAACAGCGCTCTCTTGCCGAGCAATTCGGAATAATGAGCATACCCACCGTTTATGTAATCAAGAACGGCAAAGTAGTCGGCAGCGCAGTGGGCGTAAGGCCTCAGAAGTATTATGAAGATATACTCGATAAGGCGATAGCGGGATAAGTTTTGCACCGAACGTATAGTATCTTCTATATATAAAACAGATCAGCAATGGTCTGTTTTTTTATGTGAAGCAAACTCCCCCCGCTGCGCGGGGTGAGTTCAAAAAAGCAAGGCCGTTA
>CAZDZY010000124.1:5466-7752 GCA_964510055.1 uncultured Christensenellaceae bacterium
CTCCCCCCGCTGCGCGGGGTGAGTTCAAAAAAGCAAGGCCGTTACGGTGAGCAAGGTACAAACGATAAAATGACTGATAAAGCAAGGTGCAAACTGCGCGTAGAACGCGCAGTTAAGATTGTGAAGCAAACTCCCCCCGCTGCGCGGGGTGAGTTCAAAAAAGCAAGGCCGTTACGGTGAGCAAGCTACAAACGATAAAATGACTGATAAAGTAAGGTGCAAACTGCGCGTAGAACGCGCAGTTATGATTTAAACTATTTGTTAAATAACAGCAACATGTATTGACATAACAAATTGCACGGAGTACTATTGCCACAATCTAACAATAGAGTACATGATACCTTTAAAAGCGTCAGGAGGTGGAATTTTGGGAAATGATATATCTGAAAAAGTGATCGACTATTTTAAAAAAGAGGGTATAAAAGTATACGGGATCAACGCCTCTGCCCTGATGGATGAAGCCCCTTCCGGATTCAGGCCGCGGGATTATATGAAGGAACCGAAAAGCATGATCTGTTTTGCGCTGCCAATACCGTCGGGCGTTTATTAGGTGCCGCAATACAATAATGAGTTTGTATGGAGAGCGCAGAACCTGATGTATCGCCAGCTTGATACCCATTCAATTAATATCTCGATCATTTTGGAAAATGAAGGCTATACGGCTTTACCGGTCAACGGCTGTCTTCCGGCGAGGTATAATTCGAAAAAGGAATTTGCAGGGTATATTAATCAGATCTATATCGGCTGCTTAACGGGTATCGGGTTCATCGGAAAAAACGGGCTCTTGTTAAATCCTCTCTACGGGTCGCGCATGATGCTGGGAGCAGTATTGACCAGCGCCGATATTAAGCCGGCATGCGAGCAGAATATTCATGAAGATGACTGCCCCAAAGGGTGTGATATATGCAGCAGGGTATGCCCCGTTAACGCTATAACACCTAATGAACGCAGGGTGAATGTAATGAAATGCCTGTTTTATACATCGAAAGTGCATTTTTTTCCGAAGATCCGCTTTTTCATATTGAGATTCTTTAAGCCCGAATCGTCTGTTAAATTATTCAATCGTACGTGTTTTGACGACCATACTTTCCATATCTGTTCGCGATGCGTCAGCGAATGTCCATATGGACAGACGCGCGATCCCTGAAATCGGGCAGCAAAAGAACAGACCGGCAGCGGTCTGTTTTTTGCTTTTTTTATGTTTTCAGTTTTTACAATCTATTATGCACTCGCCGTCAAGACGGTATACTGACTTTCCGCAGCGCGAACTGAGCGGAGTCAATTCAAAGCTCTTTCTGTCGGGATATATCGATATGTCCCTCATATCGGCAGTTTCCTCGTTTGAATAGCAGATGGTCTCGTTTAAGTCAAAACAGTCGCAGGCGCTGGTTTCGACCGGGTCGCCGGCTGCGTGCGAGTTTTTTAAGGGTATGGAAGCCAAAACTTTCATGCTGCCTATTATGCTGGTCTTTACGGATTTTATCGCCGTACTCTCGCCGTTTCCGGAATCGTCTGCGCAGAAAGCGCCTTTTTCATGAACGAGGTATGCTGCCCGCTTAGTCACCGAAACGTTTATTTTGCACGTAACTTCCGGCTTGTAACCGTCCGAAACCACAAGGTAAAGGCAGAACTGTTTTTTAAGCGGAGTGAGCCAGCAGATCCCGGGAGGTTCGGGGACTAAAGCTTTATCCGAACAAAAAGTATCTTCTCCCGATATGTACGCAACGCGGATGCCGCCGCAGCCGAAGGGCTTATCGAATATTATGCGGAATTCCGTTTCGGGGGCATCTTCCGCGCCGCTTACGCGCTCTTCTATAATTATTCCCGGACCGAGGTCGCCCGTCAGCTCATACGCGGTGTTTTGCGCCGCGGCCGGCACCCACGGCCCGTTACCCTTTCTTTTTTCGCAGGACGATACATTCAACTCTTCTGATATTTCATTTGGGGTGACTTCCAATATCCAGCTTGTAAGGGGCGAAGCGGCGGTCCCGTCGCTTTTTACCCCTATTATCAATGTGGTTTTGCCTTTTGAGCTGCAGCAGCCTTTAAGAGTAAAAAGATAACCTTCGAGCCGTAAACAGTTTTCATCATCCATTACGTTTTACCTCCCGGCTATAAATTCAGCATTCAGAACGCTCTTGCATTCCTTACGTAGATAATGTATGCGGTTTTCCGTATTCGCGTGCGGCAATGAAACAAGCCCGCAAATACGGTATTGCAAAACTTTCGTCTTATGCTATAATATTTAATACTTTGCGGGTGTAACTCAATGGCAGAGTTCTAGCT
>CAZDZY010000125.1:0-7711 GCA_964510055.1 uncultured Christensenellaceae bacterium
TGGTGCATACCACCAGTTTAACTGGTGGGTTTGATTATTAAGCTTGTTCAGGCGCCTGTTTTCTATGGCGCCTTCTAATGCGCTTAGTTACTTTTACGATGATAAATATTATCAAAGCCAGCAGCACGACGATTACGGCGTACACTATTAAAGCGAACGTGTTAAGGTTTGAGAAGATATCGATGGATGCATTTTCGATTTTCCTCTGCTGCGCCTGCGCGTATACGGATGGAATAGCGCCTGTCCCGTTATTGCCAAAAGACTTAAGGTAATCGGCGACCGCCTGCCATTCCTTTATCTCCTGCTTCTGCCCGTTTTTATCCGCGTATATTATTTGCTTGCTGTAATCGGTTATCTCGCCGCCGTCTTTGTCTTTTGGGGTCAATGAGATGATGCCGAACGACTTGCTTTTCACGTATGAAAGCATCTGGCCGGAATACAACCCGCAGACAACGCGGTACATCTTGTCGGGCTCTATGGCCTCTGTGCTTCCGTCTTCCCGCACCAGCACTGCGTCGGTGACCTTATTGAATATGAGCCTGTTCGGGTTATACGTATACTTTAGCCCGGAGAGGAAAAGCTGCGCGTCGCCCATTATGGAGGAGATGGAGGCGTCGACTTCGCATACGTTTTTAAGCTCCCAGCCGTACAGGTATACGGATATCAGGGGGAAACCCGAAAGCCCGTCGGGGCCTGTTCCCATCGATAATATCTTGAACGCATCGGCAGCGGTAACGCCGCCCTTGTTTATAGAGGCGCGTATGGTGCCCATGGGCACAACGGAGACGTCTACCTGCTCATAATCATCTCCTTCGGCCTGCTTGACAGAGTAAAGAAAAGCGTCGGATGTGATATCGCCTAAGGAGTAATTCCCAGGGTTATCGAACATGTAATCGATATCGTCGAACTGGTAAGGAGAATCCGCTATAACGTCGCCTGATTGCATGCCATAAGCTTTAAGATACTCATCGACTAAAACCTTATAGGTGTCGATCTCCGAAGCTATGGCGGGGTCGTCCGCGACAGACTGATCTATCTTAACAAGTTTATAACTGTTTACCTTCCAGCCGCCGTCGTTTGTTATATCGAGCACCCCGAGGTAATCGCTGTCAGCCCCGCCGGATACTATGATCGTATTGCCCGCGATAACAGGCTGCTGCAACACCGTGTGGGTATGGCCGCTTATTATCACGTCTATACCGGGCACGGCTTTGGCGAGCAGTTCGTCTTCGGATACGTTCTTGTCTTCCCAGGTGCCGGAGTGCGAGAGGCATACCACAAGGTCAACCTTCTCCTGCTCCTTAAGTATCGGGACGATCCTTTTTGAAGCTTCGATTATATCACCAAACTCAGCCGGAGCCGACATCGGCGCGTCGGCGGACGCTTCCTCGCCCATAAGGCCGTATATCCCGATTCTTACGCCGTTTTTATCTATAACAACGTAATCTTTTACGCCGTAATCCGCTATCGCCTGTTTAAGTTCGCTGCCTTCAGTTACGGTAACGTTAGACATCACATACTCGGGAAGCAGCCCGCCGCTCTTTCTCGCGGCTTCGAGGCTTTTAGCAAAACCTTCGCCCGTAAAATCGAACTCGTGGTTGCCGGCGGTAACGGCGTCGTAACCCATTTTGCCCATCAGGCAAAGCTCGGGAGACTGTGTCGTCTCGAGCACCTGAAACAGCGTTCCGATCGAATAGTCGCCCGCGTCGACGAGCAGCGTATCATCCGGGTCTTGCGCTCTCTCCCGCTGTATGGCCGTGTAGAGCCTCGCGAACCCGCCCGACTCGGTCAAGCCGCCATTATCAAATACAGTTGCTGATGTTACCGAGGAATGCATATCGTGCGTAAACAATATCTTTATGCTTTGGCCGCCGGCCTGCGCAAACGTGGCGGACAGCAGCAGCGAAAGGGCAAGAACCAGAGTTAGAAATGCGGTTAAAAGCTTTTTGAGATTCATGACGGTAACCTCCGAAAATAATGAAGTAACAGATAAGATAAGATCCTATGATACTGATTATATAACAGCCGTATAATATAAACAATCTTTGATTGATAAGTATGGACAAACTAAAAGATCACAAACTTTTTGTGAATCATCCCCGCATGGCGCCGATTATTAATTGATTAAGATGGCTTACACTGATAAACTGATATAGAGTAAATCTGGCCAACCCCATAACTGCTTTAATCTCTTTTTAATATTGATATGGTATATTTAGAGTAAGAAATATTTAAATTCAAGGTGGTCCTATGCGTATTCTTGTTGTTGAAGATGAACGTGATCTGAATAATGTCATCGTAAAAAAGCTTACGCTGGAGGGATACGGCGTTGATTCATGTTCTAATGGTTTGGATGCACTGGAATATATAGAAACGGGTGAATACGATGCAGTGATACTGGATATCATGCTCCCAAAGCTGAACGGTATAGGTGTGCTGGAGCGGCTGCGGGCAAAGAATAACATGACCCCGGTTCTGTTTCTTACAGCAAGGGATAGTATTGAAGACAGGGTAAAAGGGCTGGATAGCGGCGCGGACGACTATTTGGTGAAGCCGTTTGCTTTCGCGGAACTTCTGGCGAGGGTCCGTGTGCTTACACGGAAAAAAACGGGCAACGCGACAAACGTTTTTTCTCTGGCCGACTTAACCGTGAATTGCGATAATCACACTGTTACTAGACGCGGGAAAAGTATCTCTCTGACATCAAAAGAGTTTTCAATTTTGGATTATATGATCAGAAATAAAGGGGTCGTACTTCTAAGAGAGCAAATTGAAAGACACATCTGGAATTTTGATTATGAGGGCGGCTCTAACATTGTTGACGTATATGTACGTTATCTACGTAAAAAAATAGACGACGGCTTCGATATAAAGTTGATTCATACAATAAGGGGCGCCGGTTATGTCCTGAAGGAGGATACATGAGCAAGCTCTCGATAAAAAGCCGAGTGACGCTATGGTATACGACGCTTATGACGATACTGGCAGTTATTGCGTTTGCTTTCATTTTATCCATCAGCGATATGGCAATCGAGACATCGATTAAAAATAATCTAAAGGATATGGTGGCAAAATCTGCGGATGAGGTCGAGTACGACGACGGGGAATTGGAAATCGACAAAGATATGAAGTACTATAGCAACGGCATAAATATTCTTATTTATAAGAAAAACGGCGACTTTGTTGATGGCCGTATGACGGATGGATTTACTGCAAATATTGTTTTCGAAAACGAAAAACTCAATACGATCAACAACAACGGCGAACAATTTTATGTATATGACCGATTATTGAAATTCGACGATCATCCTGACATCTGGGTGCGCGGGATCGCCGTTTCTTCGGGTGTGGGATCAACGCTCGGAACAATGGTGAATATCGGTTTGATCGCGCTCCCGTTTCTTGTTGTTTTTGCAGCGTTAGGCGGTTACTTTATAACCAAAAGTGCTTTTCGTCCTGTAACGCAGATCCGGGAAACTGCGGAGATAATAAGCGACGATCATGATCTTTCGAAGAGAATTAACCTTTCGGGCGGAAAAGATGAAATATATGCGCTTGCAGCTACATTTGATAAAATGCTTGACCGTCTGCAACGCTCATTCGAAGCGGAGAAACAATTTACTGCCGATGCATCCCACGAACTCCGAACGCCGATTTCCGTTATTCTTTCGCAATGTGAGTATGCCCTGGAACACGGCTGCAGGGATCAGGAAACAAAGAATTCCTGCGAGGTCATACTGCGGCAGGCGCAAAAGGTATCGGGGCTGATAGCACAGCTTTTGATGCTTGCCAGAGCGGATAAAGGCTTTGAAAAGCTGCAGCTGGAACAGTTCAATCTTAGCGAACTTGTTGAAATTATCGCTGATGAGCAACGAACTGAGGCGAAGAAAAAGCATATTGAAATTACTGCGGCAGTCGGGCCGGACATCTATATCACCGCTGATCAAACGCTGATCACACGGCTTATATTCAATTTAATATCAAACGCGATTCAGTACGGTAAACACGGCGGATACGTGATCGTTGAGCTTTCCCGGATACCGGAGCAGGCTGTTATACGCGTTATTGATAATGGGATCGGCATATCACAGGAGCATTTGCAGAGGATATGGGATCGGTTTTATCAGGTGGAAGCATCGAGAACAGACGATAAATGCTTAGGACTGGGTCTTTCCATGGTGAAATGGATCGCGGAAGCGCATAACGGAAACGTCTTGGCAGAGAGCACGCCGGGTGTTGGAAGTACCTTTACCATCTTCCTTCCGTTATCGAACAAATCATTAATTCCCGACTGTCTTTAATGCTGCTTTAATATTTATGAATTACACTGGTGATCGGTAAAAATCCATATCAGGATCTTTCGGCCGCGTGTTCATGTTTATTCCCCGATTTACATGAATAGAAGAATATTATTTAGTAATAAGAGGATACGCAATGAAAAATATAAAGTATATCAAAAGAACCGTAGTGAGCATAATTCTGCTTGTTTCAGTATTGAGCGCAGCGGGATGCGATCAAAAAGATATCGGGAGTGGTTCAACTGAGAAATCCCCTGAAAGCGCACGTGATGTATCCGTTATGTTCATCAATGTCGGCCGTGCGGACGCGGCGCTTGTTCAGATAGACGATTCGGCCTATTTGATCGATACGGGTGAAAAATCCTCCATACCGGCGCTTTATCGGGCACTGGCATTGTGTGAAGTCAAAAAGCTGGATGCGGTTTTCCTGACGCATACGCACGCCGACCATATCGGGGGAATGGAAGCGCTGACGCAAAAGTATAAAGTGGAGACGCTGTATTCCGCCGAAATTTCCGAGAATAAGAAAAACGGCGAAAATAAGATCGGCAATCTTGCGGCGGAACTTGCGCTGGACCATGTAAAACTAGCCGCGGGTGATAAAGTAAATGTATTATCTGATATATATTTCGAGGTAATAGGCCCTGTTGAATACAATTCCGAAGACGATAACAACAATTCTCTTGTTTTAAAACTGAAAGTGGATGGAAAAGTATACCTCTTTACAGGTGATATGGAATATGCGGAAGAGCAGTCGCTGTATGCGGCTGGGGCGGAACTTGCGGCAGATGTCCTGAAGGTAAGCAATCACGGAAATCCTGATGCTACATCCGCCAGGTTCGCGCAAGCCGTATCTCCCAAAATTGCAGTTATCTCAACGAATACCGCTGCGGATGGCGATTCGGCAAACGATAGGGTAAAAGAGTCGCTGAATGGAGCGCGGATACTGGTTACTCAGGACTATGAATGCGGTATCCTGCTTGAAACGGGTGCGGATGGTACGATAAACGTTTTAAATCCGCATACTGATGAAGGCAGTGCGAAAATAGAAATATTAAAGATAGACAAAAGCGCTCAGACCGTGACTTTGAAGAACTACGGAAACGATATTGATATATCGGGGTACTTCCTATACTCGGAAAGGGGCTCGGAAGTCTTTGTTTTTCCAGAAGGTACGCTGTTCAAGGCCGGAAAAACTCTGACAATTGTATGTACCGGAGGTCAGGGTGACTTTATCTGGGAAGACAAGAAGGTTTGGAGTGCCAAAAAGGATGATGCGGGTATACTATACGACGCCTTCGGCAGCGAGGTTTCACGTAAGTAACAGATTGACCCCTATCACGCTCCGTGCTAATATATGCTTCGTATACTTTCGCAAAAGGAGCAATGTAATGAAAAGCAATGCAAAGGGTCCTCTTCTCATCATGTGCACCGCGATACTATGGAGCTTTGCAGGGCTGCTGATAAAGCGCATACCGTGGGACGCGATGACCATAGTGGGCATGCGTTCTGCGCTCGCAGCGCTGGTCATGATCGTTTACATGCGCCGAGTGCATATAACGTTTTCCCGACCTGTTATATTGGGAGGGCTGTCGATGTCGGCAACGACCATTCTCTTTGTCTTTGCCAACAAACTTACGACCGCGGCGAACGCTATAGTACTCCAGTATACCGCGCCTATCTTTGTAGTGCTCATCTCCATTATTTTTTACAGGAAACGCGTAAGGGCGCTTGATATCATTTCGACTGTCGTGGTGTTTGCGGGGATCGCGCTTTTCTTCTTCGAACAGCTGCAAGCCGACGCGATGCTCGGAAACATACTGGCGTGTGCTGCGGGCATTACGTTTGCTGGCGTATTTCTTATGAACAAAGCCCCCGGAGCAAAACCGGAAGAAGCCATACTGCTCGGGCACCTTATAAATACCGTCGCAGGGTTCCCGTTCATGATCACACATATAACGTTTGAGCCTGCGGCATGGGGAGCAATAGCGCTGCTCGGAGTCTTCCAGCTCGGCCTCGCTTATGTGCTGTTCGCAATAGGTATAAAGCATACGCCGCCTATCACGGCTTCTTTAATAGCAACGCTCGAGCCGTTGCTCAACCCGGTATGGGTGCTGCTGAGCACAGGCGAAGCGCCGGGCCTATGGGCGCTTGCAGGAGGCGTTATTGTGATAGCGACTGTCGTTATCTATAATATATGCGATATAAGGCAGAGCCGCAGGGAAGCGCCGGCGGTTCTGGAAACCGCTGAAGAGACATGACCGCATATTGTACAAGAAATACGCCCCCGCAGCGGGGGCGTATCCCTTATAAGGAGTTTACAAATGAAAGGGGTAACACGAAAAATCCAGATCAATATATTAATCGACGGGCACATATGCCAGGCCTACGCAGCCCGGGCCTGCGTGAGTTCCTATCACGCATCCTATCTCGCAGACGTAGTCGGGCTCAACGTTATCCGATCCGGAGATATATTTAATAAAATCGTCCATCAGCTTCGGGTCGTTTGAATGCCCGAATAGTATAGGGTAATTTTTATCGGGCATACGCTCCTTAAGCTTTTCCGCAATAACAGCAAAGGCGGCGCTTTGGCCTCTCGCTTTACCCGGAGATTTCACTTCTCCGTCGATCAAGGAGACCAGGGGTTTGATGTTAAGCATACCGCCGAGCACCGCGGCTGAAGAGGAGAGCCTGCCGCCCATTTTAAGGTATTTTAAAGTGTCCACTACGGCGTAAAATTCTATTTTGTCACGGAGCTCCATCAGGTCGTCATATATCTCCCCGGCAGATATGCCTTTGTCCCTTTGCTTTATCGCCTCGTAGACGAGAAGCGCAAGGCCGAACGTGGCGCTTTTCGAATCTACGACGTATACGCGGTCGGACGCAAGCATTTGCTGCACAATACACGCGGACTGATAAGTTCCGCTCAATTTGCTCGAAATAAAGATGCCTATTATATCGTCACCCGCGTCGATATAATTTTTAAATAATTCAAGGAAACCGTCGGGGTTTACCTGGGAGGTCGTAGGAAGGTGTTCGGCATTTGCCAGCATCTCATAAAACTCTTTCTTTTTAAGGTCTACGCCGTCCGTATACTTTTTGCCGTCAAATATGACGCTCAGAGAAACGATATCGATCCCCAAACTTTTTTGGTCTTCGAGCGGTATATCGCTGGTACTGTCGGTGATTATCCTTATTGCCAAGATTGGTACCTCCTATTTATTCCTGCTGAAAAACTCCGCAAGGCTTTCCAAACCCTTTACGAGGCTTTCAGTTTCTTCATCCGAAAGATTCATCATTACGTCCGATACCATTTTCCGGTGAAATTGCTGATGGGCTTCGTTTGCCCTTTTTCCCCGGCTCGTCGCGTATAACCTCACTATTCTCTTTTCCTGCGCATCCTGCTGCCTTAA
>CAZDZY010000126.1:0-7364 GCA_964510055.1 uncultured Christensenellaceae bacterium
TTAAACTGTCGGGAACGCCAAAAATCGAGCAGGGAACATCCCCTGCCCGTATATTTTCCTTAAGCTTTGAGAACGACTCAAGCTTCGCTATATGTGAAGTTATCTTCATTGTCAGTTGAAGCGGCTCTGCGCCTCCAAAACACCTTCCTCCAGTATCGTCTCTATAGCGTCCGCAGCCCTCAGCAGCGTCGCAAACGCAAGCTCTTTATCTCTGTATTCTCCTAAAACATGGTCTACAATATCGCCTTCAGGCCTTCCGACGCCCACCCTTACCCGGGTAAAATCGTCAGTCTGCAGATGATAAACCACAGACTTCATGCCGTTGTGCGTGCCGGCGCTTCCTCTTGCCTTTATGCGCACGACCCCTTCCTTTAGATCAACGTCGTCGTAAACGAGTATGAGCTGCTCTTTTTTTACCTTCAGCGCCTTCGCTATCTCCCTTACGCTCTCGCCCGAATTGTTCATATATGTCTGCGGCATGGCGAGCGTTACCTTCCTGCCTTTTATCTTCCCCGTTCCCATACGGGCATTATACGCATATACGCGCACAGGTATATCATGCCTTTGCGAAAGAATGTAAATAACGTCAAACCCGGCGTTATGCCGCGTATGCTCGTATTTTCCTCCGGGATTCCCGAGGCCTATTATGTAAAATTCTGATCTAAGGTCGGCAGACTTCTTGCGAAATCCAGCAGATCCGAATAGTCTCCCCGCTCGCATTCAGGTGCCCTTTCTACATCTCCTATAAGGTTGTTTAAAACAAGAAACCCTTTGAACCCAAGCGCCACCGCTGCCATATCTTCAGATACGTCGTTGCCTACCATAAAGCATTGCGACGCGCTCAGGCCGCGTTTTCCCAGTATCTCTTTATAAAACCCGAGGTCCGGCTTGCACCAGCTCGAATTGTCGTAGTACGAAACATACTCGAAATCGTCAGGCGACAGCCCTGCCCAGCGTATCCTCTCGTCCGTCGCTATCTTAGGGAACAAAGGATTCGTCGCGATTATGAGGCGGTATCCTTTGCGTTTAAGTTCATCTATAACAAGAGGAACGTTTGCGTCAGGCCTTGCACAGTCCCTCACCATCTTAAATTCGTTCGAATAAAAGCTGTTTTGAACCGGTTTCAGCGTCTCCTCAGACACGCCCGACATGTGCTCCACCGCTGCGAAAAACACATCGCTGTTGAGCATGCTGCCATCGTTTTTTAGCATAGCGCGTACGCCCTTACGGAATATCTCCTGTCCGTTTTGCTTTGATATAATGTCGTAAAATCCGGACTTTTTTACGGCGGTATAGTACAACCGTAAAAACTCATTCATATCGAGAGGAAGCAGCGTTCCGTCAAGATCGAAGAATACAGCGTCCCTCACTCGTTCCTCCGCTTTTTCGCACAACCCTCTATGAAAGAGTCCTTAACTTCATTAAATCCGTTTACATGGCATCCGCCGCCTGCAACGCTGCCGGGCTGAAGGTATGCGTACGGCCCGACGGTGCTGTTATCTCCGACACGGGAGTCGATTATTACCGAGTTATGCACCTTCGTTCCTTTACCAATAACGCTGTTTTGTATCCTGCTGCCGGGGTAAATTGTCACCCCTTCCGCTATGACCGTCTTCCCTTCGAGCGTCACGCCCGGATATATAACAGCGTCAAGCCCCACTTTAACTCCTGCGTCTATATACGTATTGCCGGGGTCTATTATAGTGGCGCCTTCCAGCATAAGTTTACTATTTATCCTCCTGCGCAGTGTTTTTGATACGGCAGCCAGCTGCGCCCTGTCGTTTACGCCCATGCACTCTTCCGCGTCATCGCAGACGACCGCTTTCGCTCCCCAGCCTTTTTGGGATATATATCCCACGCAGTCCGTCAGATAATATTCCTTCTGGGAGTTATCGTTCTTAAGGGTATCCAGCGCCTCCAGAAGCGCCTGCTTTTTAAAGCAGTACACAGAGGTGTTTATCTCGTTTATCAATAATTCCTGCTCAGTCGCGTCTTTATGCTCGACTATGCGCAGCCCCGTACCGGTGCGCACTATCCTTCCGTATCCGCTTGCGTTATCCAAAACCGCCGACAAGAGGCATACGCCAAGCTCTTCACTTACAGCCGCTTCTATTATTTTTGAAAGCGTTTCGCTTCTGAGTAGCGGCATGTCTCCCGCCGCAACGAGTACGTATCCTTCGCCGCCCAAATACTCCTTAGCCGCCATAACGGCGTGGCCCGTGCCAAGCTGCTCTTTTTGTACGGCATACCTTACATTATCGCCGAAATATTCTTTCACTATCTCGGCGCCGTTCCCTGTCACGAGCACGGGCTTTTGCCCGGTCGCCTCTGCGGCGGCTTCAATTATCCACGCCGCAATGGGTTTTCCCGCGGCGTTATGCATCACCTTGGGCAGCGTTGACTTCATACGCTTGCCTTCGCCGGCGGCGAGCACTATCGCAAAACAATCATATATCATTACTGACTCCTGTTTTTTACCCCAAAAAGCTTTGACTTTTTGGGGACCCCGGTTTCGCCCCGAATAAAGTTTCATTTATGATATTAGTTTATTATGAAACCCGTGTCAACTTAAACCATACGGATCCCGAACACATCCCGCGGTATATATTCATCCGGCCATATGTTTTATTACCTGCGCTCAGGCTGAATTTTCTTTACAAAATATATGTCCGCGCAAAAGCCCCTTGCCGATGTCTTGAGGCAAGGGGCTTTATGTAATGTCGTTAACAATCCCGGCTTATTAATCCGCCGGCGTACGCTTTTGGGCATCAAACCGCTAAATCTTTTCTTCTGTATACCGCGTAAGCAACGCCCGCGCAGGCAGCCATCACGGCAAAGCACACGAGCGCGTTGCCCCAGTCTATGCCCCCCGCTGCCACCGCCCGGCTCGGTGTGAAATAATTAATCGGGGATATCCATTTCAAAAACCCCATCAATCCCAGCGACGGCAGCATTCCGAGTATATACGTCAGAAAAAACACCGCTGTGGCAAGAGGTGCTGCAGCCTTAGCCCGTTTTAAAAACACCGACAGCATAAAACCGAAAAATACGTACGTAAGCCCCGCAAAAAAGCCGCCCAGCACCGCCGCCCCTAAACGCGATATCATTTCTCCCGCCGCCAGTTCAGGCGGTTTAACGCAAATACATGCCGCCATACCCGCAATAGTAAGAAATGCGTAATATACCGTATATTCTGTGCAGGCAGCCGCCAGCTTTGCGGAAACTATTCCTGTTCTCCTCACCGGCTTTGCGCACAAGAACTCTATAGTGCCTTCGTTCTGCTCGCGGGCCAGCGCGTTTATTCCAAGCATAGCGCCGTTAAGGCATGCCGCCATAAGCACAAACTGAAATATCCAGGCAAAGAACGACGGAAGCTGCCTGATATCCTCGCCCGACATGTTTAAAGCTTCAAGCAGCCCTTTGGGAACAAGCTTAAGTTTCTCTTCAAGCACTGCAATAAAATCAGATTTCAGCATAGCCGGGTACATCGATATCACGAACGCAAACACGGCGGCCGTCGAAAGCGTCCATATCAGTACAGATTTAAGGCTGCGCCTTAGATCCATTGCGTATATATTCATGATTGGCCTCCCTGCTTGTAATACGACATGAATATGTCGGAGAGCTTTATGTCTTCTGCGCAGAAGTCTTCGATATTCCACCCTGAGAGCATGGCAAGCAATTCCTTTGCGCTCCCGCGATACGTAAACTCCAAAGTGTTCTGGGTCTTGATTATATGCTCTGCGTCAGGCACGGTTTCCGGCAGCCTGCCGCCGACGACCCTTATCCTCTTTCCGCCCGCACCGGATAGCTCGCCGATCTCTTTTACGTCGGCTATCCTGCCCTCGCGTATAATGGCGAGGCGCGAACAAAGCGACTGCACCTCGTCGAGGTTATGGCTCGAAAGAAAAATAGTAGAGCCTTTTTTGTTCTCGCCTGTGAGCGCGTCGAACAATATCCGGCGCATCAGCGGGTCGAGCCCGTTTGTAGGCTCGTCAAGTATCAGCAGTTTCGGGCGGGAAGCGAGCGCCGCCACCAGCGCTGTTTTTTTCTTGTTGCCCGACGACAGTTCCCCTATCCTCTTTCCGGGCTCGATCTCAAACGCTTCAACAAGTTCCTGCGTGTAAGCTTTATCAGATGTATCATAAAAGCTGTCGGAAAACCTGAGCATGCGTGCTACGGTAATATCCTCGTATAACCTGACTTCGCTCGGGACATACCCGACCTGCTTTTTGATGCTGTGCGAGCAGGCAACGCAATCCATACCGAATATGCTGGCGCTGCCCTTTGTCGGGAATATCATACCCAGCAGCGTTCTTATCATTGTAGATTTACCCGCGCCGTTTGGGCCTATGAACCCATATATCTCGCCTTCGTTTACTGACAGCTCCACATCGATTATGCCCCGGTGCTTCCCGTAATACTTCGTCAATCCATGCGTCTCTATTACAGGCATGATATTAACCTCCTAAAACTTTTTATAATAGCAATAGACTGCTATTTTAAGCGTACCGCCTATTATCGCCATATACCCCAGCATTATAAATCCCGCAGCGCCGCTGAATATGAAAGAAAGCAGCGAAGCCACCGGCGACAGCGTCAACGCGATAAACCCGGCCAAAGCGAATCCCTTTGTAATCACGAGCTGCTCGAGTTCGTCGCTGGACGATTGGTTATCTTTTTTCAGCCACCTGTAAAATACATATACCCCTACTGGTACGGCAACAGCGGCAATCGCGCCCAGTACCCGCATAAGTACCGTTACTTCTTTGTCCTCAACGAAACCCGCGCATATCATCCATACCGCTATGATGAGCTCTGATATTGCAATGACGTATACCGTGTAAGCGCGCCTCAGTTTATTACTTTTCATCTGCGCCAACCTCCTCAAATATGAAAATATCCTCTATCGGTTTACCGAATACCTTAGACAAGGCGTATGCCAGCCATATCGAGGGGTCATACTTTCCCGTCTCTATCGCGTTTATCGTCTGCCGCGAAACTTTCGTGATCTGCGCAAGAGACCCTTGTGTAAGCCCCATCGCTTCGCGCAGTTCCCTTACCCTGTTGTTCAAGAAAACGCCTCCTTCTGCCGCTGATACGCCCCGCGGCCGCCGGTATATATGTCAAGTTAACTTTACACCAATGATAACCTATAATAGTCTTGTTGTCAAGTATACTTGACACATTATTTCAAAATAAAAGCGGCCATCCCTGGCCGCTTTTTATCTGATCATTCACCGTATCCTATCCCTATCTCCCGTCCTACGCTTAAAAGGTCCGCGTCCAGCGGTATCGTCTTTGTCTTGCCCGACACATCCTTTAGTTCGTTCGACGTTACTTTCCCATCCTTTACTGCCACCGTCCTGCCGAAACTTTTTTGCTCTATGAGCTTTGCGGCATGCACGCCCATCTGCGTGGCAAGCACCCGATCATACGGGCACGGCGGGCCGCCCCTCTGGTAATGCCCCGGCACCACGACGCGCGTATCGATATCGATGACTTTACCCAGTTCGTCCGCCAGCTTGTAACCGACCGAATAATGTTTCCCTTTGAGGTTTTGAGACGGGTCGTCCGCTATGCTCCTTGCGCCTTCCGCTACCGCTATTATCGAAAAATGCTTGCCGCGCTCGTATCTGTCGTTGATCACATCGGCAACAGCGTTTATGTCGTACGGTATCTCGGGGATCAGTATCACGTCGGCGCCGCCCGCAAGCCCCGCGGACAGCGTCAGCCACCCCGCGGTATTCCCCATAAGCTCTACTACTATTACCCTCGAGTGCGATATGGCCGTCGTATGCACGCGGTCAATAACGTCGGTTGCGATATCGATAGCGCTCTGGTAGCCGAACGTTACGTCCGTATCCCAGATATCGTTATCTATCGTTTTCGGAAGCCCTATTATATTGAGCCCTTTTTGCGCAAGTATCCCGGCGGCGGTATGCGTGCCGTTTCCGCCTATCGTAACTAAACAGTCGAGTTCCATCTTTTCATAGTTCTTTACCATCGCCTTGGTTGTATCGAGGTACCTGCCTGTATTATCGCGGCCCGGCTCCCCTCCCTGCCTCGATGTTCTGAGTATCGTTCCGCCAATGGTCAATATGCCGGAAAACTCATCTCTTTTCATAGTGCGGTAGTCACCGTTGATAAGGCCGCCATAGCCGTCCATGATCCCGACTATCTCGGCGTTTTTAAACAGCTGGTACGACGCTTTCGCGACGCCTCTAATGGCGGCGTTCAGCCCCGGGCAGTCTCCGCCGCTCGTAAGGATACCTATTCGTTTTGCCATTTAACTTCCTCCATTCCTTAACCATTGTAGTATACATTAACGTTACGGCCATTTCAATATAGCCGGCCAATGAATATGCCTATTGAATCAGCGTTCCTTTGAAATTAGCAACCAAAACGAAATAAAATAAACAGGGCAGCGATCGATCACACCACTGCCCTGTTTTGTTTGTTCATTCAATAAGTTTAGTTCAGGCCGGATAATCCTGACGACTCGAGCGAAGGCATGGTCGTAACCGTCGCGCTGCTCGTATCGATTTCAAAACGGCTGTCGTCTTTTACCTTTTCAGCGGGCATCCCCATCTTTAAAGTCCCCTCATAATCGAGGGTTATTTCTCCGGTCCCCGGAATATTTATCGTTACCGTGCCGCTGGTCTTATCCCCTTTGGTTTCGGAATCGCCCTTTATCGTCAGCGATTGTCCCTGAAGAGTTATATCTCCTTCATATTCCGTCTTTGAACCTGTTTCCTTATAGCTGAACGTTCCTGTGACTAATCCGGTCGAAACGCTATTGAGTTCAAACGAGATATCGGTGGTGTTCCCGTCCCTCTTATAGCCGAACGTTACAACATATTCCTCTTTTCCGTCGTTCACATTTATATCGAAAGATACGGGCTTGCCGTCTTTCATAGCTATTCCCCAGACTATGCTGAAACCGGCTGCGCCTTCTTTTTCAAGCGAATCGGCCGCTTCGTTGATCTGTTGTATTATGTCTTCCGATTTTCCCGAAGTCTGCTTTATGTAATTTTCAAGTTTTTCTTTTAGCTCTTTATTTTGATCAAGCTTTCCGGCAAACTTTTTTAAAGCGGCGGCAACGTCGCCTTTATCAAGCGTTAAAGTAGACTTGGAACCGCTGTTATCGAAGCACTTTTCATCTATGCTGTTTAAAAACATCTCCACGATCTTGATAGAATCTTCCTTGCTCAGCTGCTGCGCGCTGAGTTTTTTTGTGAGCGCTATCAGCCTGTCTTCCAGCGTCATAGACTTTGAAAGGTTTTCGGAAGATTCGAAATCGAGCCCCGTTACCTGGCCGAGCATATCCATATACAGCACGTCTTCAAGGAGCGCCATTTTTA
>CAZDZY010000127.1:0-6336 GCA_964510055.1 uncultured Christensenellaceae bacterium
CGCGTGTTCTTTCATTATCCGCAGGAAGAACAGGTTGAGTTCCAGCGAATCCTCTATGTATGTATCATCTACAGGCATAATGATGACCTCCTATTTATATTTATGATATGAGATGTCAAATTTATATATTATCGCTGATCCAAAATGCAAAAGACATATATTCATTACCGTAATCCCGGAATGTATCAGAAAGGATAAGAATTGAAAGATAAGTCTCTCGGCAGTTTGCGGATAGCGTCGGCATATATAGGAACGGTGGTGGGAGCCGGATTCTCTTCGGGCCAGGAGATATTAAGGTTCTTCACAGCGTACGGCCGGGCTGGTATGTTAGGCGTTATTGTCGTCACCGTACTGTTTTTCTTTTTCGGCTACACCGCGCTGCTGCTTGGAAGAAACCTTAAGGCGAACTCGCACCTTGAGATAGTGCGCTTTACCAACGGCAGGCTTTTAGGCGGCGCGATAGACATGATAATAACGCTGTTTTTGTTTGGGGGGTTGGCAGCGATGTTCGCTGGCGCCGGTGCGGTATTTCAGGAGCAGTTCGGCCTCCCCCCCGTTTGGGGCATACTCTGCATGGCTGTCGTCACTATGGTAACGGTAATGACGGGGACGAAGGGCGTAGTCAACGCCATAAGCGCGGTGGTCCCGCTCCTTATATTCGCGGTCATCTATATCGCCGTATACAGCCTTGCAACAAATCCGCTGACTGCAGAAGATATAGAACATTCAAAAACAATCGCCGGGGCTACTCCCAACTGGTTCATATCCGCCGTAAACTACGCTTCATATAACCTTGTCACCGCCATAGCTGTGCTGGCTCCCATCGGGGCAAGCGTGCAAAATAAAAAGCGCCTTTTCAGGGGCGCTTTATTTGGAGCGCTGGGGCTGGGCCTCAGCATAGCCGCTATAAACATTTCGATGCTCACAAATATACATGGCGCCGCCTCCCTGGAAGTGCCGACCATATTCGTCGCGTCAAAGATATCTCCGTATTTCAAGCTGCTGTTCGCCGTAGTCATATTCACCGAAATATATTCCACGGCGCTCGGCGACCTGCTTGGATTCTCCCAAAGGGTATCGCTGTCGCTGCAAAAAACGCTGCTTATCGCGCTTGCGACAGCCGGGGCGTTTGTAGCAAGCCAGCTCGGGTTCTCGAACCTCGTCAGGTTCATGTACCCGGCTGTAGGCTACGGAGCCTTGCTGTTTTTCGCCGGCGCGATATATGTATGGGTAAGAAAGCGTGATTCCCTTAAGTAACTACTTCTTCAGATTGAAAAAGGCCTGCAGACCGGGATATTTGGCCGTAAGCGCAAGCTCCTCGTCAATGCGCAGAAGCTGGTTGTATTTTGCCACGCGGTCTGTGCGCGAAGGCGCGCCGGTCTTTATCTGGCCGGAGCACACGGCTACGGCCAGATCGGCTATAGTCACGTCTTCCGTCTCGCCCGAGCGGTGGCTTATTACCGCCGTATATCCCGCATTGT
Organism: uncultured Christensenellaceae bacterium; assembly: GCA_964510055.1. Classification (GTDB taxonomy): domain Bacteria; phylum Bacillota; class Clostridia; order Christensenellales; family SZUA-584; genus DTFZ01. The sequence goes on from CAZDZY010000127.1 coordinate 1,482, forward strand.
TCGCCATAGCCACAGCCTCGAGAGTCTCCGTGAGAGTACCTATCTGGTTCACTTTTATCAATATGCTATTCGCGACTCCTTCTTTTATACCGCGCCCGAGCCGCTCGGTATTCGTCACGAAAAGATCGTCGCCTACAAGCTGTATCTTCCCTCCCAGCCGCTGTGTCAGCGCCTTCCACCCATGCCAGTCCTCTTCGGCAAGGCCGTCTTCGAGCGAGATCACCGGATACTGCGTACAGAGGTTTTCCCAGAAATTCACCATCTCTTCGGGCGTCTTTATCATATCCGACTTCCAGAAGAAGTATTTGCCTTCCTGCCCGTTTTTACTTGCGGCTTCGTACATCTCGCTGGCCGCCGCGTCTATGGCTATCATAAAATCAACGCCCGGCTTATAGCCGGCCTTTGCTATCGCTTCGAGTATCACCTCTATGGCTTCCTCGTTCGACTTTAAATTCGGGGCATATCCGCCCTCGTCCCCTACCGACGTGCTGTAACCTTTGGCTTTAAGAACGCTCTTCAAGTTATGGAACACCTCGGCGCTCATGCGCAGCGCGTTCCTGAACGACTGCGCGCCTGTCGGCATTATCATGAACTCCTGTATATCAACGCTGTTGTCGGCATGCTTTCCCCCGTTAAGTATGTTCATCATGGGCACGGGCAGCGTACGCGCGTTGCAGCCGCCTATGTAGCGGTAAAGCGGCATTTCGCTTTGTATCGCCGCGGCTTTTGCTGCGGCGAGCGATACCGAGAGTATTGCGTTTGCCCCGAGCTTTGATTTGTTCGGCGTGCCGTCGAGCGCGTTCATCGCTATGTCGATATCCGCCTGATTCTGGGCGTCCATGCCTATAACGAGTTCGGCGATCTCGTTGTTTACGTTATCCACCGCCTTTTTGACCCCGCGCCCCAAATACCTGTCGGCTTCTCCGTCGCGAAGCTCCACAGCTTCAAATTTTCCCGTCGATGCGCCCGACGGCACCGACGCCTGTGCGCTCGCTCCTCCCGAAAGAGAGACTTGCGCCTCTACCGTCGGGTTGCCGCGGCTGTCGAGTATCTCCCTCGCGAAAACATCTACTATGGTAAACATGATATCCTCCTTCTCATAAAAACCTTTTATGAGATATTATTGCCATCGGCAGTATATGAAATACGGAACTGCGCTGTTAGAAATGAAACTCCGGGAATATTATATCATATCCTGCCGGATTAAATGAGTACTGGGCGCCGGGCCCGTGAGCGTTATTCCTGACGATGCACCCACAGTCTTTTTACCCATATCAAACGCTATGACCGGGATTATTGAAAAATCGATGGCGGCTTAAAAAGCCGCCATCTCTTGATATATTCTATTCAACGTACGTGTATTGTGTTAATTATAATAGTTATTTTTTATGGAGCCTGATGCACAGCCTCCCCTTTACACTATATCCATATCATGTTAAAGTATATTGATTTAACTGTTGCAGGAGGCTAATATGCCGCTCGTCAGGATAGAAATTCTTAAAGGTAAAGATCCGGGGTTTAAAAAGGCGTTACTGGACGGAGTACACCGTGCGCTCGTCGACGCGCTTAAGATCCCCGAGCACGACAGGATGCAAAGGCTGTATGAACTGGACCCGGAGAATTTTGAGAGATCCGCAGGCAAGACTGAAAACGTTGTGCTTATAGAGCTTACGATATTTAAAGGCAGAAGCTATGAGGCTAAAAAGAAGCTGTATTCAAACATCGCGGCAAATCTTGCAAAGTCGCCCGGCATATCCCCGAAGGACGTGCTTATCGTTATCAATGAGCCTGAGCTATATAACTGGGGCGTAGACGGAGGCAAGCCCGCCAGCGAATCGGATCTGGGGTTCGATATCAACATATGAACGAAGCTTGGTCACAGGAGGTATGTTATGGACATTATACTTGACCGGACAACGGAACCGGGGACAGAGGATATAAAACGTTACGTCGGCGATGCGGGCGCAAGGTGGAGCACGCTTACAGAGTATATCGAAAAGGAATATTCCTCAAAGCCGCAGGCCGCGTACAGCGTGTGCGCAGGGAAACCCGGCTGGAATATAAAATATAAAAAGGGCGGCAAAGCGCTGTGCACATTGTACCCCGAGAGCGGCAGCTTTACAGCGCTCGTAGTCTTGAGTGCAGCCGATATGGAACTGTTCGACGTCGTGAAGAAAGATTATACTCCATATACCCTAAAGCTGTATGACGACTGCAGACCTTTCAACAATACCAAATGGCTTATGATACGCGTATCAGGCTATGACATATTGGAAGATGTGAAGAAACTCCTCAGATTAAAACTGTCAAAGAAATAAAGCCGTTACGGCTTTATTTCTTTTCGTGGCTTTATTGGCAGCTTATTGTTTTCAATTGAGGCCTTATATTTCTTTTTTCTCAAAGATATATCGTGAAAGCATATATGAGAAGGCAAACAGCGCGGCAAGCATTACAGGCGAATATAAGAGCAGCCGGCCAAAAAGCGCTTCACTTGGCAAATCAAAGCCTGCCCTGTCGAATACAAAAGCGGCTGCGGCGGGTATCGCGATAACGATCACCATAAATATCCGCGATTTCTCCACGCCGAACTTATATATCAGCGGCAGCATTATGCTGAGGAACAAAACGCTTATAATAAGAAGAACGTATGTTGCGGTAAGGTGCTCGATAATACTTTTGTTGTTCGTTACGAGGTTGATCACGATACCGATCAGCGCGGACAGCGCCGCTCCGGCAATCGTCATAAGAAGGGACAATAAATATTTGCTTTTTACTATTGTCTTTCTTGGCAGCGGCAGCGATAATGCGTACTCCTCCCACCCGGCCTGTTTATCATAAGAAAATGATGTGATGACGGTGACTGAAAACAGCAGTACGACCGCTCCGCTCATGAAAGAAGAGTCATCAACCATGAACGAGAACAGTATGTAAAACGCTATGACCAGCAGTACCGACCGCCCGTATTTTTTCAAGCTTAAAAAATCTTTAATTATAAGCCCTTTCATTAAACTTCACTCCTTGCGTAAAACAGCATTATATCTTCTATATTCGCGGGATCTATAACAGCCCCGGGATGCTTTCGCCGCATCCTGCCCGCGTCGCTTACAAGCGCCTCGTAGCCGAACCTGCCTTTGCGGAATCCCTCGATATCCGACCTGTCGACGCTCTCAAAATCTTTGTCTCCGCATTTCATTATCCCGTACCCGTATTTGAGCTCGTCTTTAGTTTTGCTGAATATGGCTTTCCCTTTATGTATAAGCGTTATATAATCCGCTATCCTCTCGAGGTCGCTCGTTATATGCGTCGAAAGCAAAACCGAACGCTCCTCATCCTGTATGACGTCGAGGAATATATCGAGTATCTCGCTCCTCACAACCGGATCGAGCCCCGCGGTAGCCTCGTCGAGTATAAGCAGTTTCGGGCGGTGTGCAAGGGCGGCGCAGAGCGATAGTTTTGTTTTCGTCCCTTTCGAAAGCTCCTTCACGGTTTTATCCTCGGGGACCCCGAGCCTCTTCAAATATTTTCTGAAAAGCTCCTGATCCCAATCCGTGAAAATGTTTTTCATTATCAGCGACATTTCCCTTGGCTTTAAAGCTTCGTGAAAATGGTTTTCTTCGAGCACGACGCCGGTCCGTTGTTTTATGTACTGTTCGTCCGCCGCATTATCGAGGCCGAATATGCGTATATCTCCCCCGTCTTTATGAAGCATATTAAGTATGAGCTTTATCGTCGTTGTCTTGCCGGCGCCGTTCTCCCCTACAAAGCCCATCACGCACCCTTTTGGCAGGCTGAACGACACGCCGTCAAGCTTAAACCCGCCGAAATCCTTGCTTAGATTTTTTACTTCCAATATGTTTTCCACTTTTATTCCTCCCTGTATATGAGCGCCAATATATCCTGAAGCTCCGTAAGCGTTATACCGCTGCTCTTCGCCACATCGGCTGCGCTTTGCAGATGCTGTTCCGCGGCGCGGAGCCTTTCTTCTCTGATGAACTCGATATTCCTGCCCGCTATAAAGCTTCCTTTGCCCGTTACGGTCTCGATAAATCCGTCGCGTTCCAGGTCTTCGTAAGCGCGCTTTGTGGTTATAACGCTTATCCGCAGCTCTTTTGCCAGCAGGCGCATCGAAGGGAGCATTTCCCCTTCCTTAAGCGCTCCGGAAAGTATCATGTTTTTTATCTGCGACGTTATCTGCTCATATATGGGCTTTTGGCTCGCGTTGCTTATTATGATATCCATACAAGTCCTTTACTGCCTTAAGGCGGTAATAGTGTATATATCGTATATATACACTATAGCAGGTCTGATCATGCGTTGTCAATAAGAAAAATAAAAATAATGTTCTCCGGTTATGCTGGGGCTTGGAAACAAAATGGTATCACCTCATCCGGCGCTGCGCGCCACCTTCCCCTCAAGGTGAAGGCATGATATTTGCTATGAATAGGGTATCAGGAAAAGAACTGGTTTCAGGCATGGCTTCCCCTCGAGGGGAAGCTGTCAGCCGCCAGATTGACAACCCCAAAGATATACCCACAATCTGGTGGCTGACTGATGAGGTGTATTAAATTGTACACAACGCATGATAACACCTCATCCGGCAGCACCGGAGTGTTAAATACAAAAATCCCACCTGGATAAGAACGATATTTATGTCTCTATTGTTATTACTTCAAGCCTTCGTCGTACAGGTTGGCGGCTTCAATCTTCCTCTTTCCCGCTTCTATCTCCTTTATCATTTCGACAATACGCTATAGCCTTTTTACCCCCCGGCAGCGCCGGGGGGTAAAGACAAAAATCCCGCCTGGATAAGAACGATATTTATGTCTCTATTGTTATTACTTCAAGCCTTCGTCGT
>CAZDZY010000127.1:6436-7285 GCA_964510055.1 uncultured Christensenellaceae bacterium
GGCTTCAATCTTCCTCTTTCCCGCTTCTATCTCCTTTATCATTTCGACAATACGCGTATTGACGGGAGTTGGCACCCCGAATTCGCCGCCTTTTTTGGCTATGTAACCGTTGAAATAATCCACTTCTGTCGGCTTCCCGCGCTGCAGAGACTGGAGGCTCGAAGATTTGAGCCTTCTGTATTTAAAGCCTATAATGCGTATGATAAGGTGGCGTTTGAACCGGGCAAAAAGGCCGTCACCCCTTATAAGCGAATAATAGTCTACCTTGCCGCCGTACGGCTCGACGTCAAGATGCATCGCATCAGCCACGGCAATAGCTTCCCGGATGATAGAAATAAATATGTTCCTAGCGGTTTTTCTCTTCAATATCTGCCCGAGATACAGTCCGCACAGCACCCCCGTTGACGTTATGCAGGAATTAATGACCATCTTCGAATACAGGTCGGAGATGATATTGGCGGATATCCTTGTAGGCAGCATAGATTCCAGCGCTTCTTTTAAGAGGGATACGTCTTTACCCGGGTCAAAGCCGCCTATAACGAAATCACCCTCTGAAGTCATATTGAGCGTGTCGTCCGGGAGCATAGTTGAGCCCCAGCCGATAACGCACCCTGCCGTGCGCTCCTTCCCCACAATCTGCGCCATCGCTTCCACGCATATGCCGTTCTGCATCGAGACGACAATTGAATCGTCTTTGAGAAAAGGAAGCACGCGTTTCGCCGCGTCGGGCATATCGTAAGCCTTGGTAACTATCAGGACTATATCTTTCCTGCCGGAAAGCTGCTCTATCTCGGCAACGGCGTTCATCTTTATGTGATGCTCTCCGCGAACGCCGACGATATGAAGACC
>CAZDZY010000128.1:0-7184 GCA_964510055.1 uncultured Christensenellaceae bacterium
TGTCCGCGAACAGCTTTAAAAACCCGATCATTTCATTGACGCTTTCCGCATCGGCCTCCTTATCGGATACTGACTTATCGGCCATTGCTTCAAGTATTTCCAGCCCGAAGAGTATCCCTTCGTGTTCCTTCATAAGATCTTCGCTTGCATTTTTCATTGTATCAGCCCCTTTCCTATTAATATCCCCATTACCATCCGATCTCCCATAAATGGCCGTTAAACCTTCGGAGCGGGCGCTTTTACTATTATCAGCTCCAGTACTTCCGTAAAGTTGTTTACGCCTTTCATCCTCGAGCCGAAAGGAATTTTCAACACGCTGCCCCGTTCGTATTCGCGGGCTCCCCCGCCTTCGATCTCAATGGAGAGCTTTCCCCTTATAACGCTCATGTAGACCGTCGCGTTAGCGCTGTGCTCCGGGAAGCCTTCGCCTTTGCCGAAAACCATATGGATATAATGGATGTTTTCATCCATTATCACCTTTTCTATGGTCTTCGTGTCCGTTACCGTAAATTTGAATACTTCTTCCGTCATGTCAATAATCCTCCAATATTTCCCCGTCCGTCGATATGGTGACCACACGCCACGGCAGCATCTTCCCGCTGTCTACGATAGCCTTTTTTACAGCGTTCACAAGCCCGCCGCAGCAGGGCACTTCCATCCGCAGCACGGTAATGCTTTTTATCTCGTTGGCGCCTATTATGGCTGCCAGCTTTTCCGAATAGTCGATATCGTCGAGCTTCGGGCAGCCAATGAGCGTTATTTTTCCGCGCATAAAATCTTCGTGTATATTCGCGTACGCGTAAGCCGCGCAGTCGGCCGCTATGAGCAGACTAGCGTTATGGAAATACGGCGCAGCCGGCGGCGCGAGCTTTATCTGGCACGGCCATTGCGCAAGCCGCGATTCGAGCTTTGCACCGAGCGGAGCGGGCGCAGCGCCCTTCCTCTCTATAGTCCGCGCGGAGCTGCCGGGGCAGCTGCACGCCGCTGCCCGGGTAGGCTGCGCGGGCTTCTTCAGCTTTTCCTGCTGGCGCTTTCTCGCGTATTCCTCGTCAAACGCCTCCGCTTCCCTTTCTTCCACCGTTATCGCGTCGGCGGGGCAATGCGGAAGGCAGGCGCCCAGCCCGTCGCAATAGCTCTCGGATACGAGCTTTGCCTTGCCGTCGATCATTTCGATCGCTCCCTCGTGGCAGGCATCCGCGCACAGCCCGCAGCCTGTGCATTTTTCTTCGTCTATCTTAACTATCTTTCTTTTCATTTCTGTTTTTCCCCCGTATCTTATTTGACTTCACGCATAGATAATAATATGATTAAAGAATAAATTCTGTAGCTAAGGCTACAGATTATGATCTGTAGCATATGCTACAAAACGTGTTTTGTAGCTTTAGCTACAAAAATATATTTTTGTAGCTTAGGCTACAGATTATGTTATAGATCTTAAATTACATAAAGGGCATAGATTATGATGAACGATATATTTGAATATCTCGTCGGGGCCGAATTGTTTTCGAATATCGGCGATGAAGACTTAAAGTCTATGATGCTCTGTTTCAGCCCGGCGATCAGGAAATATAAAAAAGGAGAAATAGCTGTGATAGCCGGAGACCCGCTCGGCGGCATAGGCGTCGTGCTCGACGGCGATGCGGAAATAGCGCGCGAGAACGCGGCGGGCAGCAGGTCTATAATTGCTTTCATATCAAAAGGAGATACATTCGGGGAAATAGCGGCTTTCGCAGGGCAGGAGACTTGGCCGTCTACCGTGACCGTGCGCAAAGAAAGTTTGATTATGTTCATACCGCCCGAAAGGTTCCTCGGCAATTGCCCGAGAGCCTGCGGTTTTCATAAGACTTTGATACAGAACATGCTGAGGATATTATCTGAAAAGGCTATTCTATTGAGTAAGAAAGCGGAGTATCTCGGTATAAAGGGCATGCGCGCCAAACTGTGCACTTATCTTCTCGAGCAGCGGAAGATAAACAACAGCGCCACCTTCATACTGCCGGTAAATAAAAACGAGCTTGCGGATTATCTGAACGTTTCCCGGCCGTCGATGTCGCGCGAACTAAGCCGGCTGCGCGTCGAAGGGGTGCTCGACTATTATCTTTCGAGCGTTAGGCTTTTAGACGAAGACGCGCTGCGGAAGATGGCAGCTGAATAGAAAACGCCCCGCGGCGGTTAAGTGCGGCGTTTTAAGAGTCTTAGTTCATCCGTCTCCGATCTGAGGGGCTGCGTAATCATATAGTTATATCTTTTATAATGTCTTCTGCCGGTACCACTTTAGCGTAGCGGCCGTTCCAGATCTTATCTTCGTAATATTCCGACAGCTCTTTCCCGCCGGCAAACGCGCTGTCAAAAGTAGTCGTCGCTTTACGCGGTATTGTTACGTTATACTCATATTCAAACGCGACTTTAACGGAAACATCGATGCAGTACTCTGTTTGCATGCCGCAGATTATTATATCTTTCGCTCCGATACTATTTAGATACTCTTTTAACTCCGTTTTACGGAATGCGCTGTTATATTGCTTGTCGATTATGATATCCTGCGCCGCGGGCGCGATCTCTTTATAGATCTGCCATCCGTCGCTGCCTTTTTCGAGTTCATCCCCTATTCCGCCGTCGTGGCGTATATAGACTACCGGTATCCGCTTTTCGCGGCATGCCGCCGCCAGCTTCTTTATATTTTCAACGACCGCCTTTTCATTGTATGGGCGCCCTTCTAAGGCTGCAGTCTGCATATCGATAATTACCAATGCGTCGTACATCTTTTTCCCTCCGTTTAAATTTTTGCCCGCAGGCTGTCAAATATAAACGCCCGGCGGTTTATTGATTATACTATTCTGATTCGATCATTTTTTCAATACTCAGTTCATTTCTATTCATTATTTATATGAATGCCGCTCGGCCATATCTGCCGCTGCCGTTTCCCCTCGATCCCGGATTTCACTCCGCATTTATGCCTATATAAATACTTTCATATTCTCCCCCGGATATTTTCAGAAAGCAGGCCGGAACTGTCATATCCGCCTTCGGCAAACATACATTACAACATGAATACTATAACAGTGCCGCGGGAACGCCGGTCGCTATTATTGATATATATCAGAAGAACGCTTTTAAAAAGGTTACTGCTGGTTTTGGCGATACTTCTCCTTTTCCCGGCTTCCGCTTTAGCCCAAAAGGGCGCCGTAAAGGAGACTTTGATAACGCTCGCTTTGAGCGGCGGGGACACGTCTCTTCTAATTGACGGCAAGGTAAACAGCTGTTTAAGCCTTCCCGAAGGCGAGCGTGTAACCGTAAACTGCGGCGGTGTTTCCGCGCTGGTGCTTAAGTGGTATAAAAAGGCAGTATACCGGGTAACCGCAGTCGGCGCATCGGAAAATGACATAGATACATCCGAATACAACAACGGAATATTGAACCAGTATATACCCCTGGGCGGGGTCGTCCGGACTTTGATAGACCTGCCTTATGGCGGAAAACTTTCGGATATCGTCTTTCTGGAAGGCGGGGCGGCCCCGGATACGCAGGTATGGGATGAGCCTTACGATAAGGCTGATATACTCGTTATAGCCGCACACCCCGACGACGAGTACCTTTACATGGGCGGAACGATACCCTATTACGGAACCGAACGCGGCCTTAACGTTACCGTGGCCTGGATGACGCACCAGAGACGCTTAAGGCAGGACGAGGCTTTAGCTGCGCTCTGGGCTATGGGCGTGCATCACTACCCCGAGTTTGTCGGGTTCCCAGACAGATGGGCGGGCAGCTACAAAGACTGCACAAAGGAATGGGGCGAGGAAAAGACTCTCGGCGCCATAGTCGGCCTTTTTCGCAAATACCGGCCGGAGGTAGTCGTAACGCACGACTTAGGCGGGGAGTACGGGCACGGCGCTCACAGGGTGACCGCCGCTATGGCGCTAAAGGCGGCAGAGGCTGCCTCGGACAAGACGCAATTTCCCGAAACGGCGGAAACGTACGGGGCGTGGCAGATAAAGAAACTTTACCTTCACCTGTACAATGAAAACACGCTGGTTATGGACTGGAACGCGCCGCTTAAGGCTTTCGAAGGGAAAACAGCCCTCGATATGGCCAAGGCCGGCTTTTCGTACCACTGGTCGCAGCGCAATCGCGGCTATTACGTCTCCGACAGCTATAAGTATTCGTGCGCGAAGTTCGGGCTTGCTTTCACCGTTGTCGGGCCGGACTCTGAAAAGACCGATTTTCTCGAGAATATACCCGCCGAATGCCTCTCAAGCTATGTTCCTCCGGCACCTTCGCCGACGGCCGCGCCCACAGCAGAACCGACGCCTGGCCCTGCAAAAATAATACAGCTTGCCGGGGCCCCGGCCGAGCCCTCCGGCGGTACGGCCACACCCCCAGCTGTTGCTGTTGACGCCGGGACCATAGCTGCGGCAGCGCTTATCGCGATCGCCGCGCTCGATATCTGCGTCACGCTGAAGCGGAAGCGTTACAGGCATAAAAAGAAGTGATATTTGCGTTTGCAGCCTTGCCTTAACAGGGGAGGCTGTTTTCTTTGACGGCACCTGCAGCCTTCGCGCCCCTTACCCATACCGGCACGAACACCGCCGTCCCGGCAAGAAACACGGCGCCCGCGATGTAGAACGCGCAGCTTATGCCGGATGTGGCTGCCCAGTCCAGCCCCACGTACCCCGCTATAGTTCCGATGCTGTTCGCGGAGGCAAGGAAGCCCATCGTCCTGCCCATGCCGGCTTCTTTACCCAAGGCAGCCGAAAGGCCGGTAATTGCCGCGAGGTTGAGGGCTGTGAACACGCCCGCAGCCGTTACCAGTATGATCAGCCCCGGAAGGCTTTTTATAAATGGAAAGAGCATTACAGCCGCCGCTGACCCCGCTCCCGAAAATACCGTGAGTTTTACCTTGTCGAACCTGTCCGCCAAACGCCCCAAAGGTATCTGCGCTATACTTACGACAGCGTTAAAAAGAGCTATGAGCACCCCGATGAGACCCATGTCGAATCCGTATGATTGCGCAAGCTGCGTAAACGACGCGCCGAACAGCGCGACAAGTATCGCGCTTGCTATGTATACGCAGGTCAACGCTATGAGCCTGCCGTTTGAAGGCAGCGCGCGCGGGCCGCCCTCTCGCTTCGTATGTTCTTCCGCCGCCTGTCCTGTCTCCCCGCCTCTGCGCACAAACGCGACCATGACAGTGAGTGAGACGACCGCGAACGCAAACAGCGTGAGAAAAGCGTTCTTCATGCCGAACCTTTCGAAGATGAACCCTCCGGCGAAAGGCCCGGCGGCGCTCGCCGCAAAAAGTATCATATTATATATGCCCATATAGCGCCCTTCGCGTCCTTTCGGGCTTGCCCCGCCTATATAGGCCATTGCCATCGGGAGCAGCATAGCCGAGGCGACGCCGTGAAGGAGCCGCGCGGCGATAAGCGACGGTATGTCGCTCGAGAGCCAGTAAGCAACCGCTATAAAAGGGAAGAGCATCAGGCTCCACCGAAGTATGGTCTTCGCGCCTTTTCTTTCGGAGAGGCGGCCTATGGGCGCGGCAAAAAACAGCCGCACGGCATACATGCTCGCGTATACTATGCCTATCGTAAGACTCGTGCCGCCCATCGACTCGGCGTAAGGAGAAAGCAGCGTGCCCGACAGGTTGCCCCCGAACACCAGCAGGAACACTGCCAGGCAGACGAAAAAGAATTCTTTCTTCATGGATATTATCCTTGCAGTTTTATCAATACTACTTAAGCGCAAGACATCTGTCAACCTTATTTGTCATATTTAAGCGAAAAAAGGGGGCCATAGAAATAGAGAATATAATCAAGAAGATGGTCGGGACCAAGACAAAACGATTGAACCTTTTTGGGAAGTCTGTTGACTATTTATCCGGCAATTTATTATAATATGACCGGGAAGATCGCTGAATCATCCCTTAGAAAGCAAGTTCTATGCAGAAAGAAAAAACGACATCAAATACCCTGGTCATTGTTTTATACAACCGGGTATCAGAAAACGCATCAACGGATGAACTTGATGTTCTGCTTCAAGTCGACGCGGTTGCAAGTTCGCTTGAACGTTTGGGTTACACAGTAATAAAACATGCATTTTCAGATGATCTGGAAGCGATAATCAGCATTAAAGAGGCGGAGCCTCTGTTTGTCTTTAACCTGGTCGAAGCGTTTCCCGGAAAAGGAAAACTGATCTTTATAGCTCCTGCAATACTTGAATGCCTCGGCGTAAGATATACCGGCTGCTCAGCCGAAGCCATTTTACTTACCGCGAATAAGGTCGTTACGAAAAAGCTGCTCAGCGCGCGCGGCCTTCCTACTCCCCCGTGGGTTACCGCTGACGAAAGCGATGGATTTACAGCAAACGCCAGATACATCGTTAAGGCCGTTTATGAAGACGGCTCAATGGGCTTGAATCAGAGCTCGGTAGTTACCGCTGAAAGCATCGGTAAGCTAAGGCAGATAATCAAATCGGAAGAAAGCAGGACCGGCTTCGAAGTTTTCGCGGAGAAATTTATTGACGGAAGAGAAATACATATTTCATTGCTTGGCGAGAAAGGCAAACCAAGGTTACTTTATCCGAGCGAAATAAAATTTACGGGATTTGAAGAGAGAAATCACTTAAAGATAGTCGACTACCGGGCGAAATGGGAAGAAGACAGCATCGAATATATAAGCACGGTTTCTTCAAATAATATCGAAGACTGTGACCGGGCATTGATTGAGACCCTCAAAAAAATTTCATTCGCGTGCTGGTATGAATTCGGGCTAAAGGGATACGCAAGGGTCGATTTTAGAATCGATGAAAACGGGAACCCATGGGTGCTCGAGATCAACGCAAACCCATGTATTACCCCAAAGGAGAGCGGTTTTATAAAATCTGCCGAAAAGAGCGGATTGGATTATACTGAAGTGATCAGAAAGATCACTCTGGAGCTATAGAAATTATATTAGTCATTATTAAGGAGTACGAAGTTGGACCTGAAAAGTTTAACACTGAGACACTATTTAAAAGCGGGCGAAGATGCAAGGATAAAGGAAATAACCGAATCGGCCGGGGTCTTTAACGGGCAGGAGGTGGAGATCGCCGAAGAGCTCGCAAACGCGAGCATAGATATGGGGCCTGATAAAAGCGGGTATCATTTTATGCTTTATGAATATAACGACAAAATAATAGGATAT
>CAZDZY010000129.1:0-6699 GCA_964510055.1 uncultured Christensenellaceae bacterium
GCCCGCAGGGGTTCATCCGCATCACGCTGAAGTACGGCGCTAAGAACCAGTCGATAATAACCGGGCTTAAGAAGATAAGCAAGCCGGGCCTGCGGGTATACGCCGCGAAAGACGAAGTGCCTAAAGTTTTGGGCGGGCTGGGGATCGCGATAATATCCACGTCCAAAGGCATCATGACGGATAAGGATGCGCGCGAAAACGGCGTAGGAGGAGAAGTTATCGCTTACGTCTGGTAAGCCGGTGCTTCAGGAGGAGATTATAATGTCGAGAGTAGGAAAGAAACCGATCACGCTGCCCTCCGGGATATCAGCCGCAGTGGAAGCGGGAAACGTGATAAGGGTAAAAAGCAATAAAGGCGAACTTATTGAAAAGATACCGTCTGAAATAACCGTGAACATCGAAAACGGCGTTATAACCGTAAGCCGCAATAGCGATGAAAAACGGGACAGGGCGATGCACGGGCTTTCCCGCGCGCTCATAGCCAACATGGTAACAGGGCTCACAAAAGGGTTTTCAAAGACGCTTGAAGTAGTCGGCGTCGGATACAGGGCTCAGAAAAGCGGCAATAAGGTCGTGTTGAACTTAGGATTTTCGCATCCGGTGGAAGTTGTTGAGACAAAGGATATAAAGCTTGACGTTGAAGGCACCAATATAATCAAAGTATCCGGGACGTCCAAACAGGCTGTCGGAGAGTTTGCGGCTGAGATAAGGGGTTTACGCCCGCCGGAGCCTTATAAAGGCAAAGGCATACGTTACCAGGGCGAACAGGTCATTATCAAAGTCGGAAAGACCGGAATGTAAAGAGGTGGCATGAAGTGATTAACAAAGCAGATAAAAATGCCGTGAGAATAGGGCGGCACTTAAGGGTGCGCAATAAGATATCGGGCACCGCGGCAAAGCCGAGGCTTAACGTGTTCCGCAGCACTTCCCATATCTATGCCCAGATAATCGACGATGTTGCGGGCGTAACGCTGGTAAGCGCTTCAACGCTTTCCGGCGCGATAAAGAAAGAGATCGAAGGCAAGACGAAGTCTGAAGCGGCAAAGGCCGTTGGCTTGAATATAGGCAAACAGGCTGTCGCGAAAGGTATAAAAGAGGTCGTATTCGACCGCGGAGGATATCTCTATACGGGAAGAGTCCAGAAGTTGGCAGACGGCGCCAGAGAAGCCGGACTCAAGTTTTAAAAGGAGGTTTGTCTGGTGCAGAAGAACGAATTTTCAAAAGGCGACAATAAAGCGGAAGGCAAAGAGCCGCGCGAGCGCGGCGGAAGGAAACCGTTCCGCAAGAATGAAGAAGAATCCGAATTCAAGGAAAAGCTCGTTTACGTCAACCGCGTTGCCAAAGTCGTTAAAGGCGGCCGCAATTTCAGGTTTACCGCTCTTGTCGTAGTAGGCGACGAAAAAGGCAGGGTCGGGGCAGGCCTCGGAAAAGCTGCGGAGATACCCGAAGCCATATCCAAGGCTGTACAGAAGGCAAAACGCAGCATGATAAACGTGCCGATAGTAGGCACTACGATACCGCACGAAGTCATAGGCGTTTTCGGGCGCGGCAAAGTGCTGCTGCTCCCGGCAAACGAAGGAACGGGCGTTATAGCGGGCGGGCCCGCAAGGGCAGTGCTGGAGCTTGCGGGTATAAGAGACGTAAAGACGAAGTCTCAGGGGTCTAATACGCCGACGAACTGCGTAAAAGCGACTATCGAAGGCTTAAAGGCGCTTAAGACCGCGGAAGAATACGCGATGCTACGGGGCATAAGCGTCGAACAGCTTAAGTAGGAGGGGTCTTAAATGGCAAAGATCAAAATACAGCTCGTAAAAAGCCCTATAGGCTATTCACAGGACCAGAAGGATACTGTTAAAGCATTGGGCCTTGGCAAGATAAACTCGACAGCAGAGCACGAGGACAACGCTTGCATACGGGGAATGATAAATAAAGTTTCGCACCTTGTTAGGGTGCGGAGCGCTAAGGAGGCCTAGCCGTGAAGTTAAACGAATTAAAACCGGCTCCGGGTTCTAAAAAAGAAAGAAGGCGCGTCGGCAGAGGGGTCGGCTCAGGAATGGGCAAGACTTCTACGCGCGGCCAGACCGGGCAGAAGAGCCGCAGCGGCGGCGGGACCCGCCCGGGATTTGAAGGCGGGCAGATGCCTCTCTCGAGAAGGCTCCCTAAAAGAGGGTTTACCAATATATTTGCAAAAGAGTATTCTACAGTAAACGTAGGCGACTTAGGCAGGTTCGCGGACGGTACTGAAGTGACGGCGCAGCTTTTGAAAGAGCAAAGGCTCATACGGAAAGTTTCAGACAATGTCAAGATACTCGGCAACGGAGAACTAACAAAAAAACTTACCGTTAAGGCTGCGAAATTCACGAAGACTGCCGCAGAAAAAATAGCGGCGGCCGGCGGAAAGGCAGAGGTGGTCGAATAATGTTTAGCACGCTCCGAAACGCATGGAAGGTACCGGATATCAGAAAGAAGATGCTATATACGGTAATGATGCTCCTTGTCTACAGGATAGGAGCGCACGTTCCCGTACCGGGCGTCGATGCTACCGTTGTTGCCCAAAATGTTACCGGTTCCACGTTTGGGCAGTTCATTAACCTGTTCAGCGGCGGGCTCGAGCAGTTTTCGCTGTTTTCGCTCGGCATAACGCCGGTCATCACGGCGCAGATCATAATCCAGTTGCTGACCATGGCTATTCCGGCCCTCGAACGCATGCAAAAGGAAGGCCCCGAAGGCAGGAAGAAACTCGCTTCAATAACGCGCTACGCGGGCGTAGGCTTAGGGCTCGTTCAAGCAGTAAGCTTTCTCATCGCGTGGGTCAATGGCAAAGCCTTGCTGGAGACCGGAACGCCGGTTATACTGACTCAGATAACGATAATAATGTGTTTGACCGCAGGCACGGCATTGGTTATGTGGATAGGCGAGAAGATAACCGAAAACGGAGTAGGCAACGGAGTGTCGCTGCTCATCTATATAAGCATAATATCGAGGATACCGTCCGCTGGAGCAGGTTTCATAGCGACTGTGAATGCAGGAAGAGCCAACTACTTAACAGGGATCATACTCCTGGTCGTTGCGGTGCTGGTTATCGTGGGTATAACGTTTATAGATATGGGTGAGCGCAGGATACCCGTGCAGTACGCCAAGCGCGTAGTGGGCCGCAAGATATACGGCGGGCAGTCCACGCATATACCCATGAAGATAAACCAGTCGGGCGTGCTGCCGCTCATTTTCGCGGTAACATTAGTGCAGTTCCCGGGAATGATAGCGAACTTCGTCAACGGCGGGGATAAAGCTAAAGAGGCGGCGTTTAACGCGGTATTCGGCACAACAGCGCCGCTGTACCTTATTCTTTACGCTATACTGATATTCTTCTTCACGTTCTTCTATTCGCAGGTGTCTTTCAACACCGTGGATATAGCGAAGAACATGCAGCAGAACGGAGGCTTCATACCGGGCATAAGGGCGGGCAAACCAACTTCCGATCACCTTCAGAAGATACTGGTGAGGGTAACGCTGTTCGCGGCTATATTCCTTGCGGTAGTGGCGACGCTGCCTATGGGATTGACCGCGCTTGCGAAATTCGATATAGGATTTGGCGCTACAAGCCTGCTTATCATGGTAAACGTGGCTTTGGAGACCACGAGGCAGTTAGAATCGCACCTCATGATGAGGCATTACAAGGGCTTTTTGAAATAGAGGTTTGGCATGAAACTTATGTTTGTCGGCCCGCCGGGCGCGGGTAAGGGAACACAGGCGGCTAAAGTTGCGGCGAGGTACGGTATACTTCATATCTCCACCGGCGATATGCTGAGGGAAGAGGTCAGAAACGAGACATCGCTCGGTAAAGAGGCCAAGAAATATATGGACGCCGGCGGGTATGTCCCCGACGATGTCATAATAGCGATGGTCAAAGAGCGGGTATCGAACCCCGACGCTGAAAAAGGGTTTATACTGGACGGTTTTCCGAGGACGGACGTGCAGGCGCAGTCCCTTGAAAAGTTCGCTTCGCTCGACGCGGTCCTGAACATTGCGGTGCCTGACGATAAACTTATCCACAGGATATGCGGGCGAAGGGTGTGCGGAAGCTGCGGTGCTACATACCATGAGTCTATGCTGGAGGACCAAAAGACCTGTCCTAAGTGCAAAGGTTCCCTGTATGTGCGCGATGACGATAAAGAAGAAACGGTCAAAAAACGCCTCAGCGTATATAAGGAGAAAACGCAGCCCCTTATAGACTACTATACAAAGAAAGGGATACTTCACGATATAGTAGGCTCGGGGGGTATCGACGACATAACGGAAGCTATAGCCGCCGTGCTGGATAAAATAAAATGATAATTCTTAAGTCTCGCCGCGAGATAGAGTTTATGAAAGCCGCGGGCGCCATAGCCGCCGAAGCTCATGAATTGGTAAAAGAAGCGGTGCATCCCGGAGTGACTACGGCGGAACTCGACAGAATAGCGAGACGGCACATTGAAAAATGCGGAGCGGAACCTTCGTTCTTAGGATACATGGGATATCCGGCGACAATAAACGCTTCAATAAACGACGAGGTCGTACACGGAATACCGGGCAGCAGGGTGCTTAAACCCGGCGATATCGTGAGCATCGACTTAGGCGCCAAATATAAAGGCTATCACAGCGACTGCGCGAGGACCCATGCGGTCGGGGAGATAACCCGCGAGGCGCAAAGGCTTATAACCGTAACGGAGCAGTCGTTTTTTGCCGGCATGGAAGCATTTGCGCAAGGCGACAGGCTGTGCAGCATATCGGCCGCCGTACAGCGGGCGGCTGAAGCCGCGGGATTTTCCGTGGTAAGAGACCTTGTAGGGCACGGCATCGGGCAAAAGCTTCACGAAGACCCCAGCGTGCCGAATTTCGTAAGCCGGAGCAAAGGCCCGAGGCTTGAGTCGGGCATGGTGCTGGCGATAGAGCCGATGATAAACTACGGCGCAAAGGAAACATACACTAAGGATGACGGCTGGACCGTATGTACAAAAGACGGCAGCCTGTCGGCGCACTATGAGCACACCGTCGCTTTGACGGAAGACGGGCCGGTTATACTGACGAAGGTGTAGCGGCGGTATACAGTAAGGAGTGACTTTAAGTGGTCGAATATCCTGTAGAAATAGGAAGGCTGGTGCTGTCGACTGCGGGCAGGGACAAGGATAGAATATTCATGATTTTGGATATAATAGATAAACAGTACGTATATATAGTCGACGGTGATCTGCATACCAAGGAAAAACCGAAGAAGAAAAAGCTAAAGCATCTGAAACTATACCCGGAAGTGCTCTCCGCGATAGCGGATAAGCTTAAAGAAGGAAAAAAGGTATTTGATGCAGAGATACGAAGTGCGATCAGGTCAAGCAAAAGCTTAGGCAACGCGTAAAGGGGGAAACGATTTGTCGAAAAGCGACGTAATAGAGATGGAAGGCAGAGTAACGGAGGCATTCCCGAATGCCGTATTCGAAGTGGAACTGGAGAACGGGCACAAAGTATTGGCCCATATATCAGGAAAGCTGCGGATGCATTACATCAGGATATTGCCTGGAGACAAGGTCACGGTAGAGATTTCTCCCTATGATCTGAAACGCGGGCGCATAACATGGCGCGGTAAAAATTAAGCAGTTTAATGGGCCCCCGGAAAGCGGCGAGGCTTAAAAGGCCGGGCAAATACAGGGCAAAAAAGGGGCAATAAGGAGGATTCAAATGAAAGTAAGGCCGTCGGTAAAACCGATATGTGAAAAATGCAAGGTAATAAAGCGCAACGGCAAGGTGATGGTCATCTGCAAAAACCCCAAGCACAAGCAGACACAGGGCTAAAAGCTGCGCGGATGTAAAGGCGAACGATTGAAAACTTGTACGGATGCGGCTGCCGGGGGGGATACCCGGAAATCCGTACTTCAATATAACAATTTTCGGAGGTAAAATAAGTGGCACGTATATCTGGTGTTGACCTGCCAAAAGAGAAAAGAGTGGAAGTGGGCCTGACGTATATCTACGGTATCGGCCTTAAGACTTCTCAGAACATTTTAAAGACGACAGGCATCGATCCCGACACGAGAGTCAAAGACCTCTCTGAGTCGGACGTAAGCAAATTAAGAGAATATATCGATAAAAACGTTAAGGTGGAAGGCGATCTTCGGCGCGACGTGACGATGAACATAAAGAGGCTCATCGAAATAAGCTGCTACCGCGGGATCCGCCACCGCAAAGGTCTGCCCGTAAGAGGACAGAATACTAAACAAAACGCGCGCACAAGAAAAGGCCCGAAGCGCCAAGCGGGCGGAAAGAGAAAGTGAGGATAGCCGATGCCAGCACCAAAAAAGACTGTCAGGAAACGCAGGGAAAAGAAGAATATCGAGCGCGGCCAGGCGCATATCCATGCTTCCTTTAACAACACGCTCGTTACCATGACCGATACCGCGGGCAACGCCCTTTCATGGGCGAGCGCAGGGGGCTTGGGATTCAGGGGCTCGAGGAAGAGCACACCGTTTGCCGCGCAGATGGCTGCCGAAAAGGCCGCCACAGCCGCGAAGGAACACGGTCTTAGGATCGTTGACGTTTATGTGAAAGGGCCGGGTTCGGGCAGAGAAGCGGCAATAAGAGCGCTGCAGACAGCCGGCCTGGAAATAAGTCTTATAAAAGACGTGACGCCCATTCCGCATAACGGATGCCGTCCGCCCAAACGCAGGAGAG
>CAZDZY010000130.1:0-6681 GCA_964510055.1 uncultured Christensenellaceae bacterium
AATATGCCCTTTTAGGGCTGGTGCATACCACCAGTTTAACTGGTGGTTTTGATTGGCGTGCCCGGAGGGTCTCCTTTGACCCATTCTTTAGTACCCGCGTTGTTTCACAGTACCACACCCTAATTGCCAACGGAGCCGTCTCACTAAAAACGCCACACGGGTGGCGTTTTTTTAACGCTCGCTTCGAACCCCTCCGGGCAATACGAGGAAACAAAAAAACAACTGCAAAAGCAGTCATTTTTTTATTTGGCGTGCCCGGAGGGGTTCGAACCCACGACCTCTTGATTCGTAGTCAAGCACTCTATCCAACTGAGCTACGGGCACATATAAAACTATTTTAATGGGCTTTTTCACTTGATGTTTTTGATTCCTGCCCTTAACTGTGCTTGAAAATTATAATCTATCGGCTTTGAAAATGCAAGCCTCAAGTCTGCCCCCCACTAACCTTGTATTCTAGATAACTATACATCAGAGTCAATCATGGATATAACATATAAAAATAATACAACAACGTTGTTATGTCAACCCCTTAAGATGTAAACAATCTGTAAACATTACTAATTTCATATTGAGACTGAATTTGTACAATGATATGTTAAATGCACAATATTAACATATGAAAGGAAGTATTTAATGGTAAGAATCAAAACACTTATAGGACTAAATCAGACTATGCTACAAGGTGATTCGCAGACGGTATTTCAGGTATTGGAGATGTTGGACAAGCGCACCATTGATTCAGTTAGTTTAAACGCTTATCAAAAGGAATCATCAGATGATTACGAGGTTACAGCAGTATGTAACATGACAAGAGCATGGAAAGCACGACAAGGCAATAACCTTAAACATCTTAAGTTGATAATATAGATAAACAATATGCCGTATGGCTGCCTTATAATATAGATAGGAGTGAATTATATGACATTAGAAGAAGTAAAACAAGCTATGCTGACATTAGGCGTAGATGATAAGAGATGGGTTAAATACGCTACTGATGATACACTATTCTATACTTACGCAGATAATGTAGCACTTACAGCGACTGAAAACAAAGATGGTGGAATCTGTGTTAAGTACTATGGCACCATGATTATCGGCACCAATCGCAATGTACTAGAAAAGAACCAAAAGGATTACAAAGCCTCAATGGATAAGTTTAAGGCTATAGTAGAAGAATATGGCCAGTAATGGCACCAGCCCTGCTGTAATAGCGGGGCTTTTTTATTATAGTAGAATTTATTAAAGGTAATATCAATTAAACCGACTAAATCGGTTGATCCGGAATATTAAGAACCTTAGAATTTTAACAGGTAACTATGCTGAAACGGCCGTCGATCTTATCTTGATAAATGCGGTCGGGGTCGTCCGAGTTGCTCAGCGCTTCGTATACCGCGACCGGCACATCCCGGTATTTTTTCGTTATTCCCGCACAAGAAACGATAGTCAATATACGCGTTTCCTGATCATAGTCAAATTCTTTTATTTTTCTTGAAAATCTCAATGGTGCCATAATTATCTCCCCACCTATATAAACAGCTGCTCTGGTTTACCGTTAAGCATTCTATAATACCTGCCTAAGATTTTCAATGATAATTATATTGAAATCTTTGCAATAAAAAGGCTTGGGAAGCGTTTTGTTTCCGGTCTTCAAACGCATTTACCGAAAATACGTAAAACTGGGAATGTTACGTAACTGTTAAGAAAATGTTACGAATGTTTGACATTCGGTAATATATCGGTTACTATGGATGTACACAAATATGCAGCATAGGAGCGTACGTTATGTTTAAAAAGAATCATAAGCCGCAATACGGACTTCCGTTGCATACGGCTTATTTAGAAAATAATCAAGACCGCAATATCAGGACATACAGCTACCTGAAACCTGCAGATCCGGAAGAGGAAGCCGAAAGGCGCGAGTACTCGCGCCGCGCTTTCAGCGAAGCGCGCAGAAGCGCAGGCGATGCCTCAGCGGGCCAAAAGGCAGATCCTGATTTTAAAGCGGCGCCCGAGCCGCAGATAGAAAGGCGTTATAATCCTGACAGGGATATTTCGCGCGAAAGGACATCCGGCAGGGAGCCCGCAATATCTCCCCGGCCGCCTGCCGAGACACGTGAGATTTTTAGGAGCGGCGATACGCGAAACTACGCCGCGGCCGGCATACAAAGCAACAGAACCATACAAAGCAACAGAACCGATACGCGCTTTGAAGACGATACGCGTGTTCACCGCCGCAACGCCCAGCCGGCAAGGCCGGAGGAGCGGCGGTACGACCCGAACAGGCGCGCTTCCCGCAATGTTCCCATGCAAATTGAAAAAAGGAAACCGGGGAAAGGCAGCGATTTCGCGCGGTATGCCGAAGGCAAAAGGCCGGCAAGGCGCGCCAAAGCGGCGGGAGGCCGTAACCTGTTCGCGATTTTCGCGATAGGCGGCGGGCTGGTCGCCGCGATAGCGATATTATTTTTTATGCTGAGGCCGGACGGTTCGCCCACGCTTGCGGGGGCGCTGCAATCGCCCGAAACAACTACTGCGCAGCCGTCCGCCACGGCAGACGAAAATAAAAATCCGGGAGTGATACCGGCTGTGCAATCGCCTTATCCGACATTAACGCCTGATATTTCCGCGACCCCGATGCCGACTTTAACGGCAGCGCCTACGCCGCAGCCCACCGCAACGGCGGCGCCGTCGCCGACGCCGGGCACGACTCCAAAGCCGACTCCGCGGCCAACGCCGCGGCCGACGCCAAGGCCAACGCCTACACCGACGCCGACGCCGATACCTACCCCCGAGCCGACGCCGATACCTACGCCCGAGTCGACGCCTGCGCCGCCCGAAGCGACGCCGACGCCCGCGCCGCCCGAGCCGACGCCGGACCCGGGCGTCTGAAGATGATACAATAAACATCTCCCCAAATTGGTATCCGATCAAAAACCGGATACCTTTTTTTATACGGGAAAGATCCATATTTCAGCCATGTATTGTCATCGGCATAAAAATAATATAAAATAAGCCAAGGAAATGTTAATTTAATGAGGACAATAGGATTTGCGAGGAAATTTGACACCTGCCAAGGAGAAAAAACGAAGGAATAGCAGCGCTATTTATGAGTTTTTGCGACGCAGGCAGAGGGCGAATTAGCCGGGGTCCCCAAAAAGCCGTATGACTTTTTGGGGCTATAGTGCAAAGATATTGTATGAATAAATCAACTTTTCCCCTGATAACAGATCTTTTCCGGGGGTAACACGGTGAAGAAGATAGAGAACAAACATATAAAGATCGCGGTCATAGCGGTCGTTTCTGCCGCGATACTTTACATAATAATAAGCGTGATAGACAACATAGGCCTTGTTTATCAAAGCGTCGGCAGCGCCGTTAATTTCATTTTAGGAGTACTTTCGCCCGTTATAATAGGTTTTATAATAGCGTTCCTGCTTTGCAGGCCTGCCGTTTTTTTTACGCGGCTCTTTACCAAGATAAAATTTTTCGCGAAGAGAAAAAGGGCGGCTTACGTTATAGGGGTAATGCTCGCTTTCATAGTGTTTATTGCGCTTATTGTCCTGTTCCTGTATCTCATGGTGCCGGGGATCGTAAACAGTGTCGAAACCATTGCGAAAAATACGCCGGAATACTCCACCTCTATAGATGCCGTGCTTAAGGATATGAGCAAAAACGAGATCATAGCCAAGATACTTGAATCTTTTGGCATCAACGTTTCCGAGACAAATTCCATAAATTCGATATTGACCAAATTCTGGACGGAGATAAATGCTTTTGTTCAGCGCCTGGCGGGCGCGTTATTCGGTTTCATCGTCAACACCGGGCTCTTCCTGTACAATTTCGTGCTCGGCCTGTTTTTCTCTATCTATATGCTGCTGTTTAAGGACGAGCTCAAAGGCCAGCTACGGGTATTATCGCAGCATATATTCAAAGACTTTCATTACAGGCTCATGTTCATAATAGACATAACGGACGATATGTTCTACAGGTTTATCGTGGGCAAGGGCATCTGCTCCCTCGTGGTCGGTTTGATCGCGTTTGCGGCTTGTTCTATTTTCGGGTTTGAATACAGCCTGCTTATAAGCATTATCATTGCCGTTACCAATATGATTCCCACATTCGGGCCGTTCATAGGAGCGATACCCGCGGTACTTTTGGCATTGCTTACCGCTCCCATATACGCTCTCTATATGATAATAATAATAGTCGGCCTGCAGCTTATCGACGGCAATATACTTGGCCCGAGGATACTGGGCGAATCGATGGGCCTCAACGGGTTCTGGATAATATTCTCGATCATAATCATGGGCGCGCTGTTCGGGGTAATGGGCATGCTGGCGGCCACGCCGCTGTTCGGGATACTGCGGATACTGATAAAGAACTGGATATATAAAAAGAACCATGGGGCGCTTGAAGGAAAAGCGGAATTCGACGCCAGTATGGAGCGCTTTAAATCGTGGACTTCCAAAAAGAAAAAGCGCTTTAAATTGTGGGAGCGCTTTAAATTGTGGATCTCCAAAAAGAAAAAAAAATCTAAACAAGAAAAACAACCTGTTTCATAAATATCCTTCGGGGAGAGTTAAGATGGAAAAACGTATACTCGTGGCTTTCGACCAGGGGACGACTTCGTGCCGCACCCTTGTATACGACGCCTCAAAACAAAATATAGTCGCCGTTTCCCAGCGGGAATTCGCCCAAGTTTACCCTAAGCCCGGCTGGGTGGAGCACGACGCAGGAGAGATATGGGAATGCCAGTTTAAAACATACAGGGATGCGCTTAAACAAGCGGATATAAGCGCGAAAGAAATAGCAGCCATAGGCATCACCAACCAGCGCGAGACCGTTGTGATATGGGACAGGGAAACAGGCAGACCCGTCTGCAACGCTATAGTATGGCAGTGCCGCAGGACGGCGGATCTGTGCGACGAGCTGAAAAACAGCGGGAAAGCCGGGATGATACGAAAGAAGACAGGCCTTGTTATAGACGCGTATTTCTCGGGCAGCAAGATAAAGTGGATGCTCGACAACGTCCCGGGAGCGCTGGAGCAGGCAAGAGACGGAAGGCTGCTCGCGGGCACCATGGATACCTGGCTGATATGGAACATGACGGGAGGCAGGCTGCATGTCACTGATTATACCAACGCTTCGAGAACAATGCTGTTCAATATCCATACGCTGGAGTGGGATGATGAATTGCTCGCCATGTTCGATATACCGGCGGCGATGCTTCCAAAGGCAGTGCCTTCATCCGGCATAGCCGGAGTAACGGACGGCATGATGGGAGCGGAAATACCGATAGGCGGCATAGCGGGCGACCAGCAGGCCGCGCTTTTCGGCCAGAACTGTTTCGGGGAAGGCAGCGCTAAGAACACATACGGCACGGGCTGTTTCATACTTATGAACACAGGAGATAAGCCTGTCGAATCGAAGAACAACCTGCTTACAACAATAGCGTGGGGGCTGGAAAAAGGAAAGGTAAGCTATGCGCTCGAAGGGAGCGTATTCATAGCGGGCGCCGCACTGCAATGGATACGCGACGAGCTTAAGATGGTAGAGCACGTCCGGGAGATCGACGAAGCGGCGGAAGAAACGCCCGATTCAAACGGGGTATATATAGTTCCGGCGTTCACCGGCCTCGGCGCCCCGTATTGGGATATGTATGCCCGGGGCGCCATAGTGGGGCTTACGCGCGGAGCGGGGCGCAGCCATATATTAAGGGCGGCGATAGAGAGCATCGCGTACCAGTCGAGAGACGTATTCGAAGCCATGAAGCTTGACAGCTCTATCGATCTAAAAGAGCTTAAGGCCGACGGGGGAGCGAGCGTTTCAGACGTGCTCATGCAGTTCCAGTCGGACCTTTTGGGGTGCGATGTCCTGAGGCCGAAGATAAGGGAGAGCACGGCTATGGGAGCCGTTTACCTGGCGGGGCTGGCAGCCGGGATATGGGAAGACACAAACGATATAAAGCAGGCCTGGGAGCTTGACAGGGAGTTTAAGCCGTCAATGGTGCAGGAGAAAAGGGAGCGCCTTTATTCCGGGTGGAAGAAGGCGGTGGAGCGCGCCAAAGGCTGGGCGGAGCAATGATATTAGTAGCCGTATCGATGATGCGGGAATTCCTTCCGCTTATGGAGTATCAGAACGGCCGCATGATAGAGCTGGAGGAAGGCGCCGATATAAGGTCGCTGCTAAAAAAGCTTACGGATACATACGGCGGCAGGCTGAAGGACGCGCTGTTCGACGAAAATATGAATATCAGGAAAGGCATTTCTATTTACTTAAACGGAGTACCGTTTCACGCCATAAGAGGCCTTAACGCAAAGCTTAAGAACAGGGACAGCCTTGTTGTATATCCTCCCGTGTCAGGCGGCAAAGATACTGATATAAAGAAAATATGATAACAGCGGGTGTTCGCCCGATGTTTTAGTAAACAGGAACCAACGGGCGGACACAATTCGGGGTCCCCAAAAAACAAAGCTTTTTGGGGCAAAAGACCCGCCCCTACAACCACGTAACAATTTGATGGATGTCATGTAGGGGAGGGGTTCCATCCCCTCCCGCATTGATATTCATAACGATGACGGAACCGAATTTATCGTAGTTAAAAACAGCGGGCTTTCGCCCGCTGTTTATGTTTAGGCTTTAGCACAAATAACCCCCAGTTTTACTGGGGGGATTAAAAGGCTT
>CAZDZY010000131.1:0-6670 GCA_964510055.1 uncultured Christensenellaceae bacterium
GCTAAGTGTTGCACTTGAATTGACAATTTGCCCAGCTTCCCCTCAAGGGGAAGCCTTTTTATGTGTAAGAAAAGGAGGCTTTCCTCTGTCAAACCACATTATATTTTTTTATAATAAAATATTATAGTATGCAAGAATAAAAATGAAGGAACGTTACCCTTATGAAATGCCCGTATTGCGGCAATGAGATGGTACAGGGGCGTATATTATCCAGTGCGGCTTACTGGATAAGGAAGGGGGAGGACGTTGTTTTTTTCTCGCACAAGTCAAAAGAAATTATAACGCTCTCACATATGTATTCAGGCCTCCTGGACGACAACGCATACCTGTGACGTAAATGCAATAAGATATTGATAGACTTAAGCGAGGCAGGGGAAGCCCGTTGACCGGTTTTAAGGAGGATCACATGAAATGCCCGTATTGCGGCAGTGAGATGGAAAAAGGCGATCTGCTGGCCCCGAGGGGGATCCACTGGGTAAAGAAAGGCAGGGGATTTGTTTTCGCTGTGCGCAAATCGAAAGGCGATATCAAGATAATCGGGCATTGGCCGTCAGGATATATAAACTCGTATGTGTGCCGGAAATGCGGCAAAATCATAATAGATATACCCGCGGAGTGAGGCCTTAAGGGGTGCGGTAACAGTAAGAGGTTTTCAAGCGAAGGCCTTTTTCTTTTGCCCGCCCGGCGGATATATTTTAGCCGCGAATAAAAAAGGCTTGACTTAGAGCAGGCTCTAAGTGTTATGTTACATAACAAATCTAGCGGCGCAGGGGCCGTAAGGGGCGGGAAAGGAAGTAAAAAACATGAACATACTTATAATTTACTATTCGTGGTCGGGGAACACGAAAAAAATAGCGGAGCTCATCAAAGCCAAGGCGGGCGGGACGATCATAGGGATACGGCCTAAAGCCGCGTACCCGAAGTCTTTTAACGCAACGACGGAGCAGGCGAAAAAAGAAATAAACTCCGGCTTCAAACCGGAGCTGGAATGTGGGGGCGAAGACTTGGGCGGGTTCGATACGATATTCGTAGGGTCGCCCAACTGGTGGGGCACCGCCGCGCCGCCGGTCGCGTCTTTCCTCGCGGGGAACGGCCTTTTCGGGAAGACCGTGATCCCGTTCTGCTCTCATGGCGGAGGAGGCGAACAGCAAGTGCTCAGGGATATAGCGGATATGTGCAGAAACTCCAATGTGCTGGAGGGCCTCTGCGTATACCGCGACGGGGGAGCGGACGCAAAGAAGCTGGTATCCGAATGGCTGGAGAAGACAGGCATACGCTGAAATGGCTTGGGCCGGCCTGTTTGAAAAAAAGCTTTAAATGATATAGGATAAGTATAGCATCATGCAAAGGAGGCGAGCCCTTTATGACGATAGCGCAGGTGAGCCGCAAATATGACATATCGGCGTATACGCTCCGCTATTATGAGAAGGTGGGGCTGCTCCCGGGGGTGCGCCGCACCGGAGGGGGCGTAAGGGATTACACGGACGCGGACTGCGACTGGGTGGGGTTTATCAAATGCATGCGCAGCTCCGGGCTGCCTATAGAAGCGCTGATAGAGTACGTCGGGCTTTTCCAGCAGGGCGATTCTACCATAGAAGCGCGCAAGCAGATACTCAAAGAGCAGCGCAGACGGCTCGCGGAAAGGATAAACGGCATGAAGGTCACGCTTGAGCGCCTCGACCATAAGATAGAGCAATACGAGAATATGGTTATCCCTGCCGAGAAAAAACTTACGGGCGGCGTTACGTGAGCCGCGGTGCGTTGCCGCTTTTGCCGCACATGTAAACCAGTAAAGGGAACAATGGGTTTACAACTTACTCATAAGAGTATCCCGGCAGCGGCTGACCAAAGTCACTTTTCCATAAGCTCTTTATCGAACGTTAGGAACCGGTTCAGCTTCTCTTCCGCTTTGAACACCGGGCCTGCGAAGGGGGAAGAAGGATCCCAGTGCATCAGCTTAAAATAAACGCACCTAAGCATGTTTTTGGCGTTGACCCTCGACGCGTATTGCTTCAAGTCCCATTCCCATTCGGCGCACTCGCACAGATCTTCAAGCCATTTTAAGATATCGTTCGCAGGAACGAGGTTTCTTTTTATTATCCTGAAGACCGCGCGGCCTATGCGTTCGTCCTCTTCGTCGCGGAAAATATACTTGCCGTTGTATATGAGCTTTTTAAAAGCGTATAGTATCTCCTTTGCCGTATCCGCACCGCATTCCCTGCACCCGGCCAGCTTTTCCATCACGTCGGCGCCGTGAGCCGCGCTATGGGCCCACCCCGACTCGGGCGTATATCCCCTGAGATCTTTCTCAGAAGTATAATATAGTATCGCTTTTTCTTTTATACCGTCAAACTCGCCGGCGCTGTAGACAGCTTGCTTACTATGCCTGCCCAAAACGAGGGCAACGCCCAGCGCGGAAAACGATCTTGTAAAAACGCTGTTGGTGCCGTCGCTGCCTATATCGCGGAACAGGTGATTTTTGTCCATGAGGACAGAGAGCATCGATTTGAGTTCCTCTTCGCCAAAATAATCGAATGTGTCTATCCATTCGCACAAAGCCGAGTAAATAAGCTCGTCGCGCAGCTCCGGGTCCGGGTCTCCTATATTGCCCAGCATCAAAGCCGTATATTCCTGCCGCTTTTGGACGCTGTCCATACGATACCCGTTTTTTTGTATTTCCTTTAATCCCGACAAAAGCCTTTCCCTGCCAACGCTCATCGCAGCGCCTCCTTTAACTATTGCAGCCCGAAGATCACTGTATAGTTTACCATAAATACTTTTTTTTTGCACTGCCGCCGCGAACGGATGAGCCGGAGGGGTATTAGTATTCAGCATAGAAAAGGGGCATAGGCAGTTGTACTTGAAGAAAATGGTGCAAATCGTAGAAAAGGTACCAATCTTAGCGCAAAATTCCCGGTATTTCGCATCTTTTTTTGAAAATAATTGTGTCGAAGCATGCTATAACGTTTACATAATAATATGAAGACAAGAGCCAGAGCTTTTGCGGTT
Source organism: uncultured Christensenellaceae bacterium (assembly GCA_964510055.1). Lineage (GTDB taxonomy): Bacteria > Bacillota > Clostridia > Christensenellales > SZUA-584 > DTFZ01. The sequence continues at coordinate 3,010 of CAZDZY010000131.1, forward strand.
ATTCGATCGTTTTTTAAGGGAGAAAAGGTTATTTACAGGGGTTATGAGGAAAGTAAAAATAATAACGGACAGCACGTCAGATCTGCCCGAGGAGATGCTGGAAGAGCGCGGTATAGAGGTAGTTCCGCTGCATATCATACTCGGCGACAAAAAAATTCCTGACGACAGGACTTTTACAAACGAGCAACTGTTCGAATTTGCGGACAGTACCGGAACGCTCCCAGGTAAAGCCGGAAAAATGGTAAGGAGCCTAAAGCTATACACTATTGCGCGCCGGCCTGAAACGGGTGGCGTTCTTTTGGGTTTTAGCAATCATAACATAGCATGTTATGATTTCACGGTCGATCTGAAAAGCCCGAAGCTTTTTAGAGAATAAATAAGGGTTTCCCGAAAGCCCGGGGTTTTCGGGGCGGTAAATTTTTCTGAGATTTGTTTTGGGGGAGTATTATGAGGAAAGTAAAAATCATCACAGACAGCACGACCAGCCTGCCTAAGGATATGCTGGAGAAGCGGGGCATAGACGTTGTCCCGTCCCGTATCATACTCGGCAGTAAAGGCGACTTTGACGTCGAACGTATCAGCAATAAGGAATTGTTCGAATTCGCGGATGCGGAGAAAACGCTGCCCGCTACGGCGCCGCCTACGGTAAGGCAGTTCCAGGAGATGTTCCAGAAGTGGCTCGGCGAAGATTACGACATATTCTTTACGGGCATCAGCAGCAAAATAGCGCTGAACCTGAGCAACGCCGCGGCAGCCACATCGAACCTGGTATCCGGCAGGATATCTATAGTAGATACGCTGAGCGCTTCAGCCGCTACCGGGCTTCACGTACTTGAGGCGGCGGATATGGCCGATAAGGGCGCGGGGCTTGTGGAAATAACGAACCACGCGTATGCGATACGCGATAAGGTGCAGGGCAGCATGGTGCTCGATACGCTCAAGTACCTTTACATGGGCGGGAAATGTTCGAGGCTCACTTCGATAATGGCCGGCACATTGAATATAAAACCCCTTATAGAGCTCAAAGACGGCGAAATGATACCGGGCGAAAATTTAAGGGGAAGGCATTACCTCGACAGATATTTAGAGAAGATCATGGAAAACAGGGAGCGCATCGACCGTAAAAGGATAATCGTGACGCACTGCATCTCGGATGAAGCCGGCGAGTTAAAAGACAGGCTTGCGGGCGAATACGGGTTTAACAATGTATTAATCACCGAAGTGTCGCCGACGGTCTCGGTGCATGTCGGGCCGGGGGCGCTCGGCATAATGTACATGTATAAATAAACAATATTACATGTAATGATATCAGCAATCATCGGCCGTCATCGATGAGACGTCATCGTGAAGGCGTACAGGATGAAATATAATGGGAGAACCGGCGAACGGACGGATATCCGGGCGCCGGATAAAGGGAGAAAACTATGAGAAACGTAAAGGTGATCACAGACAGTACGTGTGATTTGCCTAAAGGGATGCTCGAGGAGCGCGGGGTGCTGGTGATCCCGGCGCGCGTTATCCTCGGCGTTAAAAGTTACCCTGACGACGGGAGCGTCACAGCAAAGGAATTGTTTGAATACGCTGAAACCTCGGGCAATATGCCTAAGACAGCGTCGCCCACCGAATTCCAGTTCCAGGAGGCGTTCCAGAAACTGCTCAGCGAAGATCACGACATAATATATGTCGGGTTAAGCAGCAAAATAGGGGACGCCGTGCAGAACGCTTTATCGGCGTCGTCGAGGCTGGCAAACGGCAGGGTATCGGTAATTGACTCGATGAGCGTATCTTCGGGGCTGGGCCTGCAGGTGCTCGAGGCGGCGGAAATGGCGGGCAAAGGCGCAAGCCTTAAGGAGGTGACCGAGCACGCCCTGGACATACGCGACAAAGTGCACACCAGCTTCGTCCTTGGCACGCTTAAGTTTCTTCATATGGGCGGAAGGTGTTCCAGGCTCACTTCGATGCTCGCCAACACGTTTAATACGAAGCTCGTCCTCAACCTCATAAACGGCGAGCTGCTGCCCGGCGAGAAGCTCAGCGGAAAGAATTACATCGAGAAATACCTGGCGAAGGCTATAGAACGGCCGTCAAGCATCGACCCAAAATGGGTATTCGTTTCGCACTGCCTCGAAAGCGAAGCCGGCGAGCTGAAGGAAAGGCTTGAGCGCGATTACGGCTGCAGCAACGTTATCATGACCGATACGTCGCCCACAGTCTCGGTGCACGGCGGGCCCGGTTCGTTCGGGCTGATATACCTGTACAAATAACTATCCGGCCGGCTGTATATCATTACAGCCTGCCGTTCTGCTAACGATCAAAAATACAAGGGGCCTTAAGGCCCCCGCAATAGGAGTGTGCTATGAGAAAGATAAAGGTTATCACAGACAGTAATGCGGATCTCCCCAAGGAAATGCTGGAAGCGCGCGGTATAGAAGCAGTACCGCTGCATATAATACTCGGCGAAAAAAAATTTCCTGACGACGGGAGTTTAAAAAACGAGGGCTTGTTCGAATACGCGGATGTTACCGGGACGATGCCCAAAACAATGCCGGTAAGCATAAGCCAGTTTGAAGAAGTATTCAGAAAGTGGCTCAAAGATGATCACGATATATTATTCATGGGCGTAAGCGGCAAACTTTCGGCAACTGTGCGGGACGCGGTAGCGGCAGCTGTGACCATGACTGCTGCCGAGAAGGTGGACAGGGACAGGATATCCGTGGTCGATTCTACGAGCCTCTCATCCGGCATTGGGCTGCTTGCCCTCGAAGCGGCGGATATGGCCGACAGCGGCATGGAGCTTAAGGAAATAACACAGCGTGTGCTTGCCCTGCGCCCTAAAATACATGTCGGTTTTATTGTAGGCGCTCTTAAGTACTTTTACATGGGCGGATGGTGCTCGAAGTTCACTTCGGTCGTAGGCGACAGCCTCAATATAAAGCCCACGATCGAAATGAAATCAGGGGAAGTAACGCCGGGCCAGGGGTTAATGGGAAAAGACTATTTAGATAAGTACTACAAAATTGTCATGAAGGACGCGGAGCGCATCGACCCCAAGAGGATATTCATAACGCACTGCTTGAACAGCGAAGGTGCCGGAGAGGTAAAGGAGAGGCTCGGGAAGGAGTTCGGCTTTAATAACGTCATAGTGACTGATATGTCGAATACGACCGCATCACAGGGAGGGTCGGGGTCCCTCGGGATATCGTTTCTCTATAAGTAGATACAGAGAGATGCATGCATATGCGGGATCGGGCGCCGGCCGGGGATGGGCCGGCCCTCTTCACTACTGCAGCAACAGGGCGGATGGGATGACCGCGACAAGGCCGCATATCCCATTACCAGACATATTATTGTATAATATGTTACAATATCAGCAATCATCAGCCGTCCCCGATAAAAGGTTACCGGGGAGGCGTATAGGATGAAATATTATGGGAGAACCGGCGTATGGATAATCAGGCGCCGGACAGGGGAAAAATCATGAGGGACATTAAATTGATCACAGACAGCACGGCAGACCTGCCAAAAGGGATGCTCGAGAAGCTGGGGGTAGTAGTAATTCCGGCGCGCGTTATACTCGGCGTTAAAAGCTACCCGGACGACGGGAGCGTCACGACAAAGGAATTGTTTGAATACGCCGAAAGCACGGGCAAGGTCCCTAAGA
>CAZDZY010000132.1:0-6430 GCA_964510055.1 uncultured Christensenellaceae bacterium
ACACTGAGATACGCATACAGGATAACGGGCCGGGCATAGATGAGAACGACCTTCCATATATCTTCAACCGCTTTTTCCGCGGAAAGAACGCCTCCGACGACAGCGTGGGCATTGGCCTTTCGATGGCGGCGGCCATAATACGCGAACAGGACGGCAGCGTAGAGGCAAAAAATGCGCCGTCCGGCGGAAGCATATTTTTGATACGGTTTCGCAAGTGACGAAACTGTCACGCTGTTTGTCACTGTATTGTCACCCTGGCCGGCTATTATTAAATCGTATCGAAATTTAAGGAGATTTTTATGGAAATATTGAGGGTCGAAAACTTAAGTAAAACTTATGGGAACGGGGAAGCAGCCGTTAAAGCGCTCGATAACGTATCGCTCAGCGTGAACAAGGGCGAATTCGTAGCTATCGTAGGCTCGTCGGGCTCGGGCAAATCGACGCTGCTGCATATTTTGGGCGGTGTTGACCGCCCTACGTCGGGCAAGGTGTTCGTGGACAATACGGACATCTACTCGCTTAATGAAACGAAGCTTGCCATATTCCGCCGCCGCCAGGTAGGGCTTATATACCAGTTTTATAACCTGATACCCGTGCTCGACGTAGAAGAGAATATAACTCTGCCGCTGCTGCTCGACGCGCGCAAGCCCGATAAAGCGCAGCTCGGCGATATAATGTTGTTACTCAAACTGGTTGACCGCAGAAAACACCTGCCAAACCAGCTATCCGGCGGGCAGCAGCAGAGGGTGTCCATCGGCCGCGCGCTTATAAACAGCCCGGCTCTCGTGCTCGCGGACGAGCCTACGGGAAACCTGGACAGCAAAAACAGCGAAGACATCATAAACCTGCTGCGAGTGTCGAATAAAAAATACAACCAGACGCTTATACTCGTAACGCACGACCACCAAACGGCGCTTAAAGCCGACCGTATAATAAGCATAGAAGACGGGCGCATCACCAAGGACGAGGTGATCCGCAAATGAACGTCATACAAAAGTTCACGCTCAAAAGTTTAAAGCAAAACAAAAAACGTACCGTCGTTACGATAATAGGCATAATAATATCCGCCGCAATGCTCACTGCGGTCACGGTTTTCATTTCGTCGTTCGTTTCAATGGTGCAGAGAAGTTCCATTGCCGACAACGGCAACTGGCACGCGGAGATAAAAGGCGTACTGGCGCAGAACGTATCCGTTATTACCGAAAGCAAAGACGTCGATAAAGCGATACTCGGCCGCGATATGGGGTATGCCGTATTCGGCTCTGACATCTACTCAAAGCCGTATCTTTGCGTCCGCGAATACATTACGGAAGGTTTCGGCCAGATGTCCGTCCGGCTCGTATCGGGCAGGCTGCCTGAAAAAGCCGGCGAGGCAGTCATATCCGAGAGCATAGGCAAAACGAGCGGAGTAAATCTCTCGATCGGCGATACGCTCGAACTTAATACAGGCCGGCGTATAGGCGGAGACGGCACCGTGTTCGACGAGAATACGTCTTATAGTTACGAGGTATCCCCGAACGGCGAACGCACAGTTACTGAAACGTTCGTGCCGGAGGGTACAGTCAAATATACCGTTGTCGGCGTGATAGGGCCGCCTAGCTTTGAATACAGCTGGTCGGCGGGATACGGAGTGATAGGATACCTCGATCCTGCTTCACTTTCTCCCGCTGATACCGTCAATGTATATCTTACCGCCTCCAGCGTTGACCGCGGCATATACGATAAAATGTCGTCTTTGGCCGAGAAAGCAAACCTTACGGGAGGTAACGTCGTATTCAATAACGAGCTGCTTCGCTATTACGGCGTCGTTGATTTCGATAACGTTTATACGTTTATACAGGTCTTCATGGCAGTCATAATAGCAATAATAATAATTGCGTCTGTTTCGCTCATCTACAACGCGTTCGCGATATCGGTATCAGAGCGGTCGAAACAGCTGGGTCTTCTCGCCAGCGTAGGTGCAACTAAGCGGCAAAAACGGGCGAGCGTATACTTCGAGGGCTTATTTTTGGGGCTCATTGGCGTTCCGCTCGGTATAGCGGCGGGCATAGCGGGCATAGGCATAACGCTTGCGGCCATACAGCCGCTGCTTAACAGCTTTTTGTACTTATATAACGACGTTAAACTGACGCTCATAGTTCCTCTGTGGGCTATAGCCGCCACGATAGCGCTTTCTGCCGTAACGATATTCATATCCGCATGGCTGCCCGCAAAACGCGCGTCTAAAATAACGCCCATAGACGCTATCCGCCAGACGCGCGAAGTGAGGCTTTCGCACCGGGCTGTAAAAACCTCGCGGTTTACGCGCCGGCTATTCGGATTTGAAGCAGAGATCGCGCTCAAAAACTTAAAGCGCAGCCGCAGGAAGTACCGCGCTACGATAGTATCGCTCGTTATAAGCCTTGTGCTGTTCCTTACCGTGTCTTCGTATATGCAGATCACAGGTGCTCTTGCAGGCGTGTCTTTTGAAGGGTATAACTACGATATTGCGGTCTATTATTCCGCGGTGCCTGATTCAGAACGGAGTATAATAGACGATACCATCGTTTCTCTTGACGATGTCAAAGATCACACTGAAACATCCCAGCTTAACGGTTTTATACCGCTTAATGAAGAAGATTTAAGCGAGTATGCAAAAATGTATAGCATGGTCGAAAACGGACAATACAATTTCCAGGTGAATATAGTCAGTCTTGACGATGGCAGTTTCAGCCGCTACGCCAAAACCGTCGGGGTAAAGTACGACGAATATTCCGACCCGCAGAATCCGAAAGCGATACTGATAAACCACGGGCAGGATTACTCTCCAGATGTTAAAGTGGCGAAGAAGGTTTTCGGTGATATCCTTAATTTAAGCCCCGGTAGGCAGGTTTTATTCAACCCTGCTTCATCTTTTGAACAGGCTTTATCCAACCCTGCTACATCGTTATCATCCTCACAGCTTACATTTTCGGTAGGCGCGGTAACTGAGGAGCGCCCTATGGGGATATTGCTGCAGCATTTCCATACAGCAACGTTTATCGTTACGCAGCCGGTATTTGATGCACTTGCTTCAGGATTGAATCAGCAGGAAGCATCGAGCGATATCCAGCGCGTCACGTTCCTGTCAACGGATAACGACCAGGAGCTTGAAAAGCAGATAACGGAAATGACGCAGGATAATCCGTCTGTCTCTTATGCCCGCAATATAAGAAGCGCGTCGCGGTCGCAGCAGAATTTGCAGCTGTTTTTGGGGATATTCGTGTATGGGTTCATAATACTCATAAGCCTTATATGCATCGCTAATATATTCAACACTGTCTCCACTAACATCGCTCTGCGCCGCAGGGAGTTCGCAATGCTGCGTTCCGTAGGCATGACGCCCAAAGGGTTTAACAGGATGATACGGTTCGAGAGCGTATTCTACGGCCTTAAAGGCCTGCTGTACGGCCTCCCCATCAGCGTGGGAGTGGCTTACCTGCTGTTCGGCATGCAGCGCTCGGTGCTCGAGTCCGCATTCACGCTTCCGTGGGCGAACTACGGCTTCGCGGTGGCGATGATACTCATCATAGTGCTCGTAACTATGTGGTACTCCAGCTCGAAGATAAAAAAGGAGAATATACTCGACGCGCTCAAAGAAGAAAATACCTGACCTCACCAATATAACAAAAGAGGCTGCCGGATATTTCCGCAGCCTCTTAACTTATTCTTCTTGCTCAATACGGCTTTGCCCCGCTCAGCCATCCGTTGTCCTCCCAGTGCTTCCTGTCGGTGAGGTTCCACGTGTTCTTTTTCATCATGCCCTTCATGAGCGTAAAGAAGAAGCTTCTGAAAAGGGGCCGCTTTTCTTTACCAACGGTTTTGGCTATTTGCTTCGCCATCACGGCTGTATCACGTTTTACTTTATCCTGCTTTTTCTGTTTCACGTCGCTCCATCTCATCGCTGAAACCGCGTTTTTATACGAAAATACTCGTTTTACCCCCCAGAATCTGAGGCTGTTGCGCATCGTCTTCGTTGTGTGGCCGAGGCCCGCTCCGGCTGTCGTAACTATCGTCACCCCTACTTTGTTAAACATGCCCGGGTTTGGCCTGTGGCTCATCCACATATAGCACAGGTGGTCGAGCAGGGCTTTAAGCTGGCCCGTAACGTCCAAAGCGTACACGGACGACGTAAGTATTATCACGTCCGCCTCGAGCATCGCCTTCGTTATAGGCGCCATACTCTGCGAGTGAGGGCACGTATGCTCCCCGTTAACGATGCAAGAAAAACACCCGTTGCAGAAATGCGGCATATCTTTTGGCAGGAAGAATTCCGTTGTTTCCGCCTCGCCGTATCGGGACAGCTCCTGCCGCAGAATGTCCATGCAGTGCCATGTGCTGCCGCGGCGCATGTTCCCGTTTATAACTGCGATTTTCATATCTAAACTCCTTAAAAATTAATTACTGCTTAACGCTGTAAGTTTCGCTGAAATGCTTAATATGCCGAGTGAACAGCTCTTTAGCTTCCCTAAGGCTTTTCTCGTCGTTGTCGTACTTATAGAATATCAGGAATATCGGCGAGAAGAACTCCAGCGCCAGTATATATGGGTCAGTCTTTATAAGAAGCCCCGCTTTTATCATTCCGTCAAGCAACATTGCCTGATAATTGATACTGTCGTCAAACGAAATGCTTCTGAATTTCTTTGCGATATTCTCGCTGCGGTATTGCTCTATCGTAAGCATTTTGCGAAGCTTTACGCTTATCTCGTCCGTAAACACATATTCGAATATCTGACCCGCTGCGGCCGCAAATTGTTCCGCAGTCATGTCCCTGTACATATTAATTGTTTTCTCGTCGACCTTAAACTGCCTGTCCTCTCCCGTAAGCCGCATCCGGTAAAAAAACTCCTCTATGTGCTTCGAGTACTCGCTCAGTATAGTGTCGAATATATCCTGCTTATTCTTAAAGTGGTTATAAAGCGAGCTTTCCTTTATACCAACCGCCCGCGCAATGTCCCTTACGGATACGGCTTCATACCCTCTTACCGAGAACAGATCAAGCGCTTCGCGCATTATTTTTTCTTTCGTATTCATGCTTCGCCTCACAGTACGCCTGTTACCCGGCATATATATCTAAACTAACAGTTGTTAGCCTCGATTATAAACTAACAACTGTTAGTCTGTCAAGCGCTTTCAGAAAGAAATTAATCATGCTCTGTCAAAAACGAAAAGAATAGTGGTAATACCGGCAATAATAATGATAAAATATTATGATACCTGGGTTTGCCAGGAGACTATACAGGACGTATAGACCGGGGAGGTGAAATTATCGTGAAAAACGTGCTCTTTTTAACGACCGGCGGCACTATAGCAGCCCGCGAGGGCGGGTTCGGCTTAAAGCCGGAGATAAGCGGGGACGAACTTCTTGACTATATCTCGGATATTAAGTGTGGTTACAATATTACAGTCAAAGATATACTGCACATGGACAGTTCAAACATACAGGCGGAAGAATGGCAGACCATAGCGCGTACGGTTATGGAGAACCTGCCTGATAACGACGGGGTCGTAATCACCCACGGGACGGATACGATGGCTTATACGGCTTCCATGCTCTGCTTTATGCTGATGAACCTTCGTAAGCCGGTAGTGCTCACCGGTGCCCAGATGCCTGTCTACCATCCCCTTACTGACGCCCGCAACAACCTGTATACGGCTTTTGCGGCTGTGGAGAGCAATATACCCGGCGTAAGCATTGCGTTCCATTACAAGATAATGAACGGCTGCAGGGCCGTAAAAGTGCGCACTATGGGCTTTGAAGCGTTTGAAAGCATAAACGCGCCATACTTAGGCGAAGTATTCGCTAACGGCTTACGTAAAAGCGCTCTTTGCCATACAAGCGTTGATAATGGCCTCCCCACAACGCTTTGCGACAATATCTGCCCGGATGTATTTTTGCTTAAGCTGATCCCGGGAACGCATCCCGATATCTTCGATATGCTGCTCAAAATGAAGTACCGCGGCGTCGTGCTGGAAACGTTCGGCGCGGGCGGCATAAACATCGAACGCGGCGGATTCCTTTCAAAGATACAATCGCTTGTCGACAAAGGAATTGCCGTAGTCGCGTGCAGCCAGTGTACGTATGAGCCCAGCGATTTTTCTATATATGAAGTGGGCAAGCGCCTTATTTCCTGTGGAGTGATTCCCGGAATGGACATGACGACAGAGGCGGCGGTAACGAAACTGATGTGGGCTTTGGGTCAAACGAGTTCCCTCGACGAAGTGCGCCGCATCTTTGATACCTGCTATGCGGGCGAGATATCGCTGCCCGGTAAATAAAAAAAGGGGCTGTCCAGAAATATATGAATAGTCAATTTATACGGCGTCTTAATAAAACTATAGTTTTAGGGCGTAAAAGGCTTCACCTTGAGGGGAAGCTGGCGAGCGAAGCGAGACTGATGAGGTGTATTTG
>CAZDZY010000133.1:0-6369 GCA_964510055.1 uncultured Christensenellaceae bacterium
CGGCGGGAATATGGGGATGGGAAATATCGGGCGTCTGAACGGAGGCCTGCGCGGGGGCCTATGCGGGGGCCTGAATGGGGGCCTGCCCATAGGGGGTCTGTTCATCGGGGGCCTGCCCTCCGGGGGCCTGCCTTCCGGAGGCATGCCGCCGGGGCCGCGTTGTACTATATCAAAACCATCAGGCATAAAATTAACTCCTTTCATAAATAACAACGATACGTTGTTAGTGTATTTTATGAATAGCGCATATATTTTGTTAAAACCCGCCGCAAAAAAGTATAGTGGAGAAAGAAACGCCATTGGGTTATACTATATATAAAAACAAAAAGAGGTATTCATATGACAGACGCCTTTTACGTTTTGCTTGATGACGGAGGATTTATAGAAATTAAAGGCGGGTCGGCGCGCCTCTGCGATATCGCGCCGGATGTGTCGCCGGGCGCCGTATGCGCTGTTATGGACGGCAACCTGTGTTCGCTCGCCGACGAGGCAAGGCCGGGCGCTCATATAAGATTCCTGCATCCCGAAAGCGATCAGCTTGCTTCGCGCGTCTTTTTACGCGGAGCGACGTTTCTGCTTTATTGCGCTGCGAAAGAGCTTCTGCCCGGACGCGGCTTTACAGTTGAGCATTCTCTTTACGGCGGGATGTTCTGCACTATTCCCAATATAACGGATCAGGAGATCGCCGCTCTTGAGAAAAAAGTAATCGAATATATTGCCGAAGATAAAGATTTTACGCTCACAAAGATGCAGGTAAGCGAAGCGAAAAGAATAATGCTGGACGAGGGGCTTTGCGCGAAAGCGGCGCTGCTCGACTACCGCCCTTTCGATTATTACAGGCTGTACGAATACAGAGGGTATAAAAACTACTTTCACGGGATAATGCCAAAAAGCTCGGGGTATCTTAAAGGTACGCGCCTTATCCCGTATTCGAACGGTTTTATACTTAAATATCCGGCGCCCTATGCCAAAGGCAATAAGCCGATAACGGATCAGCCGAAATATTCTTCGGTTTTCGCGAAAGCGGAAGAATGGGGGAGAGTGCTTCACGCTTCTTATATAGCCGACATGAACGAAATGCTCTCAAACGGCGGTATCTATGACTTTATCGATATAAACGAGGCGCTGCATGAAATGACCATTTCGAATATCGCTCAGCAAATAGCGGTTAAGGCCGTACGCGTGGTGCTCATTGCCGGCCCGTCTTCATCCGGCAAAACGACGTTTGCGTCGAGGCTGGCGGTGCATCTGCGCGCGGCGGGAAGAAAGTGCAGGCCGATATCGCTGGACGACTATTATAAAAACCGGGACGACGTACCGCTGGACGATAAAGGGAAAAAGGACTTTGAGAGCATCGACGCTTTAGACGTTGAAAAGCTTAACGGCGACCTCGAGAAACTGCTGGCCTGCGAAGTGGCAAGCCTGCCGCAGTTTGATTTTTACACAGGCAAACGGAAAAAAGAAACGGTGCAGCTTTGTATCGACGACGACATACTTATAGTCGAAGGCATTCACGGCCTCAACGACGCCCTGACAAGAGACATCCCGGCGGACAAGAAGTTTAAGATATTCGTTTCCCCGCTGACAACGCTCAACATCGACGAGCACAACGTGGTCTTTCCGGATGACCTGCGGCTTATACGCAGGCTGGCAAGGGACAAGCGTACAAGAGGATATTCGTTTGAGCAGACGTTTGAGATATGGGACTCCGTGCGAAGGGGCGAATATAAATATATATTGCCTTATCAGGAATCTGCGGATGTGATGTTCAACACAACGCTTCTGTATGAACCGCTTGTACTTAAAAAGCATTGCTACGGCGACCTTTTGAAGTTTAAATCGGATATGCCTTATTACCCGGAAGCTCACAGCCTGCTGAAATTCTTAAATTATGTTTTGAGCTTTGAAGACGAAAACACTATCCCGATACACAGCCTTTTGCGGGAATTTATCGGGCCGGTAAAAATATGAAAAAATAACATAAACATGCGCTAATAATTAGCCTCCGTTTAGTCAAAAATAAGTTCAAAGGAGGCGATTTGATGAAAAAACTGATTATTGCAATAATGATTATCATTGCGCTGGTTGCGGTTTTTGCGGCATGCACGAACCAAAACAATCAGCCTTCAGGCTCGGCTGGAACATCGCCAAGGGTTTCTACCCAGCCAAGCGTGCTGCCAAGCGCGAGATTAAGCCCGTCGGCGCCGCTTAGCCCGCTGCCTACAGTGAGCACTGGTATAGGGACCAGCCCGGGAACAGGAGCATCAGCAGGGACATCAGCCAGCAGGACACCGTAACAAGCCTGGCAGGATCGGTGATTCATGGCAAGTAAGAAGGTGCTTTGAATATTATTTCAGGGCATTTTCTTCATTTGCCGCTTCCTTTTTTATTGACAACAAAAAGAAAAACGCCGGCGGGTAATTTCCGGCGAATCATATTAATTTGATATAAGTGATTTAACAGCTTCGTCCTTTGTTCCTTTAAAGAATATCTGGTTCCCTTTGTTGCATTCGTATATGAAACTTTTAAGGCTGCTGCTTTGCACGTTATCAAAATTTCCGACAATAGCTAGTTTCATATGGAAGTTGGAAAACTTCTGCAATATTTCGCCCGCGATCCCGGTCTTTAAGGAAAAGAATCCCTCGGGCAGCGTGTCTTCCTGCACGGCTATCCTTTCGCAGCCGTTCTGGAAAACTTCAGCCATTATATCCAGCATGTCTTGAACACCGCTTATCTTTAAGCCGGATAATACGGCAATCATTTTCCCGTTGCAGTTCTCATAGTTTATCATGTCGCGTTTCTTCTTCCGTTTATGAATTCTGCTATATCCCCGGCAAAGCCGATAAGAGCGTGCGGGAGGCCTTCGAGTACGCGTACATCCGCATGGGGGACGAGCGCTTTGAATCTTTTTGCGTTTTTCTCTGTAGGCATCAGCGCGTCGCTGTCTCCGGCCATATACAGCACCGGCATGCTTAATTTTTTGAGCAGCTTGTCAGGATACGCGCCGTATCCGCTCGTGCGGGGGATATAGTATTTGCCTATCAGCCTGCTGAACGATAATACTTCTTCCGGCATCTCAATATCTCCGTATACCAGTTTGCCTATCTTGCCAAAATCGTTCCTTGAAGCGTAAGCAAGCGTTTTAAGCATAAACGAAGGCCGCATGTTGGATATTCCGCCCGAAGCAAGAAGCACAAGGCTTTCCACCCTCTCGGGATAATGCGACGCAAACGCGATGGACATCCAGCCGCCGAGAGAATTCCCGACAAACGCGGCTTTATCTATATCAAGGCCGTCGAACACTTCTTTAAGCCAGTCGGCGTAATGCGCGCCGTTCTTGCTGTCCGGCCTGCTTTCGGCGCTTTTGCCCGGTTCGCCGATAATATCCACGGCATAAACCCTGCGCGTTTCACCGAGCGTCTCCACGTCGCCCATCCACATCGCCGAGTTTGTAGACGAGCCGTGCAGCAATATGACGGGCGGGCCGTTTTTAATACCGCAGGCGATCACGAACGTATCGCCATAACTCGTGGGAACAGTCTTTTTTTCATTTGCCATAGGCCAGTACTTTAATATCTCCTCGTATCTGTTGATTATCTCTTGTCTGCCTTCGTTCGACCTGTAAATGGAACTCATATTTCCTCCTTCATTATTCAGCATTTATGCGTTGTTTTCGCTTACGGCGGCAATACATTCAAGTATCGCGGTAATAAACTGCGGGGTGCCCCAAAGCATGACGCGCACCTTTTTATCGCCAGCGGACCGCTGCACGTTAGCGCTGCTGGCACCGTATGAGGGATCTTTCGAATTGAGAGCGGCTATAAGCATGCTCTCTATCCTGTCCGCTTCATCCCTGCCGCGGACCGTTATATCTGCCACTGCCGACACTTCGATGTTTGGAACAAACTCTGTGCTTTCCGCATATTCATCCCGGCCTTCTACAAATATACTTAAGTCATGTCCGTTTATGCGGTATTGCTTGCCGACTTTATTGGCGCGCAGTTTTCCTTCCGTTATATATCTTCTGAGCGTTTTTGGGTGAAGACGCAGCATTTCCGCCGCCTGCTCCACTGAAAACCATTTTTCATCCATAATACGATCCTCCGTGTCATCAAACGTACCACAATGGGATATAAAAGTCAACAGAAATATAATTAAAGGGAACAATAGGGAACAAATACTGAACTTAGTGTTGAGCGATTATACTTGCTCAAAGTAATGTTCAATATAAAAAATTTATATAATATTACATGATAAATCAGGAGGAGTAAAAATGTTTTGTCCGAATTGCCGGAAATATTCGGAAGATGGCGCAGCATACTGCGATAACTGCGGGCACCAACTGCAGCCCGGGATAGTGCCGCAGCTGCCGCTGCAGGGCCGGAACATGGCAGGGCTTCAAAAAAGAAAACCGAAAGGAAGAAAAGGCCTGGTGATCGGGCTTATAGCGGGAACTGCAGCCCTTGCCGCTGTATTGGCCGCGGCGCTGCTCTTGCTGACAGGCGGGCGATCGATAGTAGGCCTCTGGTACAGTGAAGGCCGCGGCGAAGTGATCGAATTCAGAGCGGACAACAGCTTTTATATCCGTTCGATATCGGATGGTTATAAGGGCGAATATACATTTGACAAGTCAACAGGCGGCGGAACGGTTACGATCGAGGGCTATAAATATGAATTCACCGTCAGCAAAGACGAGGTGGAAGTGGATAAAGTCGGAACGTTTAAAAGAGCAGCTGGAAACTTCGACGCTGATGAATTTATGGCGCAGCTGCCGACGCCCGTAACTGGACCGACAGAAGCTCCTACACCCGAGCCGACCCCTGAGCCGACCCCTGCTGTGCAGGTGGTGGCGGGGCAGACGATAACGCTGCCGTTCGTCTTCGGCGAATGCACGGGCACTTACACGGGGGAGACGATAGGAGGGCTGCCGGAAGGCTATGGTACGTTTACGAACCCGGACGAGACCGGTATGTCGTGGATATATGAAGGCTGCTGGTCTGGGGGGCATATGAGCGGGGACGGGCAGACCACCTGGGAATACGGATTTTCGGAAGAAGGCGAATATGCGGATGACCTCTTGAACGGGGAGGGCAGCGAGTACTGGTATGACAGGGTATATTATTCGGGAGGCTACCTTAACAGTACTTCCCACGGCAATGGCACGCTTTACAGTTATTTTGAAGAGCCAATATTTACAGGCGGTTTTTCGTACGGGTTTATTCAGGAAACAAAGGAAGCAAGGCAAGCAAGGCTCGAGCCGTTTAAATCGCAGTGCGCCGAAAGCAGCTGGGAAGAGATGTATGACGCCTGTTACTATGAAACGAAAAAGTACGCATGCGCTGAAGGCACTGTTTTCGACGTATATGAATACGGAACGGGAAACGAGTATTACTGTGACTTCCTGATGTATGTGTCGGGCAAAGAAGATACGGGCCGCATACTTCAGGTATTCTACCGCATGAGCGAGGGAGAGCCTTATATAACCGAAGGGGGAGCGGTAAAGGTTTGGGGAACGACTGCTTACCTTTACTCTTATACGTCCGAGGGAAACGATTACCTTACCGTACCGACTATAGACGCGTGGAGCGTGGAATGATAATTACCCCTGCAATTTACCTTTTATGGCATGCCTTGTAGCAAAATGTCCGCAGACTCATATCATGTATATTATGAAGCTGTATATGCGGAGCGCCCAAAAAACCGTGAGGCTTTTTGGGGCGTGCTGATGCCGCATATCCGGCTGAAAGAAGGAGAATGATGATATGAATCAAGATAAATACCCCGGGATATACGCGGCGATGGGGGAAATGGAATTCAGACGCCATGAACTCCCGCCGATGGGAGAGGCGGATATGAGGATGGAACGTATGCCGATGGGGGAAACGGGCATGAGATTTCAGGAAAACATGCATGCGGAATGCATCGACCATGAAACGGAGATTCGGGACGTACAGCTCGCCCACGCCTACGTGCCGTTTCAAAAATGGTGCCCGACGTTCATGCCGCTGACGGCGCTTCGAAAAGGCACCGCATTCCCCGGGCTCGTCGGCGTGTATGGATGGGAACCTAAGCAGGAAGTTGGAGGGGAGTATTAATGAGCAGAGACGAAATGTTAAAACAGCTGACCGCGCTTGATTTTTACGCGATAGACTTGCATCTGTATCTTAATACGCATCCGGACGACAGGGATGCCCTTAATAAATACAATGCCGTTGTTGCCGAAGCCGGCGCTTTGAGAAAAGAATTCGAGAACACGTATGGGATGCTGCTGATGGGCCGGCCAAGCAAATACCCGTGGCAGTGGATAGAGAACCCGTGGCCGTGGCAATACCAGTTCAATTTTACTTTGGCGGGAGATGATGACAATGT
>CAZDZY010000134.1:0-6294 GCA_964510055.1 uncultured Christensenellaceae bacterium
AATAAACGATGCGACAGAGAAAGAAGCGAGGGGCTCGGGGCTGGGCAGTATCGCGCGGATCATATCCACCGGGTGCGATATGCCGGGAGTTTTGCAGGACGAATGCAGCAAAACGTTTCTGGACATATTCTTCGGCGCCGATATCGTTATCAGCAAAGGGATGGGCAATTATGAGACTTTATCGGATTGCGGCAGGGACATATACTTCCTGTTAAAGGTCAAGTGCCCGACGGTATCAAACCTTTTGAGCGCAGGGATCAACGAATACGTTTTTAAGTACGGCCCTTGTTAAAGCCGACAGAAGCCGCACTGATCATAATACTAAAACGAAAACAAAAAGGCACTTAAGCAAGCGCCTTTTTGTATTAGATAAAGTTATTTATGCTTTTGGCTTCCTTAGCTTCAGTATGACGAGGGCAGCGCCCGTGCCGAGTATGCCTGCGGCGGCCACCGCGATTATCACTATCATCACCCATGAAGGAACCGCGTCTCCCGGGGCGCTTACGGGCGCCGCCTCGGGATTTTGGGCTGAAGGCTCGTCGGGGACGGCCGATACGGTTTCCTCTGATAACGCAGGCAGCGGCTCCGCCGATGCCGCGGGGAGCGCGCTCGCCGCAAGCGTATCGGCGCTCACCGATGTATACCCGCGCGTTATCACGTCAAATTCAGACATTATATCGACCACATGGTAGTCTATGCCTATACGGTAGGAATATTCGGTGGAGGGATTCAGCCCCGTATGCTTATAGGTGAGCGTGGAGGGCCCCAGATCGGCAAGCTTTGTAAGGCTGCCGTCGTAGAGGTACACTACGTAACCGTCCACATCCCACTCGGCCCCGTTCGAACCGTTCTCCCCGGACTGCCATGACAGCGTTATCGAATCGGACGCAGCCAGCGCAGTAACTCCTGTAACCGGCACCAGCTGCGGCTTAAGTAAAAAGCCGTCCGGCGCTTCGATGTCGGTAAGCACGGTCCAGGCTTCGGCGCCGGAAGATATGTCGATAAAGTTATACCTTAAGTCTATAAAATCATATACGTGGTCTCCGAAGTTAGCAGGCAGTGACTTGAGCCTGTTGAGCGCCAGCCTCAGCTCCACAAGATTGCCGGAATCTCCAATCGAATCGGGCAGGGAGCTTATCTTGTTGAAGTTGGCTGTCAGTACTTCTATTCCGCTGTTCCCTATGCCCCCGGGCAGGCTGTAAAGGTTGTTGTAGCTCGCCGTAAGCCGCTTGAGGGAAGACATGCTACTTATGCTGTCGGGCAGCGACTCGAGTTTATTGTTACTTACGTTCAGCAGACGCAGATGCGTGAGCCCCGAAATAGAGGACGGGATCGACTTGAGCCCCGTGTTTTGCATATAAAGATCTTTCAGACCTGTCATATGGTCTATATCATCCGGAATGGACTTGACAGAAGTGTTATCGAGCCGCAGCACTTCCATGCCGTGCATAGACAGCAGCGCTATGGGAAATTCAGTCATTTTGGTATCGCTGAGGTCGAGCTCTTTAAGCTTTACCAGGTCCGCAATATACAGGTCGACGCCGGTTATGGGACAGTTGTTCATCGAAAGATATTCCAGATTCGGAGTATTGAAGAGCTGGCTCGGTACGGTAGTGAAGCCGTTATGGTCCAGATCCAGCCGGTGGAGCCCGTCCATGTGCGAGAAGTCAGGCATACAATCCCAGGCTGAAAGATCATTATCCGTAAGGATTATACGCTCAACATTTCTGCAATACTGAAGCCCCTCGGCGTCGGCTATGCCGAGGCCGTGCAGGTCGAGAGTTCCGGTAAGCGCTTTAAGGTCGGATGCATATATGGCCTGAGAGGTGGGGACGCCCGTTTTAGAATGCAGCTTCACGTGAAGCGCGGGATCAGGTATGTTTACCATCATGTCAAGATTAAAAGACTTGACCGGCCCGATGATCGACGGAAGCGCCTGAAACTCAGGACCGGGCGGAGCGGAATAAACGGCGTTAACGAAGATCAATAGCAGCGCGGGTACAAGGACTAACAACAAAACAAGTAACTTTTTCATGTTGGCCTCCTTAAAGATATGAAATCAATATATTCTAGGCTCTGGGTTTCTTGGCTTTCAGCACGACGAGCGCAACGCCTGTGCCGACTATGCCCAGCGCTCCCGCTGCGGCAATGATTATTGCCCATGCGGGCAAGCTGTTCCCGGGAACAGCCGCGTTCGTTTGCTGAGCCGCGGGCAGGATATCCGCTGACGCTGAGGGAGAGATCGCGGGCGGCTCGGCGGGAGAGAGCGGCGATGCTTCTGCAGGTGTGCCGGAAGAAAGCGTCGTCGCGTTTACAGCCGTATATCCGCGGTTCGTATAGTCTATCATCAGAACAGGTATAACGATGCGGTAATCGACGCCCACGCGGTATGAATACTCTGTTTCAGGCGTAAGTCCGGTATGCGTATAGCTTGTATGCGACTTGTCAACGTCGGATATCTTTACCATGCTGCCTGTGTACTGGTATACGACATAACGTTCCACAGTCCACGTTGCGTCATCGTTGGAACCGCTGGGGCATGCATCCCAGGAAAGCGTAA
This sequence comes from uncultured Christensenellaceae bacterium, assembly GCA_964510055.1. Taxonomy (GTDB): domain Bacteria; phylum Bacillota; class Clostridia; order Christensenellales; family SZUA-584; genus DTFZ01. The sequence continues at coordinate 2,561 of CAZDZY010000134.1, forward strand.
CGCTGTCCGGCGAGGGTGCTGCGGTAAGGCCTTTTACGGGCGTCAGCTGATCCAAATAGTATTTCATAGAGCTTTCGTTATCTTCCATGATCTCGCGCGCGGGGGAACCTGGGGATACGTCTAAAAAGTTGAATCCAACATTTAGACCATCGAACGTCTTTCCGGCAAGCCCGGAAGGCAGAGACGTGAGCCGGTTTGCCATGATGTTGAGCGTATCAATAGCAGGAGAACTGATAATTGACTGCGGTATGGACGTCAGGCGGTTGCATTGTACGAGCAGTACGCCGACGTGGCTGCCTATTTCCGCGGGCAGGTCGTAAAGGCTGTTATGCGAAACGTTAAGTTCGTCGAGATCAAGCGAACAAATAGTGTCGGGAAGCGACTCGAGCTTGTTGTGGCTTATGTTAAGGAGCTTTAGGTTAGTCAGCCACGATATAGAGGACGGAATTGACTCGAGCCCTGTGTTTTGCATATGAAGTTCTTCCAGATCCGTCATATGGCTTATGTCATTCGGAAGGGACTTAACGGGAGAGTCGTCGAGCTGCAGAACTTTGAGACCGTGCATAGATAGCAGAGCTATTGGAAATTCAGTCATGTCGGTATCGCTGAGGTCGAGCTCTTTAAGCTTTACCAGGTCCGCAATATACAGGTCGACGCCGGTTATGGGGCAGCCGTGCATCCAAAGGTTCTCCAGATTCGGAGTTCCGAAGATCTCTGACGGGACGGTCGTAAAGTCGTTGTGGCTCAGGTCCAGCCGGTGGAGCCCGTCCATGTGAGAAAAATCGGGCATATTTCCGCAGGCTGTAAGATCATTGTTCGCAAGGTTTAGCTTCTCAACGTTTTTGCAGTACTGAAGGCCTTCTGCGTTGGCTATGCCGAGGCCGTGCAGGTCGAGAGTTCCGGTAAGCGCCTTAAGGTCGGATGCATGAATTTCTTCCACCAAGGGAATGCCTGTTTTGGCATGCAGTTTTGTATGAAGCGCGGGGTCGGGAATATTGACGGCGGGATCAAGGGTGAACGAGGGCATGAGCGTCACGGCCGGCGGAGTCCACGGAGCGCCGTATTCGGGCGGAGCGGAATAGACGGCGTTTACAAAAACCAAAAGCAAAGCGGGTACTAAGACCAATAATAAAACCAGTAATCTTTTCATACTTAACTCCCTTATATTTGATATATACTTCTAATGATACATGCTGCTGAATCCGGGCGGGGAGATTTATGCCGGACTCCCCGCCATATCGTGGTTTACACTTTGGTTTTTTTAGCCTTCAATATTACCATAGCAACGCCCGTGCCGATTATGCCCAGCGCGCCGACAGCCGCTATTATTATCGCCCAGACAGGGAAAGCGTTTTCTTCGGGGGTCGCTAAGCCGGTCTCCTCAGCCGCGGGCAGTGAATCGGGCGATATAACAGGCGAAGCTTCGGCCGATACGGCCGGGGAGGCCGAAGAGGCTGCTTCAGCCGCGCCGCCGAGCGTCGTCGTATCCACCGACGTATAACCCCTGTTTACAAAGTCCAGTAAAAGGTATGTATCGACAATGTGGTAGTTCACACCCACGCGGTATGAATACGCTGTTTCGGGCGTAAGGCCGGTATGCGTATAACTTGTCTGCGATTTATCGACATCCGCTATCTTTACCATCTCACCGGTATACTGGTAGACGACATAGCTTTCTACGACCCATGTCGCGTCGCTGTCGGAACCATTTGGGCATGGGCTCCACGAGAGCGTTACGCTGTCTGATGAAGGATCCGCGGTAAGATCTTTAACAGGCGTAAGCTGGCGCATGTAATATTTATCGGTGCTTTCGCTGGCGTCCAGTATTTCGCGTGCTGGCGAGCCGGGAGACACGTCTATGAAGTTGAAATCAAGGTTTACGCCTTCAAATATTCTGTCGGCAAAACCGGGGGGAACAGACGTAAGCCTGTTCCCTAAAAGACTGAGGGTGTTATAATCCGGAGCATCGATCACTGATTGCGGTATGGCTGTCAGGTGGTTGCAGCTGGCTTTCAGTTGGGCGACATTATCGCCAATATGCGCAGGCAGGCTGTAAAGGTTGTTAGCCGCTATGTTAAGCGAGCTAAGATGAAGCGAACATATGCTGTTGGGCAGCGATCCGAGCTTATTATCGCTTACGTTCAGAAAATGCAGGTTTGTAAGCCCCGATATCGAAGACGGCAGCGATTCAAGCCCTGTGCTGCATAGATCGAGATTCTCCAATTTCGTCATGTGGTCTATGTTATCAGGAATGGCTTTTAACGGAGTATAATTGAGCAGCAGGTGCTCCAGCTTGTTCATAGACAGTAAAGCTGTAGGAAACGAATCGAGGCTGGTATTGCTCAGGTCGAGTTCTATGAGTTTTGTAAGTTCTGCAATGCCCGGATCGACGCTTGTTACAGGGCAGTGGTTCATAAATAGAAATTGCAGAGCCGGTGCGCTGAAAAGTCCGTTCGGCACAGCGGTGAATTTGTTGTATGCCAGATTGAGCTTAAACAGCTTGTCCATATGAGAAAAGCCAGGCATATCTGTAAGCTCATTGTCCTCAAGATTTATATACTTTACATTTGCGCAGTACTGAAGGCCCTCGGCGTTGGCGATGCCGAGACCGTGCAGGTCGAGGTCGCCGGTAAGCGTCTTTAAGTCGGATGCATGAATTGCTTCCACCAAAGGAACACCTGTTTTGTCATGCAGTTTTGTGTGAAGCACGGGATCGGGTATGTTAACTATAATGTCAAGATTAAAAGACTTGACCGGCCCGATGATCGACGGAAATGCCTTAAGCTCAGGACCGGGCGGAGCGGAATAAACGGCGTTAACGAAGATCAAAAGCAGCGCGGGAACTAAAACCAACAATAAAACAAGTAGTTTTTTCATACTGACCTCCAATAATATAGATTAAATATGCCTTATCTCAAATGCGGACCTGCTGAAAACGTTTATCGGATATTTATGGTTAAAATATACATTTATTATACCACAAATTTCAATAAAAAACAATCATGCATGGCAGGCAGGGAGTATTGACAATGCGAACAATCCGGTATATATTAACATTGATAAAAATTTCACAATGTTACCTGTTAAGGCAAGCAGGGATATCAACGCCTCAGGGCTTGGATATATTTTTATCTTATAAAGGAGAGAACTATGGCAAACACAGTAACAGCTTCGGCGGAACTGGTAAACGGAAAGATGATGTTCAAAGGGACGGCGGGGGGCAGCCCTGCCGTGATAACGGATTATATACCTCCCGCGGGAGACGGCAAAGGCTATATGCCGCTCGAGCTTTTTCTGGTAAGCCTTTCTTCCTGCCTCGGGGGGGCGCTGTCGGTACTGCTGCGCAAGGCTGGCAAGACGCTGGGCGCTCTGACGATAGACGCGGAGGGGGTAAGACGCGAGCAGCATCCCACAAGCTTTGAGAAGATAACGCTGTCGGTCCGCGTTAAATCTGAGGATATAACGGAAGCGGACGTAAAGAAGGCTGTAGACATATCCGAGGCTTCGGTATGCCCCGTATGGGCTATGATAAAAGGCAACGTGGAAGTTGAAACGCGGATTACAGTAGAGGCGTAATTATAGGGGCGATATAAGCCCTTTTTTTACGTAAAAATGTTGGCCCTTATCGCTGGGATCCTTGCGGCAATGACGCTGATTGAAGATTCGGGAAGATAATAGTATATGGGACGATAATTCCATATCATATGGCAGGTGTATCAGGAGTAAGATATGGA
>CAZDZY010000135.1:0-6285 GCA_964510055.1 uncultured Christensenellaceae bacterium
CTTTGCAGTCTCTTTATTTAACTGTTGCACTTGTTATTGTAATCTACCCTGTCAGACACTAAATTGCCAGCCCCAAAGAAAAGACCCGCAATCTAGTGTCTGACTGATGAGGTGTAAAACTATTTTTGTCTTTATATAACACCTCATCCGGCGCTACGCGCCACCTTCCCCTCAAGGTGAAGGCTTTATCCTCTTAATTTTTCAATCATAAACTCTTTATTAATATAAAAGATATATTCTCCATAGCTTAAGCCTTTTGGAACCCCGCGTCTAACGCGGGGTTTTCTTATATAAAAACGGGCGCTCTTCGCGCCCCGTATCAATGATGTGCTTTTTTATGTTTTGATACCCGCTGCAGCATCTTTTCCACCGCAACGGCTATCTGGTCCCGCGCTTCGCGGTAGACCTCGATGTCTTCTTTATAAGGATCTGTTATATCATACCCGGCTTCCCCCGGATACCCGTCGATGCCCTGAGCGTAGCCTAAGAGCGTGTGCATCTTATGCTCGCTGTCAGGCGCCATGGCTTCCATCTCTTCGATATGCTTTGCCTCCATGGCAAGTATTATATCAGCCCAATCGGCGAGCTCCTTAGTAAACTGCTGCGCGCGGTGCTTTTCCAGGTCAAGCTCCATTTCCTTCAGCACTTCTATCGCTTCTTCCGACGCCGGCACGCCTTCGCAGGCAAACGTGCCGGCCGAATCAACAGAGATATCTTTATAATGGTTACTTCGGCCTACAGCGTCATCCGCAAGTTCTTCGGCCATCGGGCTTCTGCATGTATTGCCGGTACATACAAAAAGAACGTTCATGGATCTCCTCCTACACCTTCACAATATTATATGCCGCCGCCTTATAGATACGGTTCATAACGGCAAACCCTATACCGTCTTTGGGTATCGCTTCAAAATAGATGTTCGTATACTGCTCTTCGTCCGCCTGCCGCAGCAGGGAATAAAGATTCTTCGCGGCCTCGCGCGCATCGCTTAAGCTTCCCGTAACGGCCAGATTCCTCCTGCCGTAGTACTTCCTGTTTTCCCTGCTTACGAGCACCAGAGGGCTGTCGCCCTTCTTTATATCCTTATCATACAGGAATTTTATCGCTTCTGCAACAGATACGTCGTTTCCTTCCACTACGGTCACCTCTGCTTTCGGCGCGTAATGGCGGTATTTCATGCCCGGCGAAGGAGGCGGCCCTTCTTTGTCAAAAGACGGGCTTGCCGCTATCGCGTCGCCCAAAGCTTCGCGTATCATCTCAAGAGTGATCGCCCCCGGGCGGAGCACTACCGGGACTTCCTGCGTCAGGTCGACGACTGTTGATTCTACCCCGATGCTGCATTCCCCGTCGTCGAGTATGAGCACGTCTTCGCCTAAGTCGCTTTCAACGTGCTGCGCGCACGTGGGGCTCGGGCTTCCCGACCTGTTGGCGCTCGGCGCGGCTATAGGCACTCCCGAGGCGGATATGAGCGACAGCGCCGCGTCGCTGTCGGGCATGCGCACCGCAACGGTCTTAAGGCCCGCGGTCACGGCTGCCGGTATCGCCTTGTTACGCAGCACTATGCTTAAGGGGCCCGGCCAGTACCTTTCGGCCAGCGCCTCCGCTTTATCGCTCCATTCCGCGATCTCCCGCGCGCTCAGCGTCGATTCTACATGCACGATAAGAGGGTTGTCCTGAGGCCTGCCCTTCTTTTCGAATATACGCGCGACCGCCGCCTCGTCTAATGCGTTTGCGCCGAGCCCGTATACCGTTTCGGTAGGAAAAGCGACTATGCCTCCGCTCTTTATAACTTCCGCTGCCTTATTTATATTTTCTTTATATTCGCCGTTAAGATGCAATATCATTTCTATTATTGCAAAAAGTTTTAAGCTTTTAAAGGTATGTATCACTGCCCCAAAGCTTTTAACTTTTTGGTGACCCCGTTTTCTGCCCATAAAGCAAAATAGCTTTAGGCTCCTTTTAATCAAAGAAACCTGGAAACCTGGTATTTGATAATTTTACACCAGCGTATATCAAAAATCAACTTTACGGCATTATAAGCATTTTAATTCGATATCGCCTATCGCGCCGCACTTATCGCCCATGACCGCAACGGCGCCTATCACGCCTTCTATGCCGTATACGGTCTCAAGCGCTTTTTGAATATCATCAGGGGTTTTAAGCCCGTTGCCGAGCCTCGTCGCGCACGCGTCCGCAAGGCACGCGTCGCGCGATACCACCGCCGCCGCGTCCGCTTTCCCGAAGCTTAATGACGGGCCCACGGTGCCCGAAGATGTGCAGACCGAAATCGGGGCTTCCCGCGAGTCGGCCTCTATCCCCAGTTTCATGGAGAGCGGGCTGTCTCCTGCGTATATCGCCACGGTCCTTATATCGCGGGTGTACATGAATATGTCGCCGCCGTTTTCGACTATTACTTTATCAGTATGTTTGCGCAGCTCTTCCCCGACATACGCGGCGAACGCTCCCGCTACCGCCGCCATAGGCCCCACGTTCGCGGCAGACCCCGCTTTGCACATAGCGGCTATTGCCGGATGCGCCGTTGGCTCCGGCTCTATTGGTACAAGGCTTGCCTTGAAACAAGGGTCCCTGCTTATATAATCGTCCAGGATCCTGCGCAGGCTGATAACCGCGGCAAGCGCTTCTTTTTCGAGCGGCCTGCCCGCGCAGATAAAAAGCTCGGTCTCTTTGTGCTGCGTGCTCCAGCGGCACAGATCGGATATGACCCTGTTCCTGTATAAGCTTCTGTTTGAATAATCAGAGGACATCGTCTTCGAAGTTCTTTATGGCCCTCGCGGGGCACGCGCGTATGCAGTAGCCGCACAGCACGCACTTATCCATGGAAAACTCGAGTTCCCACGTTTCCGGGTTCATCACGAGAGCGCCCGAAGGGCACACTGCCGTGCACGCGCCGCAGTGTACGCACTTTTCCTGATAGTGCAGCACGCTCTCGGTAAACACGGTAACTGTTATCCCTTCGCCCTCGAGGAATCGTATGCCCTTTTTAATGCCTTCTTCGCTGCCCGTAAGCTCGAGTACGAGGTGCCCGGTTTTCCCGGGCGATATATACGCGCGCAGTATATTGAACCCAAGGCCGAATCCTACAAGACTCGATACCACCGGTTTGTTTGACTTTTCGGGCGGGAATTTGAGCCCTATCTTAATGCTTGTATCGTTCATTTATTTTCCCCCCCTTTTAAGCACGTTTATCGACTCTCTCTGCGGGAGCGGCGCAGCGGGCCGCGTCATCACGAATTCTCCCGAGATGAGCTTCGCTTTGAGTTCTTCCGCTATCTTTCTCGCCTTTAAAAGGCTCGAAAGGGGAGCGGTCCTTATCTTCTTTCCGTTTATCTCGACTTCGCCCGACCGCAGCTCGGCGTACGTTACGCGCTTTATGACCTTCCTTGAGCGCTCGCTTATTCCGTAGTCGTAGACATTGGTATAAATGTGTTCGTTCGATACGGCGAGGTCGGCCATCATGTCCTCGTCAATCACCGGGATAGGCACGCCTATACCTATGAACAGCGTGCATCCGTACCCTTCGAACGCCGCAGCCTTTATATATTCGCTCTTCATGCCTCTCATGTCGCCTATGACCGCGAGCGTATAACCTGAGTATTTTTTATCCCCGTTTTCGAGCTGTTCCACATTATTCACCGCCTGCGTGCCCTCGAAAACGACATACCCTTCTCCGCCGCACAGCAGTATCTTCGTGCCTATGCCTATAGTGCGCAGTTTCGGGTCTTTAAACAGCGGGGACATCTCCCCCGACGTAGAGTACGTTATATTGCCCATGCCGGGAAGCAGCGTGCCCATGTACGTGTGCTTCGTCGTCTTTGTGGTGTTCGTCGCGGCGGAATAGTTCTGGTACGCGTTCCTCGGGTTGAAGATATAAGCCTGGTTAAGGTCTTTCAGCCTTAATTTCGACTTGATCTCTTTCGATATATAGCAGTCGGTGCCCGCGGAGCGCGCTTCGAGCTCTATCTCTTTGCCGGCAATGAGGTCTTCTATCACATGCGCCCCGCCGTATTCAATGCCGGTATCGCGTCCGGGCTGCGTAGCGCCTATATACGTGTCGACAGCCGCGAGCCCGCCGTAAGCTTCGACGCCGTTTAAGAATATCTCGCTCATGCGTATTGGGGGGTCGGAATGCCCGAAGTTTAATACCGCGCCCGAAGAGCACATCGCGCCGAACGTCGAAGCCGTAACTACGTCTATTTTTTCAGAGCATGCCTTCACGCCCTGCTCCTTCGCCATTTTTACGGCCTCTTCAGCCGTAAACACGACTGCTTTGCCTTTTTTGATCTTCTCGTTTATCTCTTCTATAGTCTTAGCCACCGTGCGCCTCCCAAAACTTTATATTAAATCTTTTATCTATAACAAACATTTTAATATATATTTCTATAAATTATTAATTAGTTATTGTACTACTAATAAGGCCTATATACAACCGTATAATTAAACCAATAGCGTGCATATGATTTATTATAAGGGGGAGTAAATATGTTTAAAAGTATCGATCAGGGAATAGCTATCATACTCGGCTTGATCGCTTTGGGCGTGCTTGCGGTATGGGAACTGTTTGGGGAAGTCGTAAAACTGGTAAGAAGGAAAGCAAAACGTGGGTTTTAGCTCAGCCATTTTTCTTCGTTATTCTTATACAGTCTCAGCCGCTGTGTCTCACCTGTTCCTAACCATTTAACTCTATCTTCTTGGTTTCTCCTGTAAATATACTTATCGAATAAAATGTTTGATCTTCTGTTTTATATACGATTCGCTGGCCGTTAAATAGTTCATCGATTATACCATGAGTCTTTACAGTAAAAAATTTATTCTCCATATTTCTCATGTCTATATACCTGTACCTCCCAAATTGTTCATTAATATTCTGTTCAAAAAATATTATCTTATCGTCAACAGCATGTACGTCAAAAATCCCTTCGTATTCGTTTTCGTTTGACTCAACTATTGTTGTCTGCGTATCTTGTTTTATATTGTATTTTGTTAATATAAATTTTTCTTTAAATAAGCCTTTAGTATTATCAATGTATTCTGTTTCGATAAAATAAACATTGTCTTTGTCCAAAAAACAACTGATAACATTATTTTCGTAATGCATTTTTTTGATCACTTTATAACTTTTATTATCAAGAACAATAATATCATGAGGGGCAAGGCATACTATATAATCAGAATTAACAAAAAGAAATAATATCGGCTCGTTGGCTATTACAAACGAGTTGGTTTTATCGTTAATATTGTAACAATACATGTCGTAGTTCTTTTCTTTATCTCTGTAATATATTTTATTGTTATAAACAACAGTACTATTATACAAATCTTTTTCGAGCACCAGTGATGCGCCTTCCGTGCCCAGTTTGTTCATTCCGTTTCGGTCAATAAATTAAACATTTCCGTTATCAACATATAGCCTGGTAATTTCACCGTCAGCTGATTTTTCTCCGTCCGCCCATATCGTTCCCTTTTCTCTATTATTGGTGGTAGCTAATAAATACAGCTTGCCCGATGATTCTCCGATGTTACCCCTCAAACAAGTACTATTAATATCGCTGTATTTTCTGTTTACCGTTAAATTGACGAAAACTCCGTCGTCCCATGCAGCTCCGGCTGCCGGTTCCTGCGATATTACAATTCCGTTTTCATAATTATCATAATCCGTATATTCGATATGTATTCTCTCGCTCGTACCAATAGCGTCGATTATACAATCTATAGGCAGATGGGTAAAATCAGGCACGGTTTTCGGATATCCGCTTATTTGGTTATTGATTGCGTCGTAAATAAAAGATATCTCACTATTTGAAGGGTCCTCATCGTGCGCTGTTATTATCGCATCATATGAGCTGTTTATATCTGCAGTGTTGGCCGTATCATTTGAGTTGTTTATATTTGCCGATTTATTATACACATTCCCCGCTAATACTAAAGTCGCTGTAACTGTAACAACGCCTATAATAATTCCTAATAAAGCTCTTTTTTTCATAATAGCTCTCCTTTACCCCAAGTCGATTTAAGGAACATTATGCAGATATATAAGATATTTTACATCATATACCTTTTCCCTCCCTGTTTCAAATTCCATACAATACCGGCATCCACTATTGCTTTGTGTTGAAAAAAACGCTTTCCCGCTATATAATACTTGCATTATTGAAATACGAGGTATTAGATGAAACTTGGCATTGTCGGCCTTCCCAACATAGGCAAAACCACATTGTTCAACGCTCTTACCGGCTACGCCGCGCCGAGCGAGAACTACATGTTCAGCAC
>CAZDZY010000136.1:0-6257 GCA_964510055.1 uncultured Christensenellaceae bacterium
GTGGTTTATTTGGTTTTGTCCGCTTGCGCTCCCAAAACCACACTAAAGTGTACAAGTAAAAAAAAGCGCCTGTAAGGCGCTTTTTGATTTATATCAGTAACTCTGTTTATGAAGCCGGGGTTTCCTGCACAAACACCCTCTTACCGCATATGAAGTTCTCCCTCCAGTAGGGCGTAACGCATGATTTTATAGTGACTCCGTTTAAGCTGTAAGCGCAGTCGATCATCATATTATCGCCCATGTATATGCCGACATGCCCTTTAAAGCAGAGTATGTCGCCCGGCAGCATCTGCTCCAGTTTGGAAATAGTCTTGAATCCGGATTTTGCCCATGCCCCCGAAGTCCTGTATCCCGTAGTGTATCCTATCCCGTTCAAACAGTAATATACGAAACCGGAACAATCGAACCCGGCCGGGCTCTTTCCTCCGCTTACATAATGCACCTTGCCTATATAATATTTTGCGAAGTCGATAAGCGCCTCCGCTTTATCGGTTATAGGATAGGCTTCGCGCCGTAAATGTATAAGGTAAGTTTTCGTGACTCTTGTCTGGGAACGCACCGTTATCGTCACTGTCTTTTCCGTTCCGGGCGGCACGGTGTAGTTCCTCCAGGTCCTCCGGTAACCGTCTATCCTCAGTGTAGCGTGATTGTTCGCTTTCGCCGCAGTCACTTTAACGAAAGGCGAATACTGGTCGAGGGCGACGTTATATTCAAGCGTTGCGGGGTCGAACTCTCCCTCCATAGTCCCGACCGAGAAGGAAAGCGCCGCGAGGTCGTTGTCTGAAGATTTCTCGCGCGCCACTTTCACGCGATACAACCGGCTCCTCTTGCCCGGCTGCCTTACCCGTATCGTGATATGCCTGTGTTTGCCGTGGTCAGGGTTTACAGCAGCGCTGCCTACCCGACGGCCGCTTATAGTTATAGTCTGGGTCTCGTCGCCTTTAATGGGCGTTATCGTTACGCCTTCTTCCGTCTCCCCAAGAGTCAATACATAGCTGCGTACGCCGGCAGAAAACTCTTTGTTCCACGTTCCGGCCGTCACGTCTATCCCGCCAAGCAAGGCGTAACGCGAGGTCACAACCGGCGCGGGAGCCGGTGTCGGGGATGGGCTGGGCGATGGCTCCGCTTCGTCGGCCAGCGCAAATGACGGCATCGATATCAGTATTGAAACGAACATAACCGTACAGATAAGAAATGAAAACGCTTTCTTCATAATATTTCTCCTTCCGCAGCGCCCCGATATCCGGGGATAATCAAAGAACAGCCGGCACTCTTTATCCGGTGTTCCGCGGCACCTTGCCGCATAAGACCCTCATTTTAAAAAATTAAAGATAACCGCCTTCCCGCAGTTTTAAGAAGGATGCGGCAGGCTCGTTCTTTTTAATGGTAAAACCGGTATATTAATATATACCCGTTTTTTTCAGGTTCTAATCAAACGCAATGATAAAACGTCCGTATAGAATGTTGAATTATGCAAAAACGCATTCATGATATTTCGTCTTGCTTATTGATTTATCCGTGGTATTCTATTAACATGAATTGTCGGATAATATAACAGCTATAGACTTGAATCCAAACAGCATGTAGACCGGAGGATTTCGTATGTTAACATACAAGATAAACATCGCAGGCATTGAACGTGAGCTTCCTATCTGTAAAGTAAACGACGAGCTCTATATAGCTGGGCTCGTGATTTTCGGCGACGTCGAGCTTACTATAAAATGTGCTTCGGCTTTGCTTGCAATAGCGCCCGGGTACGATTATATGATCAGCCCCGAAGCCAAGAGCATACCCCTCATCTACGAGATGGCGCGGCAAAGCGGCGCAAATAAATATTTTCTTGCGCGCAAATCACCCAAGCTTTACATGCGCGGAGTGTTTGAATCAAGCGTAACTTCAATCACTACCGCAAAGCCTCAAAAACTGTACCTTGATATCGACGACGCCGAGATGTTGCGCGGCAAACGCATACTTATTGTTGACGATGTTATCTCTACCGGGGAGTCTATCTTAGCCGTTGAAGAGCTTGTAAAACAAGCGGGCGGTATAATCGCCGGCAAAATGGCTATACTGGCAGAAGGCGCCGCCCAAAACCGCAGCGATATCATCTTTTTAGCCCCGCTGCCGCTGTTTAACGCCGACGGCACTACAAAAAAATAAATCAGGATATACCCGGTTACGGTTAATAATGTTAGTAAGTTCCGAACATTATCAAAAAAGCAGTGCCTGTTTTGTATTAAGTTTGTGTTAAGCTTGTTGAATTTAGGTATATAATGATATAAAATATAAATGTTTAAATAAGCAGATTTTCGTTTGTTAAAACGTCTTTGACTTGCATAGATTGCGGCTAAAACAGCATATACCATAAAGTTCAGGCCTCCAGATTTTTTTGATTTGCCTTTTTCGTATAAACATTAAAGGCTCGGTATTACGCCAGCTTTTTAATAAAAATAAGTTAAAGGAGAAAAATCTATGTTCAAGCTTAAAGCAAACGGAACTACGATCCCAAGAGAGATCATTGCTGGTTTTACCACGTTTTTTACTATGGCTTATATAATAGTGGTCAATCCCAGCATCTTAAGTGGAGCGGGGATGGAATGGGGCGCTGTTTTCCTCGCAACAATAATTGCCTCTGTCGCAGGTACTCTGGTCATGGGCCTGTTCGCCAACGTACCATACGCTTTGGCACCAGGAATGGGTCTTAATGCGTTCTTCGTTTTCACAGTTGTTAAAACCCTCGGATTTTCATGGCAACATGCTCTGTCAATCGTATTTATCTGCGGTATCATTAACATTCTGATAACCATAACAAGAGTCCGCAAACACATAATCAAAGCCATTCCGAAGAGCCTCCAGTTAGCAATCAGCGGCGGTATTGGTATTTTCATCGCTTATGTCGGCTTTTTGAATGTTGGTATACTTAACTTTGGGGCTGGAGTCCCTTCTATGTCCATACTAAATACCCCTGTTTTATGGCTCTTCTTGATTGGTCTTTTTATAACGGTTGTACTGATGCTTCTTAAAGTCAAAGGTGCAATACTTATAGCTATTGTCGCAACTGCTCTGATAGGTATCCCCATGGGATTAACTAAAACCGGAGATACCATCAGCTTCACTGATGCGGCAGCGGCTTTACCTTCTACGTTTGGCGTAATATTTACTTCCGAAGGCCTTGGTTCACTCTTTTCTGATTTGACAAAGCTGCCTTTAGTAATACTTACTATATTCTCGTTCAGTTTATCCGATACGTTTGACACTATAGGAACGTTTATCGGCACTGGTCGCCGCAGCGGTATATTCAGCGAAGAAGATGAGAAAGCCATGGTAGAGAGCAAAGGCTTCAAATCCAAGATGGATAAAGCGCTGTTTGCCGACTCAATTGCAACCTCCATCGGTGCGATAGCAGGAACTTCGAATACAACCACATACATAGAAAGCGCATCAGGTATTGAAGCAGGCGGACGTACAGGTCTTACAAGTGTCGTAGTTTCACTCTTGTTTGTTGCAAGCGCATTCCTTGCAACCTTTGTTAGCGCTATACCGGCAGCGGCGACTGCACCTGCACTTGTTATAGTCGGTATAATGATGCTCTCGGCATTCAAAGACATTAAGTGGGAAGAGCTTTCCGAAGCAATTCCGGCGTTCTTTGCAGGCATATTTATGGCGTTATGCTACAACATTACATATGGTATTGCCGCCGCCTTTATATTCTATTGCATAGTTAAGATATTCAAAGGTGAAATCAAGAACACACACCCGATTCTCTGGATTGCAACAATATTGTTTATCGCAAACTTTGTTCTCCTTGCGATTATCTGACCAAAATTGCTTTAACTAAGCAGTTTTAACAGAAAATAATATTGCATCAGTGCCAATAAAAAAGAGAAAAGCCGGCCTTGCGCCGGCTCTTTTTCTTTATATATTCCAGAGGCGCGTTTAAAGTATCGTAGACGATATCTGGATTTCAGTTTCTCACCAAGAAACTCAAACCCCTTCCAAATCGAATCGAGGGGTATATTCTTTTTTAGCGCTGCTCCTTTGCTGGATGAACCCGTTATCCAATCCAAGCTTTAACGCTTCGTTGACGACGGAATCATATTCGAACGTAGTTACCCTGCGGTTTATGCCGCTGTGCTCAGACGCTTTATAAACGGGCGTGTACTGGCTCATCAGGCTTAAAAGGTATCTGCCTTTGGGGAGGTTATCGCTTATCCATCTCAATATCGCGATTGAGTCTTCCCTGTGCCCCGGCAGCACCATAAGGCGTATTATCACTCCCCTTAACATCACGCCCTGCGCGTCGTACTCAACAGCGCCTGTCTGTTCGATCATCTCTTTCACTGCCGCCGAAGTTATATCAAAATAGTCCTTTGCCTTTGAATATTCCTGCGAAAGCTGCGGGCTGAAATACTTGATATCGGGCAGATATATATCAATATATCCCTCAAGCGCCCGTATCGCCTCGATACGCTCATAGCCGCCCGTGTTCCAGACGATTGGGATATGCAGCGCCAGTTTCGCGATATCCAGCGCCCGTAATATCCCGGGCAGATACTGCGAAGCCGTCACGAGGTTTATATTATGCACCCCTTTTTCCTGCAGCTCAAGAAGAATTCGCGCCAGTCTCTCTTCGGTCACCTCCCTGCCGAACCCTTCTCCGCTTATCTTATAGTTCTGGCAGTAGCAGCACTTAAGGCCGCAGCCGCTGAAGAATATCGTGCCGCTGCCGCGCGTACCGCTTATGCACGGTTCCTCCCAGAAATGCGGCGCCGCGCGCGCCAGCTTTATACCGCTGCCGCACCCGCAATACCCTGAACTGGTTTTCCTGTCAGCCCCGCACCTCCTCGGGCACAGGTTGCAGGGGTACATCGAAAGCATGTTTATTACCCTAGCCGATCAATTTTAATATGCTGCCTTCGCTGACGTCCCCGAACAGCTTCCGGCAATGCTCCAATATCTCTTCTTTTGATGATTTCGGGCTCTTTGAATACTCCGAGCGGACATGCCCTTCCCCGAACAGCGCCTCGGGCACAGAATACGTCCCGGTCGCCCAGCCGTACGGCTCGCCGGCCTTGTTGCGCTTCTGCTCAAATCCCCTTACGGTAAGATAAGTCTGCATCTGCAAGGCCGTAAGCACTCCCTCGAATCCCTTCTCGCCGCCTTTTTCGAACCCCGCCCGGCGCTTGATCTCAAACGAAGGCATGATCTCGCTTCCGGGAAACAGCTTCATTATTATGGCGTTCTTACGGGGCGCCAGCCCTTCTTCGTAAAGCGAGTCGAAATCGTACCCGTTGCGCCTCATATTGGCGAATTTAGGGTACCATTTCTTTGAGATAAAGCCTGCTTTCTTCTGGAACAGCTTGCCGTAAGCTATATTTCCTTCGGCGGCTATACGCCGCCGCCAGTCCCACGGGTCGTGCTCATTATCGTCGCTGAACCATCTTTCCCATTGGGTAATATCCTCCACCGAGAACCCGGGCACAGCGCTTTTAAAAAGCGGTATGAACCCTATTTCATCGATAAGCGCGCAAAGCTCTTCCTTTGTATTTAATTGCGGAAGTTTTATCATACGTTCCTCCGAAATATCTGTTTTAACTAAACCCTATCGGTCATTTCATTCAGCGCCGCGCTCCATCTTAAGCAGCTTTTCCTTGATACCGAGCCCGCCGCCGTATCCTGTAAGGCTGCCGTCGGCCCCTATCACCCTGTGTCATGGGATCATTATAGCTATCGGGTTTTTATTGTTTGCCTGCCCGACCGCCCGGTACGCCTTCTCGTTTCCGATTGCCTGCGCTATCTCCTTATAGCTTTTCACGGCGCCGTAAGGTATCGCGCGCAGCGCGTCCCACACCTTTTTCTGAAACCCGGTGCCCCGTGGCTCGAGCGGCAGGCTGAAATCCCTGCGCTTTCCTTCAAAGTACTCCGAAAGCTGCGAATAAGCTTCTTTTATAAGCGGGGTTTCCTTTACTTCCCCGGCTGCCGCGCCTCCGAAGCCCAGCGCAATTATGGCGTCGTTGTTTGCGGTTATGCTTATCTTACCTATAGGCGTGCTATATACGAACGTATACATGATATTGCCCTCCGTGAGCATTATACCTTATAGCGAACATCTTTTCTACTTTTAATTACAGATCAAAATAAAAAACAGGGTTCACAAAACTGACTTAATAATGTATAATAATTTTTAGCTCTAAAAACGAATGGCTTTTTGGGGCATACATGGAGGCATGGCTCAGTCGGTTAGAGCGCTCGCTTCA
>CAZDZY010000137.1:0-6054 GCA_964510055.1 uncultured Christensenellaceae bacterium
CCACTGCAATTGATCTCCTCAGTCAGTGCAGTGGTGAACGGTGGTTTTTTATACAGACCTTCTCTCGTCAAAGATATCGAAGATAACGACGGAAATATAATAAAAAGCTTTGCCCCTGGAGTGGTTTCCCAGCCCATCAAAGCGGAAACCAGCGCTACGATGCGCGACATACTTGAAAACGTAGTAAGCAAGGGCAGCGGAAAGAATTGCTATATACCGGGTTACAGAGTGGGCGGAAAAACCGGAACTGCGCAAAAATACGACGAAAACGGCCAGGTAATGACCGGAAGGCATATAGCTTCGTTCATAGGTTTCGCACCAGCGGATGACCCTCAGATAGTAGTCCTCATCATTATAGACGAACCCAATGTGGCGGTCGACTTCGGAAGCGTCGTGGCCGCACCGTACGTAAAAAAAGTGCTGGAAAATTCTTTGCCGTATATGGGGGTCAAACCCGATTACGGCGAAGCCGGGGAACCAAAACAGGTGGCAGTGCCCGATGTTGCAAACCTTAGCGCGGATGAAGCGGCGCAAAAGCTAAAAGCCGAGGGATTCATGTATCTGAACGACGGTACAGGAAAGGTAACGGAACAGCTGCCCGCGCCCGGAACAATCGTATATGAAGGGACGACGGTACTGCTGTATATGGAGACCAAAAACACCGCGGATGATACAGAAGGAATGGTCGTAGTCCCTGATCTTAAGGGGCTGACAATAATGGAAGCGGGCCGTAAACTTGAAGACTGTAAGCTGCAGCTTGGCATACAGGGCGAAGGGATCGCGTCTTATCAGGATCCCAAAGCGGGAACGCTTGTGCCGGAAGGTACAAGAATAATGGTCGAATTTAAAAAGCCGGATGATTAAGGTAAATAAAGAGTAATATGAAATAAACTTTGGTTACATTCCGTAAATGATGTGGTATAATCCTCAAGTAATCACTGATCGAATAAGGTGTATTTGACTGGCGATATACTGAATTAATCAGCTGTTACGTAAAAGGAAACATGTTCGGGAGGGTATATATTGAAGCTTAAAGAACTATGCCGGGGAGATATGATATTAGCCGGCGATGAAAATACACAGATAAACAGCATAGAATACGATTCGAGAAAAGTGTGCAAAGGCGCGCTCTTTTTCTGCATAAAAGGTTTTAAAAGCGACGGGCACGACTACGCGCAGATCGCGGCCCAAAAGGGCGCCTCCGCGCTGATGGTAACGAGAAAGCTGGAGATAGATATACCCCAGTTAATAGTAAAAGACGACAGGGAAGCCATGGCCTGCATCTCCCGGGAGTTTTACGGCAAACCTGACGCGGCGCTGCGCATGATAGGCGTTACGGGCACGAACGGCAAGACTACGACCACGTATATGATAAAATCGATACTCGAGCGCTGCGATATCAAAACAGGGCTAATAGGAACTATTACCAACATGATAGGGAGCGAAGAGATACCTACGGAACATACCACTCCTGAATCGCCCGATTTTTTCGCGCTGCTCCGGCGTATGGCCGATGAAAAGTGCGGCGCGGTAGTAATGGAAGTTTCTTCCCATTCACTTGAGTTAAAGCGCGTATCAGGTGTGACATATGAATCATCTGTCTTTACAAATCTTACGCAGGACCATCTCGACTTCCACGGCACTTTTGAAAATTATTTGGCAGCCAAAAAAAGGCTGTTTGCGGCTTCAAAAAAAGCCGCTGTTAATATCGATGACGACGCCTCTCATTACATTATGGAAGGTTTAAAGACGGCCTGGTGCAAGTACGGCATCAAAGAAAAAGCGGATGTATACGCGCGCAACATCGAAATAACTACCAGAGGCGTTACGTACGACCTCGTTACCTCGAAAGGGGTTTTGCCTGTAAAGCTTCGGATACCCGGCATATTCAGCGTTTACAATTCGCTCGGCTCGGCTGCCGCGTGCCTGAACCTTGGTATAGGCATAGGGGCGATCAAAGCGGGCCTTGAAGCCATGCCAAACGTTGCGGGAAGGTTCGAAGTGCTCGATACGGGCAGCAGGCCTTTTACGCTGATACTCGATTACGCGCATACGCCCGACGGCCTGGAAAACACACTGAAGACGGTAAAGGAGTTCGCGCGCGGGCGCATAATTTCCGTTTTCGGCTGCGGAGGGGACAGGGATAAGGGCAAAAGGCCTATAATGGGAGAGATAGCCGGGAGACTTTCCACTTTCTCCATAATCACATCAGACAATCCGAGGACTGAAGACCCGTTTGAAATAATAAAGACAGTAGAGGGCGGCATGAAGAAGACAGGCTGTGAATATGTCTGTATAGAAAACCGTCGCGAGGCTATAAAGTACGCCATAGAAAACGCCTTACCCGAAGATATCATCGTGCTCGCGGGAAAAGGGCATGAAACATACCAGGAAATAAACGGGGTAAAATACCCGTTCGATGAAAAAGTAGTGGTTAAAGAACTGCTGGGCGGAGCGATCGGGCAATAATATAAAACACGGGAGATAAATTTGGCATGGAAGACTTAGCACGTATGGACACCATGATCTATTCAATCCTGGTATCTTTTGTGATTGCGCTTGCGGGGGGATACGCGGGGGTGCCGCTGCTGAAAAGGCTGAAATTCGGGCAGCAGGTAAGGGACGACGGGCCGAAGACTCACCTTTCCAAAGCGGGGACGCCTACCATGGGCGGGCTAATAATTTTACTTTCTCTCGTAGTGACGACCATAATATTCGGGACAGGCGATTTTCGGTTCATATGGGTTGCGCTGGGGGTTACCATAGGCTTCTGCCTCATAGGGTTTATGGACGACCTTATAATCATAGTAAAGAAACGCTCGCTGGGCCTTCGGCCGTATCAAAAGCTCATTGTCCAGTTCGGCATAGGCATCATCGTGGCGATATTCGCATACAACGAACCATCCATTGGTTCAAAGCTTATCATACCGTTCGTACCGGCCGATAAATTTCAATTAGACCTTGGGATATGGTATATTCCGTTTACAGTGCTTGCCGTAGTGCTGATTGTAAACAGCGTCAACCTGACGGACGGGCTCGACGGACTTGCCACCGGCGTTACTATAATCAATTCAGCCACATATATGATAATATTCTACGGCATACTCAGGACCCTCGAGGGGCAATACTTAATAGCCACTGATATGAGCAACATGATGGTGTTCACCGCGGCGCTCACCGGGGCATGCCTCGGGTTTCTTCGGTTCAACACATTCCCCGCAAAGGTATTCATGGGCGATACGGGAGCGTTTGCCATAGGAGGGGCGCTGTCGGTAATAGTTGTAATATCGAGACTGCAGCTGCTGCTTATAATAACCGGATTTATGTTCCTTCTGACGTCGATATCCGTGATACTGCAGGTCGGGTCGTATAAACTTCGTAAAAAGAGGATATTCAAAATGGCTCCGCTGCATCACCACTTTGAGCTCAAAGGCGTGCCCGAAACCAAGATAGTCGCGTTTTACATGCTGATAACGATAGTGCTCTGCATGGTGGGGATACTTTCAATTAACTGACCGGTTAAACAAAACCGCAGCTTTTTTTAAATGATAATCGGAGATAACAAATGAAAGATAAAAACGTAATGATAGTCGGCATGGCTAAAAGCGGTATAGCGAGCGCCCGGCTGCTTTTGGAGCAGGGCGCGAATGTCACGCTTTACGACGCGAAGCCGCTGGATGATTTCCCGGAACACGCTTTTGACGAATTTGCCGGCAAAGTTGTTTTTGCGTTAGGAGCCGACCCGCGGCCCA
The DNA here is from genome assembly GCA_964510055.1 of uncultured Christensenellaceae bacterium. Taxonomy (GTDB): domain Bacteria; phylum Bacillota; class Clostridia; order Christensenellales; family SZUA-584; genus DTFZ01. The sequence goes on from CAZDZY010000137.1 coordinate 3,753, forward strand.
TAGCTAAAGCGGCAGATATGCTGGTGTTGAGCCCGGGCGTACCGACCGGGCTTGGGTTTATATCGGAAGCAGCCGGAGACGGCAGGAAAGTTATAGGCGAGATAGAGCTTGGGTTCATATATTCGAAAGGCGAGTTTGTCGCGATAACGGGCACTAACGGGAAGACAACAACTACCGCGATTACCGGGGAAGTATTTAAAAACGCGGGCTACAGCACATATGTCCTCGGAAATATCGGTCTCCCTATAGCCGGCGAGGCGGTAAAGACAAAGAAGGGAGATATCATAGTCGCCGAGACGGCGGCGCTTCAGCTCGAGACTATAGATAAATTTCGTCCGCACGCGTGTGCGGTACTCAACATAACCGAAGATCACCTAAACAGATACGGCACTATGGAGAATTACATTGCCGCAAAAGAAAAAGTTTTTGAAAACCAGATGGAAGGCGATTTCTGTGTGCTCAATTTTGACAACGATATAGTAAAAGGTATGGCCGGAAAGCAAAAATCAAAAATTATTTGGTTTTCGCGTAAAGTTAAGCTCCCTTCGGGCGTATTTATAGAGGGAGGGAATATAGTCAGCAAAGAAGAGGACGGGACCCATAATATCTGCCGCGTTAGCGAGGTAAGGATACCGGGAACACATAATCTCGAGAACGCGCTTGCCGCTGCCGCGCTCGCAAGGTGTTATAGAATACCCGAAGCGGTTATAAAGAAAACGTTTATCGTGTTCCCCGGCGTTGAACACAGGATAGAATTCGTGCGCGAGGTCGGCGGGATTAGATATATTAACGACTCAAAAGGCACGAACCCGGATTCCACGGAAAAAGCCGCCGCGGCAATGGCGGGGCCGACCGTGATCATCCTCGGCGGGTCGAGCAAAAAAAACAGCTTCGTTTCTATGATAAAAGGCTTTGGAGAAAATATCAAAGCGCTTGTCGCGATAGGAGAGACACAGGAAGATATACTCAGGGACGCAAAGACCGCGGGCTTTGGAAACATATACACTGCCAATACGTTCGAGGAAGCTGTGCTTAAATCGAAAAGCATCGCGAAGGATGGGTGGAACGTTCTCCTTTCTCCGGCATGTGCCAGCTACGATATGTTCGAGGACTTTGAACACCGGGGGAGGGTATTTAAAGATATCGTGAATTCGTTGTAGGAGGAACCGATGGCAAGGCGCTCTTTTGATTATCCGCTGCTTATCGTAACGATGGTACTGGTGCTGTTCGGTATCGTTATGGTGTTCAGCGCGAGCTATTATTACGCGGGAAACAGCGCCAACACAAACTATAATGAATACTATTACTTCTGGAAACAGGTGACCGGCGCGGCTATGGGGCTGGTGGCCATGATAGCCGCTATGCTCTTTGACTTCAACAACTACAAAAAACTTCGTTTCTGGATACTGGGAGCCGGACTTTTGCTTATGGTGCTCGTATTCGTACCCGGCATCGGAATTGAAGTCAATCATTCAAGGCGCTGGGTCAACCTTTACTTCCTCGACCTCCAATCGATAGAAGTCCTTAAATTTTCGATAATCGTATTCATGGCAGCCGGCCTTTCCACAAACGCCGACAAAGTACATATGTTCAGGTACGGAATGCTGCCGTATCTTGCTTTGCTTGGCGTGAGCGCAGTGCTGCTTTACCTCCAGCCGAATTTCAGCGCCATTGTAACATTAGCGCTGCTTATGTTCGTAATGATGCTCGTAGGCGGAGTAAAACTTTCTCATTTTGCGCTTGTCGGCGCTGCGGGCATAGGAGCGGGGTCGGTCGCGATGATCGCGTCCCATTACCGCTTTGACAGGATACTGGCGTTCCTTGACCCCTGGAAATATTCCGGAGATCAGAGCTACCAGCTTGTGCAGTCGCTTTACTCGATCGGTTCCGGCGGCCTTTTCGGCCTCGGGCTCGGCAATTCGCGGCAGAAGTATCTGTTCCTGCCTTACCGCGAATCCGACTGCATTTTCGCTATTATAGCGGAAGAACTCGGGTTTATTGGAGCGATGCTGGTGATAATCGCGTTTGCTTTTCTCATATGGCGGGGCGTCAGGATAGCGCTTCGCGCGCCAAACATTTTCGGCTTACTGCTGGCTACGGGCGTTACTGCGCTAATTGCCATACAGGCGTTTATCAACATTGGGGTGGTAACGGGTTCGGTGCCCCCTACGGGGGTGTCGCTTCCGTTCATAAGCGCCGGAAGGACTTCGCTTATAGTCTTCATGGCATGCATAGGCGTCTTGTTAAATATTTCAAGACAGAGAATTACCTAGCGCACACCTTAAGTCAGCCTGCATAAGAT
>CAZDZY010000138.1:0-6054 GCA_964510055.1 uncultured Christensenellaceae bacterium
CAAAGCACGTCGTCGTCGATAACGCCGTCCGTTGTATAAAACGCGTCTCGAAGGTATTCTCTTTCCGAGAACTCCGCGTTAAAGCCCATTTTATATAGATCCGATATCTCATAGCTATGCCCGGCGTCTGCAAGGCCTCGGATAAACTCATTTTTTACTTCGAACGTAAAGCTGTTTTCACATGGATGGCAGTATACGATAAATACATGCATATGGTCACATCCTAATAAATATTGAGAAGAATTATAAACCATATCGCGGGCAGGGGCAAGGACGGCCGCACCGGAACAGGAGCGGAAGTTTATATATTCATATTGCATAATATATTCATACACCGTCGTATGTAAGGGTAACTAACTTTCCCGGTCTCCCTTCGATAGTGCTCCCGATACTCTATATAGTTGGCGGAGTAAAACTTAAGGGGTACGCAAACAGCATCGCAATGTACCCTTCCTCGAATAGTATAAATAAACAAAGGAGACGGCGGTAAGCCGTCTCCTTTAACGTTGCGTCCTAAACGAAAGATCTTTTCTGCACAGTAAAATTGTTTTCGAGCAGTACCCAGTTCTGCGGGAACGGGTACCCAAGCGCCCAGTAGCTTATACCGCGCAGCCCGTAATCCTTTACCGTATCGAACTTCGCCTGCGCGCTGCGCGCGTCTTCAAACCACACTTCGTGCAGCTTTCCCGCACTGTCCGTATACCTGAAAAACGGCGACTGCGCCAATGTATCGTACCGTATCGCGGAGCCGTGCTCTACGGCAAGCCTTACGGCTTCCTGCGCGCTGAACGTTTTCGCGCTCGTGCCCTGCACAAATGGGAGAGTCCAGTCCCTCGCGTACAGCTGGAAGCCGAAAAATATCTTGTCCCTCGGGATGACAGTGACGGCGTAATCGAGCACGCGTTTTATCTCGTTTAAAGGCGATATGGCGCGCGCGGGGCCTTTTCTCGCTCCCCACTCGTATGTCATAAGCACAACAAAATCGGCTATCCTGCCGTGGGCCGCGTAATCGTGCGCCTCATAGAGCAGCCCGGCCTGCTCCGCGCTCGTCTTTGGCGCGAGCGACGATGATACGAAATAGCCTAAGGGGTGCAGGCGGTTTACCGCTGTCTGCATGAAGCGGTTGTAGTTTTCCCTGTCGTCGGGGCGTACGTTCTCGAAATCGATATTGACCCCCTTGTAACCCTTCTGTTTCATAACGTTTATGATACTGGAGATCGTCTTATCGACTATCGCGGTATCGCTGAGCACAGCGTGGGCAAGGTTAATGCCTCTCGAAGTCGCAGAAAAGTTTGTTACGGCCATCATAGGGATAACGTTTTCCGCCCGTGCGGCCTGCAGGGCGGGGCCGTCGTTCACAGGCTCCAGCGTGCCGTCCTCTTTTATCTGGTAAGCGAACGGGCTGAGGTATGTGAGCAGGCGGCCGTTTTCCCTGACTATAGGCGCGGCTTCCTCGCCGTAGATATAGATAAAGCCGTTGACATATACGGGCGGCCGCGGTCTTTGCGGAAGGGTGAGGTTTGTGCCGACAGCGATATTATTGGGATCAGTGATGTTATTGGCCGTTGCCAGATCCTGCACGGAAACGCCGTACATGTTTGCTATCTTATAGAGCGATTCCCCGGGCATGACGGTATGGGCTCTCGCCGGTATGAGCAGCGCCATTCCTATCACAAGCTTGTTGTTATCGGGCAGTTTGTTAAGATCTATAAGCTCCCGCAGGGATACCCTGAACTTTGCCGCTATGCTCCAGAGGGTGTCGCCCTGCTTTACCACATAAATAAACATATAAACTCCTCCGGTACAGTATATGAGGGAGGGAGGGGATATGACATCAAATATGTTGACAACCCATACAGGAATAATATAGTATATGGGATAATATTTGCATTATACTGTGAGGTTAAAAATGGCGCGTAAACTAATAGGGGTTACTGATCTGTATTATGAAATATTCGGGAGCGGGATGCCCGCGGTGCTTCTGCACGGATGGGGCATGGACCAAAAGATAATGTCCGGGTGCTTAGAACCGGTCTTCCGGGAATTCGGCGATGCTTTCATGAGGATATACATAGACCTGCCGGGAATGGGCAGATCGAAAGCCGGCGGGGATATACATAACTCCGACGATATGCTGCGCGTTTTGCTATCGTTTCTCGACGAGGTGATACCGGGGCAGGAGTTCATACTGGCAGGGGAGTCTTACGGAGGGCTGCTCGCGAGGGGGATCGTCAAAGCACGGCAGCGGCAGGTAAAGGGGCTGCTGCTCATATGCCCCGCTATGAAGGCGGGATTCCGCCGCGGGACGGTAGAACCGCTGCGAGTGGTAAAGCGCGACGAGGAATTCCTCGGCGAGCTCAGCGAAGAGGAAAGGCAGTCTTTTTGCTATATGAACGTCTGCCTTACGAGAAACGTATGGGAGCGCTACAAAGCCGATATATACGGAGCCATACTGGAGCAGGACCGCCATTTTCTTGGCGAAGTGCTCGACGGGGCGTTCACATACGACGTCGACGACTTAAGCGAGCCCTTCGATGCGCCCGCGCTCATAATAACCGGGCGTATAGATACCGAAGTCGGCTGCAAAGACCAGTTTGAGCTTATGAAGAAATATCCGAAATGCACATATATAGCGATAGCCGACGGGGGGCATAACGTTCAGATAGAGCAGCCCGAAATATTCGCGGCTGCGGTGAGCGGCTGGATAAAAGCCAATTTTATATAAGAGGCGGGGGGAGGAACTTCTGCGGCAATAATAATATGAGTTATTGTAGGAAACGATCCCGTGTCGTTCCGGTTGTATTGCTTACTTGTAGTAGAAAAGGCATCCTTCGCAGGCTCAGGATGACAGGGATCCCTCCACCGCTGGCGCGGTCAACACCTTTGACAAGGGAGGCTATAAGGTGTCCTGATATCGCAAAAGCAGGAGTTAAAAGGGCAGTGTATAAAGGTAAATGAGATGATTATAGAGATCACTCCAAAAGCTAAGGCTTTTGGGGACCCGGGATGAAGAGGAAGTTGGAAAGGCAGCTATTTATTCTGCAGCATCATGATCTTCAGGATATTTTCTCCGAGGATCTCTGCCTGCCCGAGCTTCTTTTCATTCAGTAAAATATCTCCGGGATGGTCGGCGGCTGCGCTTACCCCGTTCAATTCCCCGGGAACGCAGAACACTCCGCAGCTTAACATCCAATTGTGAATAATATTCAATACTATGCTTTGCCCGCCGCCTGTACCGCGGCCGACGGCTATCGCCCCGCCCGGCTTTCCTTCAAGAGGGCGCGTTTTTCTCGCTGAAAATATCCTCTCCATTATCATTATCAGCTTTGAAGGTATATTTCTATAGAAAACAGGGCTCGCTATTATAATACCGTCTGCCCAAAAAAAAGACTCAACGATTCCGGTCATATCGTCCTGAATCACGCATTTGTTATCGCCAATACACTTTTCGCAGCCCGTGCAGGAATTTATATTCAATTCCCCGATATTATATTGCCTCACTTCACAGCCGGCTTCCTTAAACGGCTTTAATGCATGGCTGAGCAATACTCCGCTGTTGCTGTTATCCCTCTGTGAACCGCAAATGGCTAATATATTCATATAAACCTCATGTATTTGGATTGTTAATATAATAGCATGCATTGAAAATAATACAATGATGGATTTACCTTGTGGAGATGGGAGGGGGAGTATCATTCCGCCTGCGGGCGTGAATAAGCGCGGCGCTGTGAAGAATCTGTTTGCCCTAAGTTACAGAAAAGATCCTTCGCAGGCTCAGGATGACAGGTTGATTGAATGAAGACGGGAGGGAAAATAAGTATTGAATGTGATATAATACAAGAAAAAAATCAAAGGCATTGTTATATGGGTACTGATGCTATTCCAATTGTTATTCTCGGAATACTGGCTTTCATCATTTTAACTATAAGAGATTTAATAAAACATCTTATCAAAAGAAGACGCTTTAAAAAAACATACAGTCCCAAAGCGTATGATCTGACGAGCGTGCCATTTCCGGAAACACTCGCAAGGAATTTAAGGCTTCTGCTGCAGTCCATTTTATTCTCAATAGTATATATTATATATGAGTTATATTTCAAACAATAAGCAAGGGCGGCTATTTGGGCGAGGCGCTGAAACCGTGCCGATATCGCAGAAGCAGGAGATAACGAGGCAGTGTAAAAAGGTAAATGAGATGATTATGGAGATGAAGAGGGAGGAAGGTTAACAATACGCTAAAAGACAGTTCTGAATTTAATAACCATATCAAAAAACCATTTATAACATTCTTCCCATGTCTTCGGGTCATATGGTATAATCCAAAAAATAATCTTTGCTGACGAAAGGCGGTGTACGTATGAACGGGGCGATCGGCCGGATCTTGAATGATATTGGGGACGCTGGCTTGCTTGACAAGTTATTATCCCTGCCAAAACCGGACCTCAATACTCTTTTTCTTGAGGCTTATAAACTGCAGGCGGAAAGGCTGACGCCGGCCGGATTGCTCAAGGCCTATCAGACAAACCGTTTCGCTGTTCCAAGCGAAATAGATCTGGCGTCATATCACCGGCTGGAAACGGAACTGCTGAAGATCGCCGGGGATATGGGGGTCGGCGGCATACTGCTTTCTCCCTCCGCTCCGTTTGGAAGCTGTTCGGCTTTCGGATGTGTCAGCCAAAATAATGTGATAAGCGCCGCGAGAGGGACGGAAACCCTGCCGGATCCCACCAACATGCTGGCAGTCATTATCTCCGAAAGGTTAAAAAGCGGAGTTGTCTCAGAAACGCAAACGATTCATTATTGTACTACAGCGAGGGTGGTAAGGGCGCAGGTATTTTCGGGCAGAATGTCCTTCCCCCATTTCGGGATCTTCTGCATGGTATCATCCGGAAAGGACGGCGGCTCCTATTGCTGCGAAAAAGAGCTTCTGTTAAAGCAGCTCGCTTATTATAAAAGGCTGTTCAATGAAAAGTACAGCTTCGGATTATCAGTGGTGTTAAGAAAGAGGAGCGGATATAATGATGGCGAAAGTTTCTTTCAAAGCATGGCGGAGCTTGTGCGAAACGAACTGCCGGAGGTGCCGCTGTCATTCGATCTGGAGCATGAAGACAATAATTATTATAAAGGTTTAAACTTTAAGTTGTATATCGAAACAGGCCGCGAGTCGGTGGAGATCGGCGACGGCGGTTTCGTTGACTGGATAGCGGAAATGACAGGAAACAGGAAAACGCGCTGCCTGATAAGCGGGTTGGGTATGGATAGAATGCTTTTGCTTCAAAAGTAAGTACGGAATTCAATTCAAAGGATATCAGCATAGAGCTTTATCTTTTATATTAGCGCTTAGGATAGTAACGTATATACAAGGGACGGCTTAGAAGCCGTCCCTATCCTTATTTTACGCTTATCTTCAGTTCCCCGTCCTTCACGTCTATCCTTACGCTGTCGTTGTCCTTGAGTTCGTCGCCGAACAAGGCTCCTTTTCCTAAAGGAGCTGTCAGCGAACGCTGCAAGCGGAGATGACTGAGGATTGTTATGAACGATGAGACATTGCATGAGTGAGCGGAACGCCAATAAATCCTCCGTCTCCTGCACTCAAAAGTGCAGGAGCCACCTCCTTTGGGGAAAGGAGGCTTTAATCCTCCGCCGCAATGCGGCACCTCCTTTGGGGAAAGGAGGCTTTAATCCTCCGCCGCATTGCGACACCTCCTTTGGGGAAAGGAGGCTAAAACGCTCTCTGAGTTTGATAATAAGAAAAACGGGACGGCCTTCTCGCCGTCCCATACATAGTACCTTGTCATTCTGAGCCTGTGAAGAATCCCATTTAGTCTTATGAAACCACATGGGATCCTTCGCCTTCATTGCATTCAGGCTCAGGATGACATAAGGCTAAAGTAGCCTTATGTCACCTCACCGTTATCTTCAGCTCCCCGTCCTTCGCGTCTATCCTTACGCTGTCGTTATCTTTGAGCTCTCCGCTTATTATCAGCTTTCCTATCTCGGTCTCTATGAACCGCTGCAGATACCGCTTCACCGGCCGCGCGCCGTATACGGGCG
>CAZDZY010000139.1:0-6029 GCA_964510055.1 uncultured Christensenellaceae bacterium
CCTTTTAATCCCCCCAGTAAAACTGGGGGTTATTTGTGCTAAAGCCTAAATAAAAATAAGGGGAAGGCCGGCCTCCCCCTTATCGTTCTGGATTGCTTCGTCGCTGCTTTGCAGCTCCTCGCAATGACGAAAGACTCGCTGTTCGTTTTTGAATGATGCAGGGTGCAAGAACGACTGCCCGCGCGAAGCGTCATTGCGAGCCTGCGAAGCAATCCGGAACACAAAGCAATTTTCTTTCGCCGCCCTTCACGCTCCGCCTTCGCAATCAAAGGTTAGCTTCGTCCTGCTCTTGTCCGCTTTTATCCGCCCATCTACAAATATCTTATTTATAAATGTACAGTATCCCCAGCGTCCCCGGCCCGCAGTGCGAGGCAATCACACTATATGCCCTCAGCCTTTCTTACCGCTTCCCCCAGACTCATGCCCGTATAATCCTGTGCGTTGTAGAGCCTGCCGCTCCGGCTTCACGCTTCTATACCAAGCCGCTCCTTTACTTTCCGTTTGAACACAGCGATAACTTCACCGCGCGTACATCTGCCGTGGGCGAACTCGCTGGCCTGCATCTGCCAAAGGGTACCGATAAACATATCGTATTGCGTTTCACTCCAGCCTCTTATATCCCGGCCGGCGAGTATGAATACGTCAAACATATCCTGCCCCCCCAGGATATCCGCGGTACCGTCGGATATTTCCATTACCGCGCACGAAGCGACTGTATTCTTCACTCCGCTGCGTATGTCCAGCTTTCCGTTAGCCCAATAGTATTGGAGACTATTCTCGGTACAGTCAAGGGTCATCCATTCGATCATTCCGGCTATCGCCTCTTTCTTCGCGCGGTCGGTGCTTAAGTTTTTGTTCGCGAGCAGCCACATACCGCCGGAGAAGAAGCCGGCGGGCGGTTCGCAGACAGCCCAGTCACCGTAAGTCCCGCCCGCTTTGATCAATTTACGGCCTGCATCAAGCTCAGCGCCGCAGTTGGCAGCTATAACGTAATTAACCGTAGTTGCTGGCCCGAAAAACCCGAATACGGGCCGCGGGCCTAAGCCAGCCATATCGCCCCGCCATTCCGGGTAATAGTATGTCGTGTCATTGGAATAACCTTTATCAATAAGTTGTTTGAAATAATCGAGATACACTTCGTGTTTCGGGTCGATACAGAGTTTTCCGTCCTGTATCCAGCCCTTTCCGTTGCTTTTTTCAACCGCATACCAGATGTCGCCTCCGCCTGAAACGATGGCGAAACCTTTATCCTTTAAATCTGCAGCTGCTGCGAAGAACTTATCCCAGCCGGGTCCTATTTTTGTTCTGATGACAGCTGGGTCATCGGTGCCCCAAATTTTTTTAGCGATTGAGCGCCTATAGATATAGGCGCCGGTTGTCGACTCAAAGCCGAGGCCTACAACGGCATCGTCGTGTATGCGGGTGCCGATATCTACTATATACCTGAAAATACCAGCCTTTGTGATCCCGGCGTCGACATCGATCCCCAGTTCCTTATACGGCATGGCATATCCGGACATCTCGCCCTGCGTGTATCTGGTAACCAAATCGGCTGGGACGCAATATATATCCGCCCCGGCGGCACCGCCTGTATCCAACGCGTGATCAAGAATCTCATCATAGTTGTCATCTATACCATATAAATTTTTCATTTGGATGATAAAACCGAAATCCGGGTGCAATTCGAGAAACTTATCTATAATACTCAGCATATCATCCGTGTACGAATAGATGGTGATGACGCCTCTACCTCTGTTTGACGCCGTTATATCCATTCCCGATCCCCCTTAATACGCTTTTATTACAAAGTACACCACATGGTTGCATATAATAACAGGAAGCTTAATTCTACGGCTGATCAAACCTTCTCTTTGCAGCGTCTGAAAAGACTCTTTCACTTTTCTGGTCATATTGAAACTTTACTTATAAATGTACAGTATCCCCAGCGTCCCCGGCCCGCAGTGCACCGATATCGTGGGCGACGCTTCGGATATTATAACGTTGGCAAAGCCGAAATCCTTTTCCAGCCTTTTCTTTACCTCGCCCGCCTGCTCCGAGAGGCAGTGCGTCACAAATACCCTCTTGGGGTCGATGCTTCCCGGGTCTTTCATCACATGCCCGTAATACTTGTCGATGTAATGTCTTCCCCTGAGCTTTTCCCCCGGTACTATCTCCCCTTCTTTTAAAGAAAGTGTAGGCTTTATGCTGAGCCTGCTGCCCACTATAGAAGCGAGCCTCGAGCACCGCCCGCCCATGTAAAGGTATTTTAGCGTGTCTACCACGAAGCTGGCCTGCACCTTGCCGCGTACCGACAAAGCGTGCTGTGTTACCTCGGCAAGCCCCGCTCCCTTATCGGCCATATCCGCCGCCTCGAGCACCTGTAGCCCTACGCCTGAAGAAAGGCTCAGCGAATCCACTATCGATATCCGCTCTTTGTCCAGTTTCGCCGCCGCCGATACAGCTGCCTGCATGGTCGCCGAAAGCTTGCTGCTTATGCCCATGAAGAATATATCGCAGTCTTCGCCGAGCCATTTTTTAAAGCGCTTTTCGAACTGGTACTCGTTCACCGCCGATGTCTTGGGCAGCGTACCGCTCTTTTCGGCGAATTCGAACAGTTCGATGGGTCTAACGCTCCCGTCGTCGGGGCGGCTCTCTTCGCCGAGTATTATGTGCAGCGGGACCATGTCTATCCCACGCTCTTTCATTAAGCTCTTCGGCAGGTCTGCAGTGCTGTCAGTTATTATCTTTACTCTTCTCATAGTTTCTCTCCTGTTTTAAGGCTAGCGCCTTTGGCGTGAAACTATAGGTTTCCCGCCAGTCTTCCGCCAGACACTAGATTGCCCTGCAAAAGAGTAAGACCCGCAATCTAGTGTCTGGCGCATAGTGTGGGCTGCGCGTGTCCGGGGTCCCCGAAAAGCAAAGCTTTACGGGGCAATCAGAGACCCGACTTGCCCACTTATCATATTAACGCGTGGAACAGGTTTCTATTTTTGCCTCAAAATCTTTAGACCTCAAAATCAGTTGTGATATTATAACATAACTTAGGCGGATTGTCTAAAAAAAACGGGCGAAACCTTCCGCCCGCATCCTGTGATGGCAATATAAATATACCTTTGCGTCACCCTATTTATAAATAAAGAATATACCAAGAGTCCCCGGCCCGCACTGCATTGAAGTTATAAGCGACGTATTGGTTATTATGACATTACTGAATCCGTAATCCTTTTCGAGCCTTTCCTTTATCTCCCCGGCGCTTTCGGCAAGGCAGTGCGCTATGAATATCCTCTTAGGGTCTATGCGCTCCGCTTCCTTCATTACATGTCTGTAGTACTTATCGATATAATCTTTTCCTACAAATCCCGCGCCCGGCGCTACTTCTCCCGCTTTTAACTCTATCATGGGCTTTATCTGGAGGCCGCTGCTTACTACCGAAGTGAATTTCGAGCACCATCCGCCCTTATAAAAATACTTAAGGGTGTCTATAACGAAGCTGACCTGTATTTTAGTGCGCAGGGCAAGCAGGCTCTGTGTTATCTCGGCAAGCCCCGCTCCCGCGTCGGCCATATCGGCCGCTTCGAGTGCCAGCAGGCCGGTCCCGCAGGAAATGCTCATCGAGTCGACTACCGATATCCTTTCCCTGCCCAGCTTTCCTGCGGTCGTCAGTGTCACAGCCGCCACTAAGGCGTCCCGTACTATTTCCGACAGCTTGCCGCTTATGCCAGTAAACAATATATCATAGTCTTCCAGGAGCCATTTTTGGAACGCTTCTTCAAACCTGTGCTCGCTTATCGGTACTGTTTTGGGCATCATCCCTGTCCTGTCCGCGAATTCGAACAGGTCCTCGTTTTTAAACTTTCCGTCGTCAGGGAAGCTTTTATCGCCGAGTATGATATGTACCGGAATTACCTCTATTCCGCGCGCTTCCAGTATTCCCTTGGGCAGGTCTGCCGTGCTGTCCGTTATTACCTTTACCTTTCTCATAATACTCTCCCCTTAAGGGCTGGCTCCTCTATTCACTCCGGTCGTCTTACTTCGCTGCCTACCAGTCTCCTTTTTCATGATCTCAAAAAGCCTCACAACTTTTTGGATGTTCTATGGTAAATAAATAAACGTATATTTACCTTATAAAACAGATATTAATGATTCTTCCTTTATTCTTTACTAACAGTTTAATCCTGCATAATAAGAAAAGGGCTTGCGCCCTTTTCTCAAATTCCGTCTCTTAAAGACTTATTTATACCTGTACATTATGCCAAGCCCCCCGGGCCCGCAGTTCATCGAAACGCCGAGAGACGCCTCGGAGATTATTATGTTTGTAAACCCGTAATCTTTAGTGATCCTTTCTTTTATCTCCTCCGCCTCATCCGCGAGACAGTGCGTAACAAATATTCTTTTAGGGTCGATGCGCTCCGGGTTCTCCATTGCCTTTTTAAGATATTTGTCGAGATAATTATTTCCCCTTAAGTTTTCGCCCGGCACCATATCGCCGTCTACAATATCGATCGTGGCTTTTATATTAAAGGTGTCGGCCATTATCGAGGTGAGCCTTGAGCACCGCCCTCCGATGTAAACGTACTTAAGCGTATCGAGCACCATGCTGGCGCGCACTTTAGTACGTATCGAATATAAATGGTTCGTTATCTCCAGAAGGCTCGCGCCCCTCTCTGCGAGGTCGCACGCTTCAAGGGCCTGCAGCCCGATCCCGGAGGAGACGCTCATCGAGTCGACTACCGATATCCTGTCGGGCGCCAGCTTTTTCATGGCTATCAGCGCGTTCTGCGCTGTCGGCGACAGCTTGCTGCTTGCGCACGTGAAGAATACGTCGTAATCCTCCGCCATCCATTTCTGGAATATCTCCTGGATCTGGAACGCGCTGGACTCCACTATTTTAGGCATAGTGCCGGTCTTTTTGGCGAAATCGAACAGTTTCTTCGGGTCGACGCTCCCGTCGTCCGGGTAGCTTTCAGGTCCGAGCATTATCTGGGCCGGGACTATGTCTATCCCGCGCTCCTTCATCATACTCTTTGGCAGGTCGACCCCGCTGTCCGTAATTATCTTTATCTTCCTCATGATACCCCTCCAATAAAAAACCTTTCTCCCGAAAAAATTTTATTTCCCCAAAAAGCCCCAGGCTTTTACAGGCAACTCTATGATAAATTAATAAACATATATTTGCCTTATAAAACAGCCAACGAGCATTATTGTCCTTTTCGTCTTGCATATGTTCTACCTGTGATTATAACAAAGGGGCGCGCTCCTTTGGCGTCCCTTTGTTCGCAAAAGCTGCCTGTCTTCACTGGGTCCGAACAGGATACATAGCCGCAAATATTTTGCTGCCTGCCGGATGGTTATTTATCCATGTACATCAGCCCGAACGAGCCGGGCCCGCCATGCATCGAGAGTGTCGCCGACGTATCGCACATGAGCACATTGCTGCAGCCGTAATCGCTCTCGAGCCTTGCTTTGGCCTTATCGGCTTCGCCTTCGAGGCAGTGCGCCAGAAATACCCTATTAGTATCGATGGCCGACGGCTCTTTTATAACCAGTTCCAGATATTTCTCGATATAATTCTTTCCGCTGAGCCTCTCGCCCGGCAATACTTCGCCGTCTGTGACCTTAAGCGTGGGCTTCATATTCAGCGTGTCGGCAAGAAACGAAGTGAGCCTTGAACACTTCCCACCCAGGTAAACATACCTCAGCGTGTTAAGTATAAAGCTTGTGTGCACCTTATCGCGTATATGTAAAGCGTGCTCTGTTATCTCTTTAAGGCTGGCGCCGCTGTCTGCCGCCTCCGCAGCCTCGAGTACCTGCAGGCCTAGCCCCGCAGATACGCTCTTTGAGTCAACTATCGATATCCTGCCGCTTGTCAGCTTCGATGCCGCCGATAAGGCGTTCTGCACGGTACCCGCTATCTTGCCGCTAACTCCGATAAAGAATATGTCGTAATCGTCGCTGAGCAGTTTCTGGAACGCCTCCTGGAACTGGAATTCGGTGGGCGACGCGGTCTTAGGGACCTTGCCCGTGCTTTC
>CAZDZY010000140.1:0-6006 GCA_964510055.1 uncultured Christensenellaceae bacterium
ATATGTATTCCCGCGATTCCATCACGCCGTTTTTCACCTTGCAGAGGTTGTATATGCTGTAGTCGCCCGCCACAGCGTTCCCATGCTCGCGGCATACCCTCAGGGAATCCTGTATCACCGTTTCGTCAATAAGCGGCACTACGCTCATCACCATCATTATTATATCTTCCGGTCTGCAGACGCCTTCCAGAGCAAAAACGCCGTTGCGTATCGTATCCTGGCAGATATCTCCGCCGGGTACTACCCAGCGCAGCTTGTTTATGCTGAACTTCTCCCTGTACGCCCATACCTCGTCGATATACGACTCAACGCACGCTATCTCTATGGCGTCTATGGACGGGCTTTTCTGCAGCACCTCCAGCATATGTACTATTACCGGCTTTCCCAGCACCTCTATGAACTGTTTGGGCACACTGGCGCCCATTCTTCTTCCCACGCCGCCGGCCAGTACCAGCGCTATATTCATCTGAGCAGGTCCTCCTTTTCATGCTGTTTCGCTTTTTCGCCGAGGCGTTCAATGATATAGGCCGCGTTTACTTTAGCGCTCCTGCCTATGTTGAACACCGAGGCTTCGGTCAGTTCCTCCAGCCGCCGGCGGTATTCCTCTTTGTGTTCGAGCAGATAAGTTACGCTTTCGGCAGCATTTCCGGCGTCTTCGACAGACAGCCGCCGGCCTACCTTATCCCTGTATGTGATGTCGATCGGCTTGTTTTTAAATTTGTCGTAATCGGGGTTTATCACTTTCATGGGCGTGTCTATCAGCAGGCACGGCTTCTTGGTGGTAAACACAAATTCCAGGGACGCCGACGACCAGTCGCTTATGAGCACGTCGGACGTAAATATGGATTCCGTGGTGGCGAAGTTCGTCTCGAAAACGAGCTTTTCCCCAACGCGGTCCGCGTAGCGGGCGAGGATATCGTCCATCAGCGCCCTGTTGTGGCGCATGAACTGCGGATGCGCCCGAACGACTACTTTGCAGTCGATGGTTGCCAGGCTCTCCAGTATGGGGTCGATGCACGATTCCAGTATATTACCTTCCTGCCACGAAGGCGCTATCACCACCTGCGGGCGGTCCCGCCTGGCCTGTTCCAGCTTTTTGTACGACGTTATCATGTTGTCTATAAGGCTGTACCCGCTTTGCATCAGGTTCTTTTTCGGCGTGCCATACATCTCTTCCATCTCCCGAAGTTCCGCTACATGGTGCGGCCCGATGCAGAAGACCGTATCGAAATTATCCACGCAGCCTTTGCGCCTTGCCATCGTGTAGCTTAAGGGGCCGTGGTCTATGTAGACGTACTCCACGTCTTTCCTGACAAAGCTGCGCTTGATATGGTAATTTCCCAGGTCGGGCATCGTCATTATCACCATATCCGCGTCCATTTTCATCATGAGTACAATAAAGCGCTCTTCCCCGATATAGTAGGGCTGTATACGCGGCTGCTCCTTCGCGATAGAGAATATCTGGTCGTTGGGATCTCCGGTTATATAGTGTATAACGATATCCGAAGAAGCCAATAGTTCCTCGATAACGTCTTTGAAATACTTATAGAAACCGCTCTCTTCAGAATAAAACACGAGCTGCTTGGTATTGCCGTCGGCAAAGAAGCGCTTGTAATCCGCTTTCGCCCGGGCTTTCTGCTCGGCCGTCGGCCTCGAACTCTTCGCGATCTCTTTACTGCGTTCCAGCGCAGCCTTGCTTTTTTCCAGCGCCTCGTAGTCTATATACTTCTTCGGCGGGTACATCGCGTTTACCACAAACATCAGCAGCATGGCTGTTATGTTGCTGAATACCCAGTAAAGGCCTACGCCCGCGGGCACTATGAAAGCAAAATAAAGAGAGAAAAGCGTCAGGAAAATTGCCATGCCCCAGCGCCCGAGCCAGCCGGCCTCGCGCTGCAATACGTTTACCTTATTCTGCGCCGCTGAAAGCAGGAACGCGCTTGCGCCCGACAGGAGCGGTATGAGCAGCAGCGTGTCCCATGCCGCGAGGCTGGGCGTCGCGGCGAGGTTTATTCCCAGGAAGTTCAAGTCGAGCGCCTTTATCTGCGCTATGGCGTCCGCCGCCCCGGGAGCGCTGAGCCCCGAGAAGGCGCCGGAGAAAGCCGGGTTATTGACCGCTTCTATTATCTTAAGGTGTGCGGCGCCCCCGAGCTCCGTTGTCCCAAGCAGCTGCATCGTCTTTTGGCCGAGGGCGTCTATCACGCTTTTGTCGATATGCAGAAGATGCTGAAGCGGGTTATAGACCACGGTTATAAGGCCGAGTATGATAGGTATCTGTATCAGAAGGGGGATTATACCCGCCAGAGGCTTGTAATTTTCCTGTTTATACAGCGCGAACTGCTTTTCCGTTACCGTATCCCTGTTCCCCGCGAACGCAGCCGCTATCTCGTTTAGCCTCGGCTTGAGTTTTATCATCTTTATCGAGTTTTTCTGCACCCAAACGCTCAGCGGGAACATAAGCGCCTTAGTTACCAAAGTAAACAGTAATATGGCGATACCATAGTTTTTGACCAGAGTAAAACACAGCCACATAATAAACCCGAGAGGAACGCCGATGATCGTATTAATAAATTCCATATGCTTAACCCCAAAATCTTCCCGGCTCTGCTCCCGGGCCCCTTAATAAAAGGTTATATAATATCACAATTAAAAATTATTTTATCACAACATACCGGCATACGCAATCAAAGCGTTGGCTGAGTTTACATTTAATTGACGTGTATGAAGATTGCCGGGGCATAACAAAGTTTTGAGATAAAGTAAATATATACTTTACTTTATGGACGCTATGGAATATTCTATTTAATGGCGGATAACGCTGAAACAAAAGGAAATTTGTCACCTGCAACGGAGGAATAGTAATATGCGGCGCGTTGAAGAACGTCATCGCGCTTGCCGCAGGCATAGCGAAAGTGATCGGCCTCGGCGGTAACATGAAAGCCGCTTTGATGACAAGAGGCATGGTGGAGATAACGAGGCTCGGGTGCCGCGCGGGCTGCTTCCCGCAAACGTTCGAAAGTCTTGCGGGCATAGGCGGCCTCGTAGTAACGTGCACTAGCGGGCACAGCCGCAACAACAAAGCGGGCTTCCGGGCTGATGGCCTGCAAGACGACATCCGAGCTGCAGATGCCGTATCTTAACATACTGTACGAGGATAAAATACTGAGAAAAGCGAGGAATGCTTCCATGATAAGAGTTATAACATACGGGACGTACGACCTGCTTCATTACGGGCATATCAACCTGCTGCGCCGGGCGAAGGAGCTGGGTGATTACCTGATAGTTGTGCTGTCTACCGACGAATTCAACTGGGAGCAGAAACAGAAGAAGTGCTATTTCTCGTATGAGCAGCGCAAGTGGCTTCTGGAATCTATAAGGTACGTCGATCTTGTGATACCCGAAACGTGCTGGGAGCAGAAGAAAACTGACATCCATGATTACCATGTCGATACGTTCGTGATGGGCGACGACTGGGAAGGCAAATTCGACTTCCTCAAAGACGAGGGCGTAGAGGTAGTCTACCTGCCTCGTACGCCGGAGATAAGCACGACGCAGATAAAACAGGATCTGAATAAGAAATAAAAACCGGGAAGCCTTTGGCACGTTGTAACAAAGCGTGCCTTTTTGTATTTTATCTTGCCTTCCCCTCGAGGGGAGCCAAAAGCGAACGCCGCCAGTGGAGCCGGAGACGAGCGCGCCCAGTGGGCGATGAAGCGAGTCGGAGGCTCTTTAGAGCAAAGGAGCATGACAAACGGCAGTGAGGTCAGGCGACTATTGCGAACAGAGGGGGATGAAGTGAGCTGGAGACTCTGCGAACAAGCGGGCATGACAAGCGGCAGCGCAGACAGGCGGCCATTGTGAACAGAGGTAGGTGGTACGTAGCGCCGGATGAGGTGTCAGTGCACACCCTGCGCATGCTATAAGCGGATGATCTGTACATCCCTGCCCTTAAAGTACTCTTCACAGCGCTTGATAAGTCCGGCGTCTGTACGGTCGGGTTCAACGAACAGATAATCATATTTTACTGTATCGTACGCGCCGGCGTCGTCTTCGGGGCACGCAAACGCCTCATCGACGTAGCGGATGCTCCTCACTATTTCCAATGTTTCTTCGAGCGGCACGGCAGCAGCCTCTGCAGGCGGCGCATACACTCCGGCAACCAAATAATCGCAATGCCCGCTTGCCCGGCGAAGTATATCCGCGCGGCCGGCATCGAACGGATAAAAAGTGCCCGACAGGTATCCTTTTTTAACCTGCGCGCGCTCCGCCAATACGCTGTTTTCGAGCTTGTATTGCAGGCTTTCACGCCCGAACTGTTCGGAGTCCGAGCGGTATCTCTCGATGACGCTTTTATAAACATTGCCGTAATCCGGGATATACAGCGTGTCATGGCAGTACATCCTTTGTATTATCCGGTCCGCTAAGTCCCAAAGTAAATTAAGATCGTTCTCCTTGTCGTGGAACCGCGTGCCTTTTATCCTCCCCGGGGCCACGTTCAATATCCTGTTGACAGTACCTTTATGCTCCAGCTCAACGTTGAGACTCTCGATAAAACGGAAGACCGCCGCTTTCGTGGAAGAATAAAGCGCGTATAGAGGCGAAGATATTGCGCCCGTTATGCTGCTTATCACCGCGCAGGGGAAGGGCTCCTGTCCGCTCAGCGCTTCATAGTATTTCTTTATTAATTCCAATACGGCCAGCGTATTTACCCGGAAAGAATTTTTGATCTCAGGCAACGTGATGTCTTCAAAATACGCGAGCCTTCCGAAACCCGCGGAAATTATAAGTCCGTTTATATCGAGATCGTCGAGTGCGCCGAAATCGGGGTGAAGGAGGTTCATGCGTATAAATTTGATCCTGCCGTCAGCGGCGGCAGGATCGTGACGGCCTAAGATATAGACCGTGTTATTCATTTCCGCAAGGCGATACGCCAACGCAAGGCCGATGCCGCTTGTGCCGCCCGCGATCAAGAAAGACCTGCTTTTCATCTGTTACCCTTAAGAGGCCCCGGCAAATGACGCGCGGTTATCTGCCGCTCTTTTCCGCCTTTTTAGTCAGCGACTTTTCGAGGCGTTTCATCTTCCTGTTCTTGAAAAATATCCTTATCCTTTTCCAGAATATACCCACCGCAACGCCGGCCGCAATGAATACGCCCGCAACTATCTGTATTATGTACGACGTTAAAGCGGGATCGAGGTAGGCGTGAGCCGTAGTTGAAAGCATTACAGTCGTAAGCAGGAAATATACTATAAAGACCCCTGTATTACGTAAAACCTTTTTCATATCGCACCTCCGAATTAATTTTGTAAAAAGTTATTTTATGATCGTTACACCGCCCTTTAGTTCCTGGCGGATGATACCATTTCAGCGCGGCTTGGAAATAATACCTTTAAGGCTGTCCGGCGATGCGGACGTTATGGGATCCGCAATCGGCGGATAGTCCTGCACGCCGTACAGGCTCAAAATAAAACGCCACGTATTTATAGCCGAAAGCCCTTCTATGGTGTGGCTTTGTCCCTTTATATAGACCGCGTTCATGACGCGGCAGGAATCCTTATCTGTTATGTAAAAGGTATGCTTTAAGGTGCAGTCGGAATGATAGCGTATGCCGTGGTCCGACATTATCACAATGATGGAACCAGGGTCGTTCCCGATTATGGAATCGATACTCTGCATCAGCCGCTTCGTTATAAAAATGTACTGGTTGAGGTAAACGTTTGTGTTTTCCCAGTTGAGCCTTTGGTTGTAGGGCAGCACTCCGCCGTATTCGTCGAACACGAACGGCACGTGGGTGGCCGTCAAGTACGCGTAGATGACGCGCGGCGACGCGGTATTATAATTGGCAGGGTCTTCGAAGTAGCCGAAATTCTTGAGCATGGTATCTATATATTTGTTCAGTTTATGCTGCTTATACACCGGCGTTAAGCGCACGTAATCCGACGGGTAAAAATCCCACTCGTTAAGGGCGGAAGTATCCACCTGCGTTTCAGAGTTCTGGTTGCCGAG
>CAZDZY010000141.1:0-5983 GCA_964510055.1 uncultured Christensenellaceae bacterium
GCGGAGAGAGAGAGATTCGAACTCTCGGTAGGTGTTAGCCTACACACGATTTCCAATCGTGCGCCTTAGACCAGCTCAGCCATCTCTCCATAAAATTATTCAATTGACGCGAACGTTATTTTATCATACGGCGGTAAAAATGACAACACTTTAAGAATCAAACGTTTTCATAAATCCTATAATTTTATAAAATGCGCAACGTAATAAAGACGTTCTCCTTTTAATAGTGATAATTATAAGGAGATCCGATCTTGTGATTTTAAATATTTATTATGCGCTGCTTAGCGCATGCAGGTTATGTATGGCAGCATGGATCGTCGTATCGTTTTGGCAGGCGCTTAATAGCGATTAGAAAAAACGTTATAATAAATACCCGCAATCAGTAAAAAATACAGATGAAACATAACATGAAAGGGCGGCTAAAATGGATAAATTCAAATCGGGGCAGAAAGCGCCGGAAGGCGGAAATTATAAGATAGTCAATTCAGGGGGGCAGGTAGTGCGGAGCGGCGTCACTATAGATAAAGGCGACTCTTTTCCGCCGACGCCCGGCTCGAACCAACACTTTGAAAAGGAATAAATAAACCCAAAAAGTCTTACGGCTTTTTAATTCCTTATTAGAGACCGGAGTGCCTGGTTTCAGCTTAATTACACTCAAGCCATCAAAACAAATTTAATATGCAAAACGAAGGACGCTGAAGAGTCCCAAATACAAGGCGCTTTGAGCATTGCGACGGTGATGTAGCAGCGCTACTTCGAGGAGCAAGCGGAAAAGCAACGCAGTAGTTGGGCTTTTCAGAGGCCTGAGAGATACTTGCCAACGCATGTATGCTTTGGGTATACTATTAGGCATGAAAAAGCCAGAGCTTCTTTCTCCTGCGGGAAATTTATTGTCTGTATACCAGGCAGTTCAGAACGGCGCCGGAGCGGTTTATATGGGCGGCAAGAGCTTCGGGGCGCGCGCGTTTGCCGCCAATTTCACTTACGACGAAATGAAACAGGCGATAGATTACGCCCATACTTATGGCGTAAAAGTCTATATAACAGTAAACACGCTTATATATGAAAACGAAATAAAGGATGTTTTGGAGCATATAAAGGTTGTATACAGCCTTGGGGCGGATGCGATCATAATGCAGGATGTTGGAATGATAACGCTTGCCCGCAGCTGTTTTCCGGATATCGAGATACACGCGAGCACGCAGATGCACAACCATAACGACGAAAGCCTGTATTTTGTTTGGGAACTCGGAGCCGCAAGGGCGATACTTGCCCGTGAGATGGATATCGGGCAGATCAAAAACCTTACGTGCGGCATAGAAAAAGAAGTTTTCATACACGGGGCGCTCTGTATCAGCTATTCCGGACAGTGCCTTGTGAGCGCTATGACGAAAGGCAGGAGCGGCAACAGAGGCGCATGCGCCCAAAGCTGCCGCATGCGCTACAAGCTCCTGCGCGGTGATGAATATCAAAAGCAGGACGGGGAGTATCTGCTCAGCACAAAAGATATAGCGCTGTTTGAAGATATACAGAAACTGCTCGAAGCGGGCATAAGCTGTTTTAAGATCGAGGGCAGGATGAAGCCTCCCGAATATGTGGGGCACGTCACAAAGATATACGCAAAGCTGCTTGAAAACTACGGAAAAGGCGAGCCGTTATCGGTAAATGAGGACGATATAGAAAAGCTTGGCAGACTATTTAACCGCGGCTTCTCAAAAGGCCATCTTTTCGGCAATAGCGGGAAAGAACTTATGGGGACTCTTCGCCCTAACCACAGGGGAGTGCCGATAGGGCGGGTGCAATCAATAGGCGCAGACAGGATAAGGATAAGCCTTAGCGGCCAGCTGAATCAGGGCGACGGCATAAAATTTGAGCAAAGCGACACGGGATTTATATGTAATAAGATATACAAAAACGGCAGGCTCGTTTCCAGCGCGGATCAAGGTGATGTTATAGAACTCGACAAAAAAGTCGGCGCGGAAGCGGGGGAGACGGTAGTAAAAACGAGCGATATCAAGCTGTTTGATGAGCTTCAGAGCTATGCGGGGCAAAGAAAAGTCGTTATCAGCGGACATATTACAGCAATAGCGGGGGAGCCGCTTAGCCTTGAAGCCGCTGACTCGGAAGGGCATAGCATAACGGCGGAAGGGGAAACCGTGCAGCGAAGCAGGACAAGCCCGACATCGGAAGCGGATATCAGGGAAAGCATGGGCAAGCTCGGCGATACGCCGTATATATTCGGCGCCTTCACTATAGACGGCGGCGGGGATATTTTCATCGCTAAAAGCAGCCTTAACGCGCTCCGGCGCGAAGCGGCGCGCAGACTTACTGAAGCGCGAACGGCTCTGAGGCCTCGAAGAATACTCGAATACAGCCACATCCCTGCGCAGAATAACGACGAGCAAAGTTCGCCCATATTGCATGCCCTGATAAGAACACCGAAACAATTTGAGGTTGTAAAGGATATGCCCATAGGCGATATATACACGGGCGATAAAAAGCTGTACTTTGACAATAAAAATAAATATAAAAATTTAAGGCTTAAGACGGGCAGATCAGCAAAAGTAAACGAGCCGTATTCGGGCGAACGGCTGCTCGTCACCGACAACGGCGGCGTTTATTCATATCGCGGCAAAAACGATATGGTACTTGATCATACGCTCAACGTTCTCAACTCATATACGGCTGCGTATTTTGCGGGGCACGGCGCAAAACGTATAGCATTGTCTCCCGAATTGGATACAGGGCAGATCGAGGCGTTGATAAAAGGATATGAAAGAGCTAACGGACAAGCGCCCGTATTGGAAGCAATCGTTTCTGCCCGGCATGAACTTATGGTAATGCAGCACTGTGTCATATCGGCAAAGAAAAACTGCGGGCTGTGCAGGAGGGGCAGCTTTTGTCTCGAAGACCTCGAAGGGGGCAGGTTCCCGATAGCGACTGACGGCAGCTGCAATAATTATATTATGAACAGCAGGTATGTTGAAACGGATGTTCCAAAACTGCTGAAGATGGGGATAAAACATTTCAGGGTGGAGTTATTTGACCAGAATGAAACGGATAGCAAAGCGGTCGTACAAAGGTTTTTAGATCTGATCAATGAAAAAGGGAGGTAAACCTCCCTTTATGCTTTGTTCTCCAGCCACTTGCTCTGCGCTGTGTTCCATCTTCCGTAAAGCAGCTTCGCTATCCACGTCGCCGGCACGAGCCGCCCCGCGATGCTGAATACTCGATTCAACGCGCCCGGTATATAGACCCGCCTGCCTGAAAGCACGCGTGAGATGGTCCTGCGGGCTACCGTTTCAAGACGGTTAGTGGTAGCGTTTCCCCAAAACCCCTGTGAAGATATTCCCGCCAACGCTTCTTTTGTAGTGGCGAGGCCGCCGGGGCACAGCGCCAATACGCGTACGTTGTCTCCTTTTAGTTCCTGACCGAGAGCTATGGAAAAGTCGAGGAGAAATCTCTTCGAAGCCGCGTACGTTGCCTTGAGCGGTATCGGGTAGATAGACGCCAGGCTGGAAACGTTGACGATATACAAAGGCTTTCTTTCAACTCTTCTTTCCAGCAGCGAATGCGTTACTTTAAGCGTCGCGGCAACATTAAGCTGCACTATGCTGTCGATGCGTTTGCTGTCGCGCCCCGCAAAGCTGCCCTCAAAATCAAGGCCCGCTATATTCAGCAGCATATCAGGATTAATGCCCAGAACATCAAGATGCGAAAATATTGCATCGACCGATACGGGGTCCGTTAGATCGCAGGCCTTTATGTATACTTTAACGCCGTATCTGCGGACGACCCCGATACGGATGCCGTCAAGCTGGGTTTCGTTTAGATCGGTCAAAAACAGATCGTAACCCCTGCGTGCGCATTCGCAAGCCATCGCCCGCCCGAGACCGCCGGCTGCGCCGGTTATAAGTGTTATCATTGTTTTACGCTCCCTTCAAATTTAATTCCGCAAAGCTGTTCGCTCAGTTCAAACAGACGCTTTGCGTATTCTTCACTATCGGCATGCCTGCTGTACGCACACGGAACCGAATCGTGGTAATACAACCCTTCCGGATGCTCCGGCCGGGTGCAAAGATACTGATAAGTTTGCGCCGGCCTTTCAGGAGAGACGCCGCTTTTCTTGCGCAGTTCCCATACCAGATGCGTAAGTCCTCCCGTTTGTTTCGAGCCTATATCCGTGTTAACGAGCCCCGGGTCCACCACATATGCCCTCACCCCTAAGTTTGAAAACCTGCGGTTGAATTCGTTCGCGAAAAGCATATTCGCGAGTTTGGACTGTTTGTACGCATACAGCGGGCTGTAACGCTTTTCGAACATTATGTCGTTCCAGCGGATGCGTGTGTGCTTATGCGAACCGCTTCCCGTCAATATCAGCCTGCCGCCCGCTTTAACGAGGTGGGGGAGGAGCCTGTAAGTGAGCAGGAATCCCGCGAGATGGTTGAGCGCGAACTGCAGCTCATATCCCTGTTCGGTCGTAGTATACCAGTTGCGCACCCCGCCCGCGTTGCTTATAAGGGCGTCGAGCTTGCCTCCCCGCGCGGCGAGCGATACGGATATTTCGTCGGCAACCCTGTTCACTTCGCTCTGCTGCGCGAGATCACCGTAAACGAATGTGATATCCGCATCCGGGAGAGTTTCCAGTAACCGCGTTTTTGCGCTTTCGCTGTTTTCTTTGCTGCGGCCTACGCATATTACGCTCCAGCCCCCTGCAGCCAGCGCTTTAGCCGCCTCAAAGCCTATTCCCGATGTCGCTCCGGTTATTATTGCCGTTTTCATTTTGCTGCTCCTTTAAAATAAGATTCGGGCGCATAGACCGTTATCTTTAGCTCATAAGGCTGAGAAAACAGGCCGAGGAAATCGTCAGGGAACGGCGTCTTTGTTATAGTAAGGACGCCGTCATTGACTTCTGCGCTTATCATCCTGCTTACGTCTATGTGTTCGGGGCGCCATGCCTTTATATAGGCCGATATCTTCGGGCCGTTCTGTTCCGCGGGTACTACCCGTATCGAGTCCTGCTCTATATCCGGTGCTGCTATTGAGCTGAACTGTTTATCGATCGGGAATGTTTTCTCATCTTCCCGCGACATTATGGCGTCCGTGCTTATCGCTATGCCTATCGTCACCGCTATGCCTATAAGACCTGTTACCAGTCCCGCTAAAAGCAGTTTAGTCTTTTTATTCATATCAGTTGTTCTCCTTCCCGTTTGCTATTGCCCCAAAAAGTCTCACGGCTTTTTGGTGACTCAATATTTTTGCCCCAAAAAACCTTTCTGTTCTTAAGAGGATTTATTGTGCGCATGATACGCTGCGCATGCAGCGGCAGCCTTAGCAGTGCCGTCTTCCAAACATTTATCATACCTATCCACCAGAGAGGGCATCCGTAAACGAGCGCCAGCGCCCCGATAAATAGATCAGCCAGCAGCAATTTCATTTTTCTTTTCATACGAGCTGCCCTCCTTCATCCCTGCTGGTGCGCGTTATGCGCCTTGCGAGCAGCGGCAGGCGCAATATAGACACCTTCCATAGCTTTATCGTGCAGGTCCACCAGAGGGATCCCCCGCATATAAGCGTCAGCGCTCCCCATGCCGCCAGCAACGCATACATCCAATAACCTTTGGCTAGCTCAAGCGCTATGAACACAACGCATCCCGCTCCGCCTGCAATTAGCGCTATGGCTATTCCAAACAGAGAAAGCGTTACCGTGAGACAAAAGAGATACAGCGTAAATATTAGGAGCCCGCCGCCTACCTTGTAGCTGATCACCGCGCCCAGCATGCGGAGCGTATCCTTAAAGCCTTTCGTTTCCGCAGCTCTGTCCGCTGCGCTTTCCGCGGAATACATACGGGCAAGCTGCCGAGGGTCGCCCAGTTCGTTGGCTATCTCATTTTCGGTCTTGCCGGACGCCAGCCCTATCTCAAAGTGCTCCCTGAAATCCTGCAAAATATCCTCTTTTTCATCCGGCTGCATATGCCGGAAT
>CAZDZY010000142.1:0-5946 GCA_964510055.1 uncultured Christensenellaceae bacterium
CCTTCCGCAGTAAATTGATTGGAAACAGATAAAAGAGCGGCAGAAACTCAAAATTAGGGAATTCGACAGGTGTGATTTCGTTTTGTTTGGGATGATAGAACTTTATTCGCATATGCCTCTCCTCTCTGCATTCTAATCATTCTAACAAAATACGTCAACAAAACATATAAATTGTTCCTGATAGTGTACATATTTTTTATATATCATCAATTATCTAAGGGTTGTATTTTACGCATAATTAGGGTAATATGGATTTAATGAGACGGGAGGCTAAATGTATGAAAACAGTCGGGACAAGGTTGAAAGCGCTTCGGCAAAGCACAGGTCTGTCACAGACCGCGCTTGCGAAGATCGCTGATTCAAACCAATCCAGCATCAACCGATATGAGATGGATCAATCGGAAACGCCTTATAGGATTTTGCTTTGGTATGCGAATCATTTCGATGTATCCCTCGATTACATCTTTTGCCGTACCGATAATCCGCACGGGAAGTATTATGAATACCAGCCGGAAAAGGTAAAGGAAAAACTTCAGAACAAAGCGGAATGGAGCGAGTTTATAGAAGCTTGTTTTGAAGAAGGCTCACCCTTGAACATACGGCTCAAGGATATGCTGATTAAAATGGCTGGGGAGGATGAAAAATGAATGGCGTGATATATGCAAGATATTCTTCCGATAATCAGCGAGAAGAATCTATAGAAGGTCAGATACGTGAATGCAAGGAGTTTGCTGAGAGACAAGGCATTACCATTATTGGAACATACATAGACCGCGCTCTGTCAGCAAAAACGGATAACCGGCCAGATTTTCAACGTATGATAAAGGATAGTACGAAGCGTCTTTTCGATGTCGTTATCGTTTGGAAGTTGGATCGTTTTGCCCGTAATCGTTATGACTCAGCCTATTACAAAATGTTGCTGAAAAAGAACGGCGTTAAGGTTTTATCCGCAAAAGAGAATATTTCCGACAGGCCGGAAGGTATACTGCTTGAATCAATGCTGGAGGGGTATGCCGAATTCTACTCCGCCGAACTATCCGAAAAGATATTGAGAGGCATGCAGGAGAATGCGCTTAAATGCAAATATAACGGCGGTACGCTTCCGCTTGGATACACGACGGACAGTGAACAACGTTACATTATTGATACAGTTACTGCCCCTATTGTGCACGAGATATTCACACGCTATGCAGATGGGGCGACTGTCAAGGAAATATGCGAGACGCTCAATGAGCGAAGAATTAAGACACAATACGGGAATGCCTTTAATAAGAACAGCCTGCACAGAATGTTAAAAAATCGTCGATATATAGGGGAGTACATCTACAGGGATACGGTCATCCCTGGCGGTATTCCTGAGATCATATCGGCAGAGCTTTTCGAGCGCGTACAGGAACGCATGGAAAAGAATAAGAAAGCGCCTGCAAGGGAAAAGGCTGAGGCCGAATACCTGCTGACAACCAAACTCTACTGCGGAAAATGCGGTGCGTTTATGGTAGGTGAAAGCGGTACAAGCAAGACAGGGAAAATCCACTTTTACTACAAATGTGCAAATGTCAAGCGTATTAAAACCTGCGACAAGAAAACCGTACAGAAAGACTGGATAGAAACGCTGGTTGTTGATTATACGATGAAATATGCGCTTGCCGATGAAACGATTGAACGGATGGCAGATGCCGTTATGGAGCTTCAGCAGAGCGAAAATGTTGCTCTCCCGGCTTTAAAAAAGCAGCTAAAAGATACACAAAAGGGCATAGACAACATGCTTGACGCTATTCAGCAGGGAATAATATCGGCTTCTACCAAGCAGCGATTGGACGAATTGGAGGCGGCAAAAGAGCAGCTTGAGATATCCATATTACAGGAAGATATGCAGAAGCCCCTTTTAACGCGGGAACAGGTAGTCTTCTGGATCAGCCGGTTTAAAAAGGGCAATATAAAAGACCCGGCTTTCAGAAGCAAATTGATAGACGCTTTTGTGAATTCCATCTATCTTTATGACGATAAGGTTGTGCTGACATATAACTACAAAGACGGAACCAAGACTCTTTCGCTGAGCCAGGTGGAAGATGCTTTAGACGATAGGGGTACGGGTTCGGATTTAGAAGCGCTATCTCCACCAAGAAATGAACGAAAAACCACCATATATGGTGGTTTTTCTGCGTTAATAGGCACTATATATAGATATTTATAGTCTATAGAAATCCCAGTAGACACAAAAGTAGGGGTTTAAGCTGCCAGCAAACTAGCAATCTGTTAGGCCTTCTGTAATGCCAATAGAAAGAAATATTCTTACGATTGAATATTTCTACAGAAGGGGTGTAATGTGTCTAACTGGGCAGTGAAGGCAACGGGCAATATGACATTGTCCAATCTGGATGAAGACGGGTTTCAAATTTTAAAAGCTGATATGTTACGCCAAAATACAATGCAAGCGGGTTTAATGGTGAACATTTGGCACAAACGTTTTAATTTACTTAACAAAAGTAAATTATCCTCTTGACAAAAAATATACACCTGTTATACAATGCACACACCGGTTACTTAACAAAAGTAACAAGAATTTTTAAGATTTAGTATTAAGTAACATTAGCAATCTTTTAGTAGCAATTATTAACGATTTCTGGAAGAGGATCAGGTTGGGTATGAAGTATACAACGCTTACGCCCCCGGATATGCGCAATATCAACTGCACTGCAGTGCTAGAACTCATTAGAAGAGACGGCCCTATTACGCGTTCATATATTTCGGAAAAACTGCAATTAAGCCTTCCCAGCGTGATGCGGATAGTAGAAGATCTTGTTGACGAGAACCTTTTGGAATATAAGGAAGAGGATGATAAGAACAACGGAAATAAAAGGAATCAGCTAGTCGAGCTGAACGCCAAAGGCAACATAACCATAGGCCTCGACCTCGGCGGCGGCAGGATATACGGCGCCGTCATAGATCTCGGCGGCGACATACTTTTTGACCGCATGATACTTAACCACAACCAGACGGGCGAAGAAATATATGCGCTAATACTTCCGCTCATAAATGAGCTGCTCGGGTTCGCGAAGCAGACGGGACGCATAATCCGCGGAATGGGCATAGGCGTTCCTGGCATCACGAAGCACATAGAAGGCATAGTCCAATGGGCGCCCAGTCTCAACTGGAGGAATTACCCGCTGAAACATAAGCTCCAGTCTGATTTCGACCTCCCCGTCACCATCGAGAGGGACGTCAACTTATCGGCGCTTGGCGAATCGTGGTTCGGCTTCGGCCGCAACTATGCAGATCTTGCTTTTTTGCGGGTAGGCACCGGTGTAGGCATGGGTCTGGTGCTTGGCGGAACGCTGTTCCGCGGGGCGCACGAGGCTGCGGGCGAGATACGCTATCTTGTGCCCGGCAGGGAAGACCTCGGTAAAGAGTATGTGGGATTTACCTCGCTTGAGCACTTCGTGGCGGGCGTGGGCCTTTCCAAACAGGCGAAGCAGGTGATGGAAGGCAAAATGCCTCCTGACGAACTGGAGCATATCAACGGTGAATACGTGTTTAATGCGCTGCGCGGCGGCGAAGCGTGGGCGAAGCCGATAGTGGATATTCTATGCGATTACCTCGCTATGGCCGTAATAGCGGCTCAGGCCATGTTCGATCCGAGCGTAATAGTGCTGGGCGGAGGGGTATCGAAAGCGGCCGATCTCTTCATAGACTGCGTAAAAGAAAGGATTAAGGGCAGGCTCCCGGCAGAGCCCAACCTGCAGGTCTCCGAGATAGGCTACAAGTCATCCGTTCTCGGGGCGATGATAAACATACTGCACAATACTTCGAATTACTTTACCGTTAAAAAGCTATCCTGATAAAACAGGGGCAGGCGGTAGTAAGATAAATATGAATACAGCGTTTTGGGAGAAGCGCAAAGTTTAGGCGGCCCTCAAAAGAAGAGAGGCTTTTGGGGCTGGAAGTTTGGTAGAAGACAAGTGTATTAAGCGTTTCCAAAAAAAGTATCAGGTGTAAGGATTGCCGGTACGCTTATTAAATAACGCCTGAAAACGGATAAATACGAAGTATCAGGCCATCAGACAGTTAATGGTGAAAAAAGGCGCTTCGGTAAACAGTACTGAAATAAGCAGCAAAAGAGGCGGGCTCCATGAACAGCTATATACTCGGCGTCGAGATAGGCGGTACAAAGCTACAGCTGGCTATAGGGGATTTAAGCGGAAAGCTACTGTATATACAGCAGGGTAGGGTCGACCTGAAAAGCGGGGTCGACGGCATACTGCGATGGTTCAAAACGAACGTGCCTGCCGTCATTATCAAAGCGGGCGAATACAGCGGGAAGATCTGCGGTATAGGAGTCGGCTTCGGTGGCCCAATAGAGACCGCGACTGGCAAAGTCCTCGTTTCGGTGCAGGTCAAAGGCTGGGACAAGTTCAAGATAAGAGACTGGTTTTCGAGGAACTTCAAACTGCCGGTTATAGTCGCCAACGATTCTAACGCAGCCTGCTGGGGCGAATATAACTTAGGCTGCGGGCGCGGCACAAAGCAGTTCTGCTATATGAATATAGGAAGCGGCCTCGGGGGAGGCCTCGTCGCTAACGGAAAGCTTTACGACGGCCAGGGCTACGGTGCCGGTGAGATAGGGCAAACTTACGTCCCCGATTGGACGGCGGGCAGTGCTGGCGCGGCGCAAAGGCTGGAGCTCCTGTGTTCCGGGTGGTCGATAGAGCAAAGGCTCAACAGGGAAGGATACGTGCCGGCCAACTCGGAGATCCACGGGCTCAGCGGGGGCGGGAAGATCACATGCGCGATGCTGGGGCATGCAGCTGAGTCGGGAGACAGTTTCGCGGCCGGCGAAATAAACAGGATTGCCGATTCAATAAGCATAGCGCTTTCCAACATATTGAGCCTTTTCAACCCGGAGTGTATAGCGATAGGCGGCGGCGTATCGAACCTCGGGGACGTGCTCATACAGCCGATAAGGGAAAGAACGCGCAGATATATCTTTATAAGCAGCGAAGGAAGGTACAGGATTGAAAAATGCCGGCTCGGAGATTCCATAGTGCTTGCAGGAGCCGTGCTGTTGATGAGAGAAGAATGGCTCTGAACTGAAGGTTCGGGCAGAGATAAGTTTGAACCGGGAAACTAAACGAACAAGCCTCATCGGTTAAGGTGTAGGTCGGGCGGGAGGTTTCAGGTTTAATAAAAAATATAGGGAGGAAAATCTATGAAGAAATTACTGTTAATTGTGATTGCGGCGCTGATGGCGCTGACGTTGTTCGCGTGCGGAACTCCAACAACGCAGCCTACCACGGCTCCATCTCAGGAAACACAGCCTTCAGCGGCTGTATCTGAGCCAACTGTAAAAGAGGCGCCTGTAGTCGGCATCTCGACTGGTTCATCCGGTACGGTCTGGAGGAACATAATGATCGACGCTCTGAAAACCGTCGGCGATGAGTACAAGTCCTCTGGGAAGATCAAGGATTACATCATCCAGAACAACGTGACGAACGGTGACGCCACGGAACAGGCGAACATAATCCGCGATTTCATTTCGAGTAAGGTAGATATAATCATGCTCAACCCGAACTCGTCGGATGCTTTGAACGGCGTTATCAAAGAAGCCCAGGATGCGGGAATACTCGTGGTGAGTTTCGACGCCACCTGCACCGCCCCCGGAATCGTCTGCGTTGAGCAGAACCAGTACGACTGGAACAAGAAGAACGTTGAGGCTATCGCCAAGCTGTGCCCCTCCGGAAATGCTATTGACGTATACGGGCTCGAAGGCCATCCGGGCAACGTAGACCGCCTGACAGCACGCGATGACGTCCTTAAAAACTACCCTGATATAAAAGTCATATCTCAAGCAAGCGGATTCTGGGATGAGACAAAGGCAAAGGAAGCCGCCGCGCAGATGATAGGCAGCGGCCAGCAGATCGACATAGCTTTCACTCAGGACGGCATGGG
>CAZDZY010000143.1:0-953 GCA_964510055.1 uncultured Christensenellaceae bacterium
CCGAGTGCAAAAAGAGCGTCTGGAAGTATAAGGGCGAATGGGAAAGGATGTCGGAGCGCGTCGGATTCTGGGTGGACATGGAACATCCTTATATAACGTATGAAAATAACTATATCGAATCGGTATGGTGGTCGCTGAAGGAGATATACAAAAAAGGGCTTTTATATAAAGGCCATAAGGTAGTGCCTTACTGCCCGAGGTGCGGCACGGCGCTGTCGTCTCACGAGGTTGCCCAGGGGTATAAGGACGTAAAGGAAGAGTCGATATTCGTAAAGTTTAAAGTAAAAGGCGAAGACGCATACTTCATGGCGTGGACGACGACGCCCTGGACGCTGCCTTCGAACGTAGGCCTTTGCGTAAACCCGAAAGAGACGTACGCCAAAGCGCTCTTCAAAGGCGAAAACATCATAATGGCCAAGGCGCTCATTTTGGCGGTGCTCGGTGAAGAGGCGCGGATAACGGAAGAGTATACCGGAAAGCAGCTTGAGTATAAGGAATACGAGCCTCTGTATGATTTCGGCGTCGAGGGAAAGGCGTGGTATATAACCGCCGACGATTATGTTACGCTTACCGACGGGTCGGGAATAGTCCACATAGCTCCCGCGTTCGGCGAAGACGACGCGCGCGTGGGCACAAAATACGGCCTGCCTTTCGTGCAGATGGTCGACGAGCAGGGTAAATTTAAAAGCGCAACGCCCTGGGCGGGGGTGTTCGTAAAAGATGCAGACAAAAGAATAATGGAGGACCTGAAGAACAGGGGCCTGCTGTACGCCGTGAAGGATTACGAGCACAGCTACCCGTATTGCTGGAGGTGCGACACTCCGCTGCTGTATTACGCACGTACGACATGGTTCATAAAGATGACCGCGGTCAAAGAACTTCTTATAAAAAACAACAGGGCTATCGGCTGGCTTCCCGAAAATATAAAGGAAGGACGCATGGGAAACTTCCTC
>CAZDZY010000143.1:963-5830 GCA_964510055.1 uncultured Christensenellaceae bacterium
GGAATGCGGCTGCGGGCACTTTACCGTCGTGGGCTCTATCGGCGAGCTTCGCGAAAAGGGAAGCAACGTGCCGGAGGATATAGAGCTTCATAAACCGTTTATAGACCGTATAAGCTTAAAGTGCGAGAAATGCGGCGCAGATATGAAACGCGTAAGCGAAGTCATCGACTGCTGGTACGATTCCGGATCTATGCCTTTTGCCCAGTGGCATTATCCGTTTGAAAACAAAGAGACGTTCGAAAAGCGCTTCCCGGCGAACTTTATAAGCGAGGCCGTCGACCAGACGAGAGGATGGTTCTATACGCTGCTCGCCATAAGCACGGCCGTATTCGGTACGAATTCGTTCGAAAACTGTATAGTATTGGGGCATGTGCAGGATAAAGACGGGCAGAAGATGAGCAAGCATAAGGGCAACGTCGTAGACCCGTGGGACGTCCTCGATAAACAGGGCGCGGACGCAGTGCGCTGGTATTTCTATGTCGGCAGCATGCCGTGGCTTCCGAGCCGTTTCGGCGAAGAAGCCGTGTCGGAAGCGCAGCGTAAGTTCATGGGAACGCTTTGGAACACATACGCGTTCTATATACTTTACGCCGACATCGACGGTTTCGACCCGACCAGGCATACCCTTTCGTATAATAACGTTATGGATAAATGGATACTCTCGAGGCTGAACACGCTTATAATAAACGTCACAAAGCACCTCGACGAGTACAGGCTGACCGAGCCCGCGAGGGAACTTGATAAGTTCGTCGACGACCTCTCAAACTGGTACGTGCGCCGCTGCCGGGAGCGTTTCTGGGCATCCGGCATGGAGCAGGATAAGGCAGATGCTTTTCTGACGCTTTATACCGTACTCAGTACTTTCTGCGGGCTGGCCGCTCCGTTCGTACCGTTCGTTACGGAGACTATTTATCAGAACCTGGTCAGAAGCGTGGATAGAGAAGCGCCCGAGAGCGTGCACCTGTGCGAATACCCGAAAGCGGATGTATCGCTCATAGATACGGCGCTCGAGGACAGCATGGGCAAGGTGCTCGATATAGTCGTGCTGGGCCGCGCAGCGAGAAACACAGCGGGAATAAAGAACCGGCAGCCTATAGGCGCCATGTACGTTTCGGGCGTCGATTCGCTGGGAAAAATGTATATCGAGCTTATAGAAGGCGAGCTTAATATAAAGAACGTTGAATTCGGCGCGGACCTGTCGAAGTTCATATCGTATAATATAAAGCCCCAGCTCAAGACCGTTGGGCCAAAATACGGCAAGTTATTAAACGCGATACGGACACACCTCGCTGAAGCGGACGGTATACGGATAGTGAACACGCTTAAAGCCGACGGAGTATATAAGTTCAGTATCGGGAACGATATTATTGAGCTCGCTGAAGAGGATATGCTGATAGAGCCGACGCACAGGGAAGGTTACGACGTCGAGAGCTATGGCGGCATAGGCGTGATACTCGAAACGACGCTCACGGAAGAGCTCATAGAAGAGGGTTTTGTGCGCGAGATGATAAGCAAGATACAGACGATGCGCAAGGAAGCGGGATTCGAGGTAATGGACCATATAACATTGAGTATTTCGGGCAACGATAAGCTCTGCGCGGTCATGGACAGGAATGCCGCCGAGATAAAGCGCGACGTGCTTGCAGACGGGATTACACATTCTCCTTCCGGATATCAGAAGGAATGGGACATAAACGGAGAGACCGCGGTATTCAGCGTAAAGAAGATATAGCGTAAAAAGCGGGTGGAGACATCCGCTTTAACTTTTAGCAGGGGAAATGTTAAAGGAGGCGTTATGAAAGAGGCGGGGAGCGAAAGAGGCAACCTTACAATAATCGGGTATTCCGTATTTATTATGATCGCTCTTGCGGTGCTTCTGCAAATGTTTGCGGGTATGTTGTTCCCCGGGGCGCTTAAAGAGGGGGGTTCATGGGCCAGGTATTCGCTCACGCTGGTACCGCAGTACATTGCCATGGCGGCTGCCTATTTCCTTTTAAGGCTTGTACCTAAGACCGGGCTTATAAAGAAAAGCCTGCCGGCAGGGAAATTGATCATAATATTGCTGATATGTTACGCGATAATGTACGCAGGGAGCCTGAACGCGTCAATAGTAACAAGCATAATAGAAGGCATAACAGGCAAAGAGATGCATAATACCGTCGTCGAGATGGTGAGCGGATCGGATATACTTGCCAATCTGCTTTTTGTGGGCATCGCCGCTCCGGTCATAGAGGAGCTTTTTTTCCGCAGGCTGCTTATAGGAAGGATGCTCCGGTACGGAGACAGGGCGGCAGTTATAACTTCGGGGCTCATCTTCGGGCTGGTACACGGCAATCTTTCGCAATTCTTTTATGCATTCGGGCTGGGAGCGTCTTTCGGTTACATATATATTAGGACGGCAAAAATATCCTACACGATAGCCCTGCACATGTTTATCAATATAGCCGGCGTGATAGCGAGCCTGCTGGTGATGAAAAGCAATGCCGCAGCGCAGATCTACGCAGCGGCGGTGATGGGGATGGCTGTTGCGGGCTTAGCGCTGTTTATCGCTAATAAAAAGCGCATATGGTTTGCGGAAGGCGCATGTAAACTGGAAAAATGGCCTGCCGCCGCGTATCTTAACCCGGGCATGATACTGTTCTTTATCGCGTGCGCCGCGTTGTTCGCGGCGAATACGGCCGAGGCGCTGAAGTAAAACTGGATGCAGCTGGCAGTTTCTAATCTTAATATAGCATTTTCTTTTGAAATGTGATATCCTTATCAAACAGGTTGATCTTGACCATGATTTGACATAGAAACGTAACATAAAAGTAATTATATTTAGGTGGTAATTTTACTGATTGGGGTTATTTAAAATGCAAAAAAGATCTTACGCAAGAAGGCGCACATACAGGCGCAAGGCGCATGCAAGATTTTATGTTATAATAGGCGCGCTTATAGTAGCGTTGGGAGCAGGGATATTCTTCATCGTTCAGGCGGCTGCCGATCAGCCGGGAAGCAAGGAAAGCCCAAGTGCGATGGTAGTGCTGACGCCTCCGGGAACGAGCGCAGCGCCGAAGCCGACCGAAACCCCGGCGCCCACGCCGAGCCCTACGCCGACGCCTCTTCCGACTTTGGCTGCCGACCTTGCGCCAAAGGCTGCAGAAGGGGAGACCGACCCTGCCAAGTTCGGGTTTGAGACGCACGTTTACGATGATAACGAAGAGAAAGACAGCTATACGCGCCCTGACCCCGTATCGTTCAGCTCCGGCGGGGACTACAGCGTATTGCAGGGCATCACGACATACCGCGGCAATAACTACCGCGATACGGCATCCAGTTACGGCACTGCGAATATAACCAACGGGAAGCTGAAACTGCTCCAGATCAAAAAGACGACCAGTTCCATAGGTAAATGGAGCGGCTCGGCTTGTACCGGACAGCCGCTTATTGTGATGTGGCCCGACAAAACGAGGGAGAAGATGACTTCGCTGTACAGCGATTTTAAGAGCAAGCAGGGATTCACAGAGGTCATTATGCCTTCCGTAGACGGAAGGATATATTTCATGGAACTCTCGACGGGCGCAAAAACGCGCGACCCAATAAAGATAGGAGCGCCCACCAAAGGCACCGCAAGCCTTGACCCGCGCGGGTATCCTATAATCTATGTGGGACAGGGGCTCAACTCGGCGGGCAGCATGACAGCGTGCAACGATATGTATGTGAGGGCTTACAGCCTTATTGACGGAAAGCTGCTCTATAAATTCGGCGCCACTACAAGAGACCCGAAAGCGTATCGCAAGGGCTGGCAGGCATACGACGCGAGCCCGCTTATCGACGCCGCTTCGGATACTCTTATAGAGCCGGGAGAGAACGGCGTGCTGTACACGGTAAAGCTGAATACGGTATACGACCCGGAGGCCGGTACTGTAAAAATGGACCCGGAACCTATAGTAAAATATACGTATACGACTACGAGAAACAAAAAAGCGCTTGGCGGATCGGGCGTATGGGGCATGGAGAATTCTCCGGTGGGCTGGCGCAATTATCTGCTGTTCACAGATAACGTAGGGATGCTGCAGTGCGTCGACCTTAATACCATGAAACTCGTTTACGCCAACGACCTTGAGAACGACAGCGACGTCTCCATGCTGCTTGAGGAAGACAAGGCAAAGCAGAATTTCTATCTTTACACCGGCTGCGAATTTGACGACACGGTCGTCAACGCAAGCAGCAGCAAAGGCACCTGCTACGCGCGCAAGATAGACGGTCTTACCGGCAAGATACTCTGGACGACGCCCTTTAACGTTAATACCCCCATAGACGGCAGCATTGACGGCGGCATACTTGCCTCCCCCATATTAGGCAAAGAGGGCACTACTATGGAAGGCCTCATTATATTTACAGTCTCCAACGCGGTGCTCGAGGACAATACGAAGACCGCATTGATGGTGGCGCTCGATAAAAACGACGGCCATATCGTTTGGCAGATAGACCTGTATGCGGACAACCATGACAACTCCGGCTGGACGCCTTCGTCTCCGGCAGCCGTATATTCTGCGGACGGAAAGGGATATATCGTTCAGTGCCTTTATAAAGGCACGGTCAAGCTTATACGCGTCGACGGCGCGACTGAAAACGGAGCCGCGGTCGCGGATTCGGTCAATGTAAGTTCGCTGTTCGGAGGGAATGAGCCTAACAGCTTTGAAGCGACGCCCGCCGTTTTTAACAACACTATAGTCGTAGGCTCAAGGAGCGGGCACTTTTTCTACATCGACATAACCTGACGGATAGAATCAAAAAAGCCCGAAGGCTTGATACCTTCGGGCTTTAGTTTAGGCTTTAGCACAAATAACCCCCAGTTTTACTGGGGGGATTAAAAGGCTTA
>CAZDZY010000144.1:0-3894 GCA_964510055.1 uncultured Christensenellaceae bacterium
TCTTTATCCCGTTCAAATAATCGTTTATGACGCCCATGATTCCACCTCCAGCAACCGGTCTATTATCCTTTTCGCGAACTCCCAGTTTTTAAGGTTTTGCTCAAGCAACCCTATTCCGCCGGGAGTTATCCGGTAATACTTTCTCCTCGCGCCCTGTGTCTCGTCTCCCCAGTACGCCTCTATAAGCTTCTGCGCTTCGAGCCTTCGTATAGTGCTGTACATCGAAGGCTCTTTCAGTTCGTATTCCCCGCCGCTCTTCTCTTTGACGAGTTTGCATATCTCGTACCCGTAGCGGTCGCGCGGCCGCAGCAACGACAGCACTATAGTGTCGATATGGCCGCGTATCAGGTCGCTGCTTACATCCATGTTTTCACCTCCATATATACCCCAAAGTTTGGTATATTAATTAATATGACTGTAACACATAGTACTATGCCTGTCAAGGTATTATCTAATAAATATATCTGTTTCACAAATATTTATTTTGAATTTATCAGCCTCAGGGTTTTACCTGATGTGATTTATAAATATGCTCTTCCTGTCAAGGTCAAGCTCTTTTGAAGTTATCAGTATCAGCGTCTCTTCGAGAGCCGACAGCGCTGCAGCAACGCATACAGGCACGAATGCAAATATAGAACTGGTGAGTATATATACTCCGAAAGCAATAAACACGAGCAGTCCGGTTGCCTTGTTCGCGTATGTATGTATTATTGCGAACTTGTGAAACCGCATTGCCGCTATCGCCATATTGATAAAACGGACAATCACTATTGCCGCGATGTACGGCAGCAGCAGAAGCGTTTCCTCCCCCGCCCACATCACCACGCAGGCAAGCACGGTCAGGAAGAACAACAGGTCACCGAAAGAATCGAGCCTTGCCCCGAGTGGGCTCTGAGAGTGCGTCCTCCTCGCTATTATGCCGTCGAGCAGGTCGGTAAGGCCGCATAACAGGAATATGATAAAGAATACGGTCCGGCTGCCGAGAAACAGGAAAAGGCAGAGTGACAGTACCATCCGCAAGACGGACAGCGCGTTTGGGATATGTTTAGTATTCATTTGGTATACTTCATGGGTGTGAAGCGTATGCCGTTCACCGTCATCTCGCCGCCTGTCGTCACAAAGCCCAGACGTTTGTATACCTCCAAAGCGTATGGCGAAGAGTAGACGGTTATCTCACGCGTTTTGTCGCAAGCCTGCTTCGCGACCTCAAAAAGCTTCTTTGCTATCCCCTGCCTGTGGCAATTCTCTTTAACGAACAGCAGGTTTATATGGCTCCCGTTCCAGTACGGCCCCCGCAGCAGGTCTACGGCAAAGCTTTTCACCGCGATGACCCCGGCTATGCGGCCGCTGTCATAACAGCCCCATAGCCTGACTTCGCTCGCGCCCATTTTTCTGATCACAGTTTCCGGCTCGATGAACCTGCGGAATTCGTCTATGCCCTCCTGCGAATATTCAGGCGCGACGAACCTGTCGAAGACTTCCCCTACCAGCTCCATGGCTTCCTTTATATCATTTTTTTCAAGTTCTTTTATCAACACATATATCCCCTTTAAGTTTCTGAGATCTTCGGGAAACACGAGCCTTCAGGGAAGCTGCCGCCGCGAACCATCCAGCCCGCTTCAATGTCGGGCAGGCTACTGATGCCCATTGTTTCACTGTCCGGGGTAAAACAGCATTCGACCTCCCTTATGAATGCCGGCGCTATTCGTTCGAGCAGCGCCGCAAGCTCTATTTTCCCCGGCGAAAGCACGTCATATAACCTTACCGTGTTTCCTTCCGTCATAAATATGGCGTATGTGTCCGGCCACGGTTTATATATATGCTTCGCGAACCCGTTCAGATAATAAAACATCAATATATGTTCGTCGCCCGCTGCCGAGAGTATCCGCGACAGGGGCGCCGACCGCCGTTTGGCGGCAAGCAGTTCTTCGGCGGAAACATTGACGGGTAAAAGCGGTTTTTCCGCCCGCCTGTATCCCGTAAGATCGATAAAATTCCTGCAGGCCGAAACAGTCTCAAAACCGCAGCCTTTGTATAGAGGCACGGCCTTTTCGGCCGCCGACAGAAAGAAAAAGCCGCAGCGTTGATAGTCGCTTATCGCCCGTTCGAGCAGCTCTTTCGCAAGCCCTTTCCCGCGATGCGCGGAGCTTGTCATAACAGTGCCTATCTGCACGGCCGGGCGCTGCCGCCCATCCATTATAAGATTCATCGTACTGAGCGAAACGTTCGATACTATCTCCCCGCCGTATTCAAAACTGTAGCAGACATAGTTGTCGTTCCAGAACCCCCGGTTATACCATGTCTCGAGGTCTATGCCGAACGTATCTTTTGCGAGGCTGCAAAAGGACAGGCGCATTTTATCGTTATGCTTATAGTCTTTAATAAAGGTGTATCCCATACTTCCTCACGGATTGTTTGGATTTCTATATTCTCTTCTCTTCCGGCTATACGAAGAACAGCGCTACGGCGCGCCCGACGGCGCGCATCCCCGCTGTAAGCGCCCTGCTTCTGCTGTGCGGCGTGTAATACGTGCAGCGGCTGTCGAGCCAGCCCTGCTGCTGCCAGTAATCGCGAGTAATGCTCTGCTCTTTAGTCTTTTGCCAGGATATCTGCTGCACCTTGAACACGATGAGCGAGCGTACGGATGGATTAGGGGCCTTTTTTATTCCCGCATACATTTTTTTCGCGGCGCGCTTTACCGCTTTGCCGTAACGGGATATGAGCGCGTCTTCGCTCATGCGATCGCCGCCCGTTATAAGTTTCAACACTCCGGCCACGGAGAACCCCCACAGCGAAAGGGCTGCCGTCATCGTCCCCGCGGCGTGCGCCGTCGAGCCTATGCCCGAAGTCTTGATAACGTACGCCGTCTTTCCCGCAAGCGCCTGGCGGTAGCAGTTGTACGCCATCCGGTCTATGAGATTTTTCATGGAGCCGCTTACGTCCTCGACGTATACGGGGCTTGCCAAAATAATTGCGTCGGCCTCGCGCATCTTCCGGGCGATATCCTGACCGGAGTCTTTACACGGGCATAGCTCCTCCCCTTTTTCCAGGCATACGCGGCACCCGCGGCAAAGCCTCAGTTCCGTTTCTCCGAGTTTGATAATGTCCGTCTCAATTTCCATGCCGCCGGTTTTCGCGAGCGCTGCCAGTTCATTAATAAGCGCGGCCGCCGCTTTCTGCGTATTACCGTTGATACGCCCCGCTGTTATTGCTAATACTTTCATAACAAATGACCTCTATATAAATTCTATGCACTTTACTTCCGTCGGGGATGCTCGTTAATCCACCCGCTGGTTCTCTGTGCCGTCGAGTTTCATCCTGAAAAAAGCCTTTTCATCAAGATTTAAATAATAGATCCAGCCTTCCGCTATATTTATCAGTTTCCCAAAGCTATCGCTTACCTTAACGTCGCCCGTACCGTCCGTACGCATCTTATGAAGCTTTCTGTCAATTGCATTTCCGTAGTATATCCAGCCGTCTGAAACATTGATAGCCGAAACCGGCATTTCGGAAAGCTTTATTATCTCAGTGCCGTCTGTGCGAATTTTATATATACGACCTCCGTCATCTAAATCTATATAATATATCCAATCCCCATCAATATTTATCGATCTCGGCGTCCCGCTGCTTAACTTTGTTTCCTCCGTACCGTCGGTCCGTATCTTGCAAAGTGAAGCATTACCTCCTGTGTTACAGTAATATATCCATCCTTCCGCAACACATAATTCAAATGGCGCGCTGCTGGTCAACTTAGTTCTTTCGGTACCATCCGTACGGATTTTATAGATATAACCGTTAAAACCTTTATCACCGCCGATATAATATAACCAGTCATCCTCAATGCATATAAACGGATTTTCCGCCAGCGGATACGTATCCGTGAGATCTTCAAGC
>CAZDZY010000144.1:3904-5798 GCA_964510055.1 uncultured Christensenellaceae bacterium
AATGCGGATCTTAGATAAAGTACGACTGAAGTTATTATCAAAATAAATCCAGCCGTCATAAATATTAATGCATTTACCTGACACCTCAGATAATATCGTTCTGTCCGAACCATCCGGTCGTGCTTTATATAGGTCTCCGGAACTAGGGTAATATACCCATCCGCCGCTTTCAGCGGCAATCCCGCCGTTTGCGAGGTTGCCGGATGTGTTGCCGTATATCTCTTCGTCAGTTTCTCCGGGGGCGGGGCGGATTAAAAATATCGCCGCAAGCGCAGCGAAAAATATTATCACTAATACTATTACGATAATAAACAGCCGCTTGCTGTCCCGCTTTACTGCCGCCCTGTCCGGCGCCTGCACCTCACCCTGCCGGATATTATTCTGTTTAGGCAATTTAAAAATCATGATTCACCTGGCTTTCTGTTTCTCCCGCCGTTAAACAGTACTTTCGGGCAGCTTGTTCTTCTTCTCGGTCACGATATAGTAACCGCCCTTTTCCTCAATATCATAATAAACATAATCCGTAACCTTCAGCCCGGCGGCATCCTGGTATACCGTGACCGCGCTCTTGATCACTTTTGTGTCTTTATAATACTCGTATCCTTCGTTGTATAAGGGCGGGGCTCCGCTTTGCCCGAGCGCCAAAACCGCTTCGCCCAGGGTCGATTGCCTGTTTAACGCCGCTAATACGGGGCTTAAGTTTTCCGTGCCGGTAAAATCGTAATACTCGTATTTAACCTTTATGCCATTATCGAGCGTATAAATTTCAGCCGTCTGCAGGCGATCGCCGGAGCAATCGGGGCCCCCCATATTCAAAACGTTTGCGAAGGCGTTTCCCTTTGTTCCTTTGGTATCCTTGAACAGCAATATCATCTCGCGGCCTTCGTCTTTTTCGTATACTTTCCAATAGTACTCGTTTTCGTCCGAATAATATGTCACCGGATATAAAGCTCGGTCCTCCGTATACGCTATACGGCGCAGGTCGTCCACCCCGAAACTATAGAATATGTCTTTTTCTTCGGTATCGTAAAAATAGTACCGTATGTAAACGCCGTTTTTATCCAAAAGAATACTCGCGTTATCTTCTATGTACTTAAGATCTCCATTTTGTTCGGAATAGTAGTCCTCATAATACATGCCCGCTTCGGCGGCTGCGCGCTCCTCCGTATACTTCTCCCGTTTGACCAGCAGGTCGTAACGCGCGGAGCCGCTCTTTGTGATCCGGACCCAGAGCTTGCCTTCTTTATCGTATATCTCGTAATACCCGTCGGGCTTATCCTCTACAAGCTTTTTGTACGCCATATCCGGATCGTAAAGCAGCCCGGCCGCGACGCCGAAAACGGCAGCGCCGATGAGCAGAAGCGATATCGCGTTCTTTATTCGCAGCTTCCTTTTTCTTTTCCTCTCGAACTCGCAGAACTTTGCGTCTATCATGTATTTCGCCTTCGGCTGTGCTATTTGCGAATACGCCCGGCAGTTTTTGCACCGGAGGAAGTATTTGCGGTTCCTCTCGAATAATGAAACGAATAAGAACTTTGTGTAATTATATTTAAGAAACAACTCGTAATCGCTGCACCCGCCGCAGTTGGCGCAAAGTTCGTCGGATACTTCCCCGTACCTTATAAGATCTTCTCTCATATGCCGCCTCTGAAAAATAAAAATAAAGGTAATACTGCCGTATATAGTATATATATCACAATATGCGCCTGAGGCGCAACACAGGGCATGAAAAACGCCGCTTAAAGCGGCGTCAATAGATTGTATATAAAGTAAAAATTAATTCGTGGGCAAGTCGGGCTTCGATTCGCCCCATAAAGTTTCGCTTTATGGGGACCCCAACCACGCGCAGCCCACACCATGCCCACCCCAAAAAGTCTCACGGCTTTTTGGGGAC
>CAZDZY010000145.1:0-5414 GCA_964510055.1 uncultured Christensenellaceae bacterium
AGGTAGACGCCATAGTGCACGTAGTGCGCTGCTTCGAGAACGGCGACGTCATGCACGTCGAGGGCAGCGTAAACCCCGCTCGCGACGTGGAGACGATAAACTTCGAGCTGATATTCGCCGATATGGAGACCGTCGAGAAGCGGCTTGCCAAATCCGAAAAGATGATAAAGTCGGGCGACAAAAAGTATAAAACGGAATGCGGGATACTCGAGAAGGTAAAGAACAACCTGGAGAGCGGAGTATTCGCGCGCGTGATGGACCTCTCTGAAGAAGAGCGCGCTCTCGTTTCCGACCTGTTCCTGCTGACGGATAAACCCATGCTGTATGTGGCTAATGTATCGGAGGACGACATCGGAAAGCTGGACGCGCCTTTGGTCGCTCCCCTTAAACCCATAGCTGAATCGCAGAATGCAGACGTAATGACCGTGTGCGCGAAACTCGAGCAGGAACTGCTGCAGCTTTCCGCCGAGGAGAGGGAGATGTTTCTCGGCGAACTCGGCATAAAGCAGACGGGCCTTACGGAGCTCATACAGAAGAGCTACACGCTTTTAAACCTTATAAGCTTTCTTACAGCGGGCGAGGACGAAGTTCGCGCATGGACGATAACGCAAGGAACGAAAGCACCGAGAGCTGCGGGCAAGATACACTCCGACTTAGAGCGAGGATTCATACGCGCCGAAATCGTCGCGTTCGACGATCTGAAAAGCTGCGGAACTATGGCGGCAGCTAAAGCAAAGGGAGTCGTGCGTCAGGAGGGCAAAGAATACGTAATGAAAGACGGCGACGTCACGAATATCAAGTTCAACGTTTAATCAGGGGATACTATGAACATACGCGAAATGAAAACGGATGATTACGACGGCGTATACGCCCTGTGGTCGAATACCGCCAATATGGGCCTCCGGGATATAGACGATTCGAAAGACACCATAGCAAAGTTCCTTCAAAGGAACCCCGGCTGCAGCTTTGTCGCTGAAGAAGAAGGCAGGATAATAGGAGCCATACTCGGCGGGAACGACGGCAGAAGGGGAAACATATACCACGCAGCCG
Source organism: uncultured Christensenellaceae bacterium (assembly GCA_964510055.1). GTDB lineage: Bacteria > Bacillota > Clostridia > Christensenellales > SZUA-584 > DTFZ01. The sequence continues at coordinate 1,051 of CAZDZY010000145.1, forward strand.
TCGATATAGAAAAAAGAGGGCAGGGCATAGGCACGGCTTTATTGGACAGCGTAAAAAAAGCGTTTGCGATACAGGGCGTAACAAGGATGTCGCTGCACGTATATAATACGAATAAGTCAGGAAACGCGTTCTGGAAGACATCGGGCTTTACGCTAAGGGACGATATTTACTACTACTGCCGCGATATTGAAAAATGCGGATCAAACTGCGGGTGCTGAAACAACCGATATGCAGATCACCGCTTATCTGGTATAATACAATATAGAAAACATAAGATTATCGACTGAAAATGGGGTGGGGTTTTTTGAGCAGGATTCCGTGGAATCTACCGAATATATTGACGCTTGTCAGGTTTTTGCTTGTACCTGTCGCTACTGTGCTTATCTGCTTTAACTTGACTATTCCGGCGCTTGCGGTGTATCTTGCCGCGTGCCTGACCGACCTTCTTGACGGCCATATAGCCCGCAAAAGGAACCTCATAACCGAGGAAGGCGCGCTGCTTGACCCCCTTGCCGACAAGCTTATGGCAATATTTGTTACCACCGCTTTCACAGTTACAAGCGTATTGCCGATATATATATTAATAATATTACTCGTGAAAGAGCTGCTTATGATAGGCGGCGGCATATTCCTGTACTTTAAAAAGATAGTGACTCCAGCTAATAAATTCGGCAAGGTAGCGGCCTTTACGCTCAATACAGCCATAGGCTTTACTTTTCTGCACGAATGGGTATCGCCCTGGCATATATATTTCATGTGTTTCGGGCTCGCGCTTATGCTCGCAGCATTGGGGCAGTACGCGTATTTCAACATGTATAAAAAGTACTGGAAAAAAAATTGTTAAAATAAAAATATCAATATCATCCGGGCATCAAGACATCTTACAGTTTCATATTTAACTTTAAGGAGGTTGCGGTATATGCGAGCAAATGTATTTTATATTTCCATTTTCATTGTATTCGTATTGCTTTTTTCATGCTGTACTCAGCCCGAAAGCAAAAATGAAATTATTCCTGAAACTTCAGTTCATACGAGTGAGACTCCGCATAATACAATCCAAAACATCGAATTAGTAACTAAATTATCCGGAAATCTATCTGTAATATGCTCTATGGATACATACGGCAATTATATTGCTGCAGGTGCGGATAACGGAAAATTAATGATTTGGAATCAAGAGACATTGGATGCGGTACAGAGCAACCATGATAATAGAATGGCAATAGAAGAACTGATGATTCTTGATGATGATGTATATACATTGGGCGATGACGACGTTATCAGGAAAATAGATATACAAACGGGAAGCTCGTCGGTCTTGCTTGAGATGAGGAACAAAGCTTTTGATATTGATGAAGCATCGAATCTTATGATGGTAAGTATTGATGAGGAAAAGATGGTCTTGCTTGATCTGACGACCATGGAAGAAATCAAGTCGATCATATTAACTGACGGATGTTTTGATTTAAGGTTCAGCAATGACGGAAAGTATTTATATTCAGTCGGGCATAACGGAAAAATGCAAAAATGGTCTTTGGAAGACGCGTCTGTGATCTATGAATATAAGGGCCTATATACAGATGTTCATTCATTAGAGTTAACGAGCGACGAAAAATACCTGGTAGCCGGCGGTACAGATCAGATAACCGGAGTCTGGGATGTTGGAACCGGAGAATTGATTGCCAAATACAGTCATTCATATGGAATATTCGATATTGCGATTTCTGGTAATGATCAATATATTGCATCAGCAGACGGAAAGGGAGAAGTCGTTGTTTATGACTTGAAACAAGGTAAGCTGCTTAAAAGATTAAAACACAAAAATGGTATTCATAACGTAGAATTCGATAATAAAGTAGAAAGAATCTTTGCAGGATCTGATGACGGCTGTGTATATGTATGGAATATTAGTTATATAGAATAAGGCAGAACCGTTTGCCGAATTTGATGCTTTGAATGGACATCATACCAACCAGCGTCTGTTATCAGAGAATCAGAAAACAAAAAAGAGGCTGTTTCCAGCCTCTTTGTTTTTATTCATATTCCGGCTCTATGAGCCCTAAGTCCCCGTCCCATCTCTTGTAGAGCACGTTTACTTCGTTTGTCTTGGAGTTTATGAATACGAAGAATTGGTGTCCCAAAAGCTCCATCTGCAGCTGCGCCTCCTCGAGGTCCATAGGCTTCACTACGAACTTCTTGGTGCGCACTATCTTTGGAATTTTTTCTTCAGTCATCTCCCCGCCGTACTCGTAGCCTTCCTTGGCGAACGCGCCCTCGCGAAGGCGTTTCCTAAGCCCCGTGCGGTGCTTATGGATCTGCTTTTCCAGCTTGCCCAGTACGCCGTCTATCGACGCGTACATGTCCCCGGTGGCTTCCTCGCCGCGGAGGACAACTCCATCGAAAGGAATTGTCACTTCTACGATATGCCTTGACTTCTGGATAGACATCGTTATGTGCGCCTCGGTATCCTCTCCGAAATACCTCCGGAGTTTGTTCACCTTTTTGGTCACCATTTCCTTTAAGTAATCGGACACTTCCATGCCTTTTCCGGTAATAATGACGCGCATAATTTTGCCCCCTTTCTATGTATTATTAACCCCGCATCTGATTGCAGACTTATGATTTTAGCTTACAATCAGGAGCGGGAAATATCTACTCTTATAATACCTCCTTTAACGGTTTATAATCACTTGAGCTTGGTTATTATATTGTATTCTTCAAAGGAGCTTTGTTTTCCTGCCGTATTATAATAAGTCTTAAAAACGTTACAATTATGCAATGCCACCGGCATTGCTCCGATGCCAAACTCACGTTTGTCATCGGTTTTTTTGTGTTTTTAAAATTTTTTGTTCGCCTTTCCCCGGCAAAGACCGGTTGAAAGGCATGATAGTTTTTATTCTTACATTTGTAACACTAAAATCAATTTGTGCCCATAATTGGTATTCCAGGGTTAGAAATAGTGGAACAAAGTTAATAAAATAACCCTGCGGGTTTTCCCGCTAGGCCATTTATAAATATTAAAGCCGTACACCCGGAAATCTAAACAGCACTCCAGGAGGTATAACGCCAGGTTGCTCCGGGCAGATACTGGCCCCAGCCGTCAATTCCGGGCCATAGTAACCGCGGCATAAATGAAAGTAGCAATGATAGCGGCCATAGAGAAGAAACCGATATAGCTAATCCTCTTGTAACCTTTTCTGAGCTTCTGATATTCCGGGTCTTCTATCTCCTGATTAAAATAGGATAAATCGAGTCCATTATGACTATTCCAAAACAAGCGCTCCGCCTCTTCCATGGCTGCTCTGCCATCACTGTAATAAAAATAACCGACCACCGCCAATGTAACGTATCTGGCGAGCGCGACGGTCACCAGGAGAGGCAAAGACAACAGTATAAACACCGGAAAGATTCCGATTTCGCGGGTCAAAAAGAAAACAGCCGTACTATAGCCTATCAATACTGCCCAAACAGCCCATCCCCATCTTTTCGAATTAATGATCTCTATTATTTTCTCAACACCTTTTGCTTTGCCCACATCCAATACTATACTCATTCCCTGCGAGTTTACGAACTTGCCAGCGTTGAAAATGACCTCCGCATGTGCTCCGGTTTCAACAAGAAACTCCAGCACAGCGCTTACAGCCCCGGAAGAACCTTTGGCTTCCAGCACATTGCTTCGTTGGTTTGTCTCAACAGTTACCGATCCGCCGTCTTCTATCTTGCCTATGTTATCGCCGTTCAAAAAAAAGTCCCAAACCGCAAACGAATTTATACCGCTGCTTTCCCGACGCGCGACCGCTATTTGCGCGGGGCTGGAAAGCAGCTGCTCACCATTCTTTTGCTTATGTCTGCCGCTTTCCACCGTCAGGCCTCCTTGCAGTTATTTGACTCCAATATATTCATGCAATAATATTACCATATGCAGCCTTAAAATCAATCATAATAGCATTTACCCTGAAGCGGCGTCAGGGAAGGGTATTTATTTAAATTACGATAGAAAGCCTTTACTCTCATAAAAGCTACTCAATAGAACTCAAAATATATAATCCGTGGCCAAGACGGGCTTTGCCCGCGCAGGCCACACCTTGCGGCTTTGCGCAGCTTCGACCCGGGCACTAAATTGTCAGCCAAAAATGCAAACCATAAAATTTAGTGCCCGGGGAGGAACAAGCAAAGCCGGAAAAACTGACGGGAAGCCTTAAGCTTCCCGTCAAAATATTAAAGCCGTGCACCCGGAAATCGAAATAGCACTCCAAGAGGTATAACGCCAGGTTGCTCCGAGCAGACTTATCCGAGGCACACTTCCAATACCGCTTACTGCTGCTACCGTCAGGTCCTGACAGGGTTCACGGCTGTCCGTTGCA
>CAZDZY010000146.1:0-5294 GCA_964510055.1 uncultured Christensenellaceae bacterium
CATAGCTAAGACAAGGATTATGGCTATTAAAGTTATTAAATTTCTCTTCATATTCTTACCCCCATCCTGATATGATTTTATCGCTTATGGTTCAGTTCAGCCAATCTACTTCGACTACAGACGTTTTTCCACGGCTGATTTTCAGAATATAATAAATGCCGCCCTCTTCATCTTCAAGATACAGGTTTTTATTAGATACATAAAAACAACTGATGTCATCCTCATTACTGATGTTATAGTATTTATTGCTTATAACATCGTACGCTCTTATGTCATAATCATCGCTGAAATAGAATATGTATTGCCCTACTGCGAATACATCTGCAATTGCATTTGTCGGATCATTATAAGTATATTCGATTATTTTTTCGTTCCCGTCTTCTATATCGATAGAAACAACCGCGCCGTTATCTTCGTTATAAAAATACAGATCTCCATAAGCTATACTATAAATTACATTGTGCTTAATGCGGTCCTCTAATTCTTTTGTCTCTTTACTGTCTATATCGTACATGAATATACCATGGTATTCAGAATATGGTATACCGCATGGTTCATAAATGATTTTATTTTCATAAGGAAGGTATGTGCCAATGTCTTCAATAAGTTTTTGAAAGTTTGCGCCGTTTATATCCACGGAATACAGGTCGGATTTAGACGATGCTGTGTGTTCTTTAACTGTTCTGTCCATAATAAAATAAATATTGCCCTCATAGGCCCAAATACAATATGAAGGGTTATCCAACGTATAAATAGCAGTATTTTCTTTAGCCTGCGTATCATACCGCTTGATATTATATTTTTTATTTGTTAGGTCTTCTTCTGCCCAATATATATATTCTCCCTCGAAGAAGTAATCGTAGCATCTGTCCAATATCGGAGTTACCTCCCCGGTGGCTGTATTTATACTGCATAAAGTATTAAAATCGTTTCCGTTAAGCTCTTTTAAATCATAAATAAATTTGTCATCCTCATAGAACCAGCAATACGATGGGGTGTTACCCTCCTCGATCTTTATATCGGGTATATTACGCGATATGGGTACTTTTGTCGGGCTTGGAGTTGGCTTATCCGTCTGCGCCGGCTCAACCGTCGGCGACGGCAAAACTGCCGGCGACGGCAATACAGCCGATGGCGTAACTGCCGGCGATGTGCTCGGCGAAACCGAAGGCCCGCCCGGCGTCGCAGAGGGGAGCGCAGTAATCGCCACAGCTGGCTTAGACGCGCACCCCGCGAGCATAATAAGGGCAAGCATTATGGCTGTTATAGCCGTAAAAATTCTTTTCATATGTTATCCCCTTATTTCACTCTGATTTTTATACCCCTTTTACATGCCTTATCGACGCTTTCTATTACCTCCGAAAATTAATTTGTTCCATATAATTCCGCCAGTTTCTTCGTAGACGCTTTACCCTTATAGATCTTTAATAAGACCAGGTCATTTGAATAATCGGGAGTATCGTCATAAAAATACAGGTTTTTATTTGAGGCTTCCAGAAACAATAGCGGTCTGTAGGTATAATCATAAATATCATCCGGTAAATATTCTGAAATTATAAAGTAGTATTTACCGCTCGTCATATCATAAGCCCTGAGTTCCGTTTCTCTATTGCCATACTCATCAAAATCACCATTCGCATTAATATAAAACAAATATTGTCCTAATACTGTTGGTCCGCTGGAATTAGCGTCTCTCAATATCTTTTTTTCCCCGCTTTCAATATCGAAAGAAATAATGCATCCTTCAGCATCATCATAAAAGTATAACTTGCCATATGCTACGCTGAATGTTCCGTATGGAAAGTCATCGACCAGCTCTGTTATATTTTTACTGTCGACATCATACTTATATATTGAATTATGCGAATTATAAAATATATAGTTTTTATATTTAGTAAAAGAAGATCCCGCATTATCTATCAGTTTCTCGTTATTATTGCCGTTTATATCAACCGAATACAGATCATATACTGACGGGGAGTCTTCAGCGCCCCTTTCCATTGTATAATATAAGCGGCCGTTATCAGCCTCGATATCATATACAAATTTCTCTGCAGGATAGACGACAGTATTCTTATTGGCTTTTATATCGTACTGTTTTATATTTGATTTCTTATTCTTACCATCATCTTCCACCCAATAGATATAATCCCCCTGGGCGCAGAATTCGCTGCCATGCTTTAATAATTCTGCGTATTTGCCCGTAGTTTTATTTATACTGCATATAGAGTAAACCTTATCCTCTATCCAATCCGGAAAATATGAGTTATCCCTGAAATATATATACTTATCGTCTTCGTAAAAGCTGTTATCTAAATTCCTGCCGTCCCCCTCGATCACATCGGGGATGTTCTTTTTTTGAACGACTATCTTTTCCTTTGGGGAAGTAGGCTCCTTAACTTTTACTACGGACGCTTTCCCGCCGCTTATCTTTAAAGACCTCATTTGTTCGTATGAATGAAAATACAGGTTTCTGTTTGATGCATCTAAATTCCAGTAGTCATATAAATTCATATCATAATATTTATCATTGATAATATCGTAAGCCCTGAGTGCTGGGTTTTCATAATTATAATCATTTTTATTCCTGTTTGCATAGAATAAATATTGTCCTGATACCGCCAGCTGACTGCTGTAATTAGCGTCTTTAAACAGCTTTTTTACTCCGCTTGCGGTATCGACAGAGGCAACGCAGCCTTCAGCATCATCATGAAAAAACATCTTACCATTTGCCACACTGAATGTTTCAAAGCGGCTGTTACCGGCCAACTCTGTTGTATTCTTACTGTCTGTATCATACATACAGATCGAAGTTTTTAAATCATTTCTGTACGGCATGTAAAATATATTATGGTTATATATAAAATAACGTTCAACGTTTTCTATCAGTTTTACGCTGTTCCCGCCGTTTATATCCATAGAATACAGGTCGGCTGCAGGCACAAATCCGTTATCCCTGTACATCGTATAATATAAACGGCCGTTATCGGCCTGTATACTGTATGAATTGAATTCGGTAGGGCATATTACCGTATTCTCTTTCGTTTTTATATCATATCTGTTGATCTGGCGGAGATTATTTTTAATGAGCTCCGTCCAATAGATATAATCTCCCTCGACGCAGAAACTGCTGCAATAATTCAACAACCGGACGCATTCCTTCGTGGTTTTGTTTATACTGCACAGGGAATAGTCGTCGAGGATATCTACATCGTTATTTATATCTATATAATATAAATACTCATCGTTTTCATAATAGTTGTTCCCTAGATTCCTGCCGTCCCCCTCGATTATATCGGGGATGTTTGCGCTCGCCTTAAATACATATTCCGAAGGGGCAGGCCCCGGGTCATACGTCGGGTACGGGGTCGGTATCATCGTCGGCACCGGTACTGTTGTCTGTGTCGGTCTGTTCGTCGGTGACGGCCGCACAGACGACTCAGCGTTCGTCGTCGCGGAGGGCGGCGCCGAAACATTAGCAGCCGTAGCCGGCCCGCACCCGGCGAGCATTACGGCCGTAAGCAATGTAACCGCTATGGATCTTATATGTTTTTTCATGTGATATACCCCTTATACGAAATAGCAGGCAGAAGTTTAATTATAGTATATATGTATGATTTTAAAACATAAAGGAAGGAGTGTCAACTTTTGGGGAAAGCGGGCGGAAATTGATTTTACTGTCCGTCAGCCCTCCGCTTCCAGCTTCACCTTGAAGCTTATATTCCTCGGCGTATCGAGTATGTCGAATTTTATCACGTATACGGCCTTGGTCAAATCTATTTCCAAAACCGTTCCGGCGCCCATTATTTCATGCTTCACGCGGTCGCCCGCTTTAAATATGGGCTCGGCGGAAGCCAGCGTCTTCTCGCTGCTGCTTATGCTCCACTTCGATTCCGCAACGAGGCTCTCGGGCAGTTCCTCGGTATACTCTAGCAGTTCTTTGTCTATGTTGAATATGAATCGCGACGGGTAACGGTAAGACCCGTCGAGGTTTTTCCCTTCCGCGCTGGTAAGGTATAATTCCTTCTGCGCGCGTGTCATGGCGACGAACGCGAGCCTGCGCTCTTCCTCCATGCCCTCCGGGCTGGCTGTCTTCTTCGACGGGAAAACGCCCTCTTCGAGGCCGCAGATGAACACATAAGGGAACTCGAGGCCCTTCGCGGCGTGCACCGTCATCATTTTGACCGCATCAGGGCCGCCGCCGATATCCGTATTCGTAAGCAGCGCCACGCGGGAGAGGTAGTGGTCTAAAGTGCTCTCCTCGCCGCACGTCGTCTCGTATTCGTACACCGACTGCTTTAATTCCGCGAGGTTGTCGAGCCGCTCCTGGCTGCCCTCGGTGCGCAGCATCTCCTCGTAGCCGCTCCTGTCGAGCACCGAGCTAAGCAGCTCCGAGATAGGTACGGTCTGGTATGACGCGGAGAAGCTTTCGATAAGGCTGAGGAATTGTTTTGCCTTAGTGCCTTTGAATATCTCGTCGTCTATTGTCCGCTCGAGCGCGGCGTAAAGCGAGCAGCCGTTTTGCTCCGCGTAAGCCTGCAAAAACCGCATCCTGCGCTCCCCTAAGTTGCGTTTGGGAGCGTTGGCTATCCGCAGGAACGAAAGGTCGTCTTTATATATTATGAGCCGCAGGTACGAAAGCGCGTCCTTTATCTCCATGCGGTCGAAGAACTGCACTCCGCTGTATATCCTGTACGGCAGTTTTTCTTTCAGGAATACCTCTTCGAGAGTCCGGGTAACGAAATGCGCGCGGTAAAGTATTGTAAAATCGCTTAAGTTAGCGCCTTTACCCGCAAGCTCTTTTATTCTCGACGTTATCCAATGCGCTTCGGCGTCGGCCGTCTTCGCGTGGTGGTATACCACGGGAGCCCCACCCGGCAGGGTAGGGTTAAGGTCTTTTCTTATCCGGCTCTTGTTATTGGCTATGAGCGAATTCGCGGCGGCGATTATCTGCGGAGTCGACCGGTAGTTGTCCATCATCATTATAGTCCGCACATCCGGGAATTCCTTTTCGAAGTTCAGTATGAATTTCACGCTCGCCCCGCGCCACGTGTATATCGTCTGGTCGGGGTCGCCAACTATAAACAGGTTTTTATGATATCCGCAAAGCACCTTCATCAGCTTATACTGCAGCTCGTCAATATCCTGGTACTCGTCTATCATTATATATTCGAGGCGCCGCTGCCACTTCAGTTTTATCTGCTCGTTCTCGTCGAATATATGCAGCGTGTATTTGATAAGGTCGTTGTAGTCGAGCCCGAAGCATTTCTTCTGCTGGTACAGGTAGCCCCAGA
>CAZDZY010000147.1:0-4987 GCA_964510055.1 uncultured Christensenellaceae bacterium
CCTGTTATATTCGTATGCGACACCGAGAACAGGGCTGAAAGCTACGCCGAAGCGGCGGGAGCGGTATATATTCCGAAAAGGGCGCTTCAGCTCCACTCGACCATTGCCCGCGGCCGCGAGATAATGTTCAAAAGGATAGACGGTATATCCCGGTTCTTATCGGGAAAATCAAAAGCCGCGTTCCTCAGCGAAGAAGCGCTTGCCGCAAGGCTCGCGCCGCCGGAGGACTTTGCGGGAGCCCATATTACAATAAAAAGGGACGAAACGTACGACCCGGAAGAGCTGATGCAAAGATTGGTGCTTTCGGGTTACGAGAGAGTGGGAGCTGTGGAGACCGCGGGGCAGGCCGCGAGGCGCGGCGAGATACTCGACGTATTCTCTCCGGGCAGCCCGTCGCCGTATCGAATAGACTTTTTTGACGAGATAGTGGAGAGCATAACGGAATTTGATCCGGGAACGCAGAGAAGAAGCAAGAAGGCGATAGATGAAATAACCCTGAATCCCGCAATAGAGCTCGCGGTAAGCGGAGAAGCCGCGGCGAAAGGCGCCGGATACTTCAAAAAATCGCAGACCCCGGGGCCGGGGCTGTCGCTTAAATTCGACGGGTACGCCGAGAGCCTTACCCGCAGCAGGTTCTTCGAGGATATGGAAAACTACGCTTACGCTTTTAGCGATTCGTGCCTGCTCGATTATTCTTTAAACGCTATTGTCATATTCGACGACTATAAGTATATAAAGACGGCGGGCAGCGGCAGGGAAGAAGAGTTCGAACAGCGGCTTGCAAAGATAATAGAAACGCACGAGGGAGTAAAAGACCAGGAGAAGCTTTACCTGAGCCCGGCAGATATCTTGGCGCGCGCAAAAGCTCACACGCTGCTTGACATATGCGTGATAGACAGATCTGCCGACATCGGAGCAAAGGCCGAGGCGAGTTTTCACGCGAGGGGCGCGCTGTCGTACAACCGCAATATAGACATGCTGAGGGAAGACATTAAGACGCGCGTCAGAAACGGGTGGAGCGTATACCTCATGTGCGGCGGCATGCAGAAAGCAGAAAAGCTTGCGGGCGAACTTACCGATAAGGATATAATGGTCCCGTGCATAAGAGACGGCACGGACTTAGGCCGGGGCGAGGCGGCGGCGTACCCCGAGCGGCTGCAGTCGGGTTTTGAGCTGACGACGCAAAAAGAATATTTCCTGGGCGGGCATGAGATATACGGGTTCGCGAGAAAGAAGATCATAATGCCCAGAAGAAAACAGCTCGATATATTCTCTGATCTTAAAACGGGCGATATGATAGTGCACGATATACACGGCAAGGGGCGGTTCCTGGGGCTTGTTACGCGCGAGGTGCAGGGCATATCGCGCGACTACATGGAGCTGGAGTACCGCGACGGGGACAAACTTTTTATTCCCACCGACCAGATAGACAGGGTGCAGAAATACCTGGGAGGCGAGGGAGAGAGGCTCTCGAAGCTCGGAGGGCGGGAATGGAGCAGTACGAAGGCGAAGGTAAAGAAATCGGTAAAGGCGCTCGCGGAAGACCTCGTTTCGATATACAGCGAGAGGATTAGTAAAAAAGGGCACGTGTACGGCGAGGATACTATATGGCAAAGGCAATTCGAAGATAACTTTCCGTACGACGAGACGGAAGGGCAGCTCAAATCGATCGAAGACGTAAAACAGGATATGAGCAGCGAAAAGGTGATGGACCGCCTGCTGCTCGGCGACGTAGGTTACGGCAAAACGGAAGTTGCCATGAGAGCGTGTTTTAAAGCGGTAATGGAGGGCAGGCAATGCGCCGTCCTCGTGCCTACTACGCTGCTCGCGCGGCAGCATTATCATTCGTTCCTTGAGCGGTTCGGCGACTTCGCGGTAAAAATAGAGTCTTTATCGAGGTTTATTTCGCCGGCGGAACAGCTAAGGGTGATAGAAGAGCTGAAAGCGGGGACAGTGGACGTAGTGATAGGCACTCACCGGCTGCTCTCGAAAGATGTCGTGTTCAAAGACTTAGGGCTGCTTATCGTAGACGAGGAGCAAAGGTTCGGGGTGTCACACCGGCATAAGGGATATGAGCCTTATAGACACGCCGCCCGAGGAGAGAAAGCCGCCGGAGAGCTATGTGATGGAATACTCCGGCCAGCTGGTGCGCGAAGCCGTAACGAAGGAGATGGAGCGCGGCGGGCAGGTATATTTCGTATGCAGGCAGATCGGGCTTATGGATAAATTGGCGGCTGATTTGAAAAGGTTTGTTCCGGAGGCCAGAGTAGGCATGGCCCACGGGCAGATGGGAGAGGCGGCGCTCGAGAACGTGATGGTCGCGTTCCTTTCGGGCGAATACGACGTGCTGCTTTGTACGACTATAATAGAGTCGGGGCTCGACATACCGAGCGTAAACACGATAATAATATATGAAGCGGATAAATTCGGGCTGGCGCAGCTGTATCAGCTCAAAGGCAGGGTGGGGCGCGCCACGAAGAATTCATATGCGTATCTTACATACATACCCGGGGCCCACATGACGATAGAGGCGGAGAAGAGGCTGCAGACTATAGCCGAGTTCACCGAACTCGGAGCGGGCTTCAAGATAGCTATGAGAGACCTGGAGATACGGGGAGCGGGGAATATATTAGGCCCCGAGCAATCGGGGCAGATGGCGGCCGTGGGGTACGATATGTACTGCCGCCTTATGCGCGAGGCGGTCGCTGAGATACGCGGGCAAAAGCCTGAAACGTATAACGAAGCGTCGGTCGAGATAACGATAAACGCGTATGTGCCTCCATCATATATAAGCGACGAGATCCAACGCATAGAGGTCTATAAGAAGATAGCGGCGGCGGACGGATTGAGCAGCGCAAAAGCGGTGAGGGAAGAGCTTACCGACAGGTACGGCAGCGTTCCGAAAACTGTGGAAAATCTGATACTTATATCGCTCATCAAGAGCTTTGCGTCAAAAGCCGGCATAGTTTCGGTCACGAGGAGCGGAAGGGCTTTTACGCTCAAATACGGGGAAGAAAGCCGGATAAGCGTAAAAGCGCTGCTCAAAGTGCTTGACGAGTATAAGGGAACGGCACAGCTTAGGTCAGGCGAGCCGCCGTATATACTTTTCAGCCCGCGCGAGCACGTTATGGATTCGCTGCTCAAGTTTTTAAAAGATATAAAGCGTTGCATAATTCTTAAGGTTAAAGTATAATAAAAATTTGAAACGACTAAAACATATTCCCGCATTGTGGGCTTACGGAGGTTAACGGATTATATGAAGAAACTGAAGATGATCGCGCTGGTAACAGCCGCTATGATAATCTTTTCAGGCTGCTCATCTATGTTCGTAAAAAATGAAGATAAGGTGAAGCAACAGGCAGCCGCTACCGTCAACGGAGTCAAGATAACGAGGCAGCAGGTCGAATACGGAGCGATAGCGTCAGACGAGTATCAATATTATGCAAGCTATTATGGGGTAACAGAGGAAAGCATCAATAATAACAAAGACCTGAAGGATTGGTATCAGGATCTTTTAAGCAGAACGCTGGAGCAGTTGGCAATAGAAGAACTTATTGTACAAAAAGCGCCTGAGCTTGGTATCTCTCTTACCGAAGAGGAAAAGCAGGAGCAGCGGCAAGCTGCGGACGAACAGTTCGCGGGCGCTAAAGAGCAAATACGTGCTATGGTGGAGCAGGAGATGGCACCCAGCCCCTCGCCGGAAGCCAGCGTTTCACCCGATGTGAGCGCTGAGCCGGAAGCCAGCGTTTCACCCGATGCAAGCGCTGCGCCTGAAGTAAGCGCTTCGCCTGAAGCGAGTGTTTCTCCTGAAGCAAGCCCCGCACCAACTCCCACTCCTGATCCTGCGGTAGAAGCCGAGGTCGAGAAAAGGTATCAGGATCTGCTTAAGGATGCGCCTTATAATCCGGATACCTACTATGAGTCTCTTTGCAGGCAGCTGATCATCACAAAAGTAATGGATCATATCAAAAACCTTGCCGCGGTAACGGACGAAGATGTCAGGAAATGGTACGACGAGAGCGTTACGGCACAACAGACCTCTATGGACGCGGACCCGACGCTGTTTGCTACCAACATGAACAATAACCAGATCTGCGTTTATGTGCCCGAGGATACCGTTGCCGTAAAGCAAGTGCTGGTAACGTTTAAAGACAAGGACCTTGCGGAAGTTGCGAAACAGTCGTATGCCGACGGAAATACCGAAGATGCCATGAAACTGCTGGAAGGCCAGATAGCCGACCTTATGCCGACGATGCGTGATATACAGCAGAGGATCAAAAACGGGGAGAGCGTAGACGCGCTTATCGCTGAATTCGGCGAAGACCCGGGAATGACGTCGGGCACGGCAGCGACAACAGGTTATCTTGTAGGAGCCAGCACGACGACTTACCTATCCGAATTTAAAAAGGCAGCTCAGGGGCTCACCGCTGTAGGGCAGGTATCCGAGCCTGTCGCGACATATTACGGGGTGCATGTGATGCAGGCAATAAAGATCTACAAGAAAGGCACCGTACCGTTTGAAGAACTCAAAGATTCTATAAAAACGGCTTTGCTTCCTACAAAACAGCAGCAAGAATATGACGGGCTCATTGAAAAGTGGAAAAAAGAATCGAATATCAGCTACGATAAAGGCAGATTATATAACTAATAGACCAAGACAACAGCCGCGGCAAAGCCGCGGCTGTATTCATGCAGATGCGTTATATTTTCCGCTTGAATATGATTATTAAATGCTTTATAATGTATCTTCGTGGCGTTTATACGGCGCCCCCAAAAAGCCATTAGACTTTTTGGGTTATATGGAGGAGTATCGAAGTGGTTATAACGGCCTCGACTCGAAATCGAGTGTACCCTATAAAGGTACCGTGGGTTCGAATCCCACCTCCTCCGCCATTTTATAAAAATCCAAATGGATTCAATCTGTTTGGATTTATTTTAGGCTTTAGCACAAATAACCCCCAGTTTTACTGGGGGGATTAAAAGGCTT
>CAZDZY010000148.1:0-4664 GCA_964510055.1 uncultured Christensenellaceae bacterium
GCAATATACCGCCGTCGTTGATAAGGCTGGATATCATCGATACGTTATAGTTTCTTTCTTTGCCATCATGGCCGCCCCAGTAAGACGACCACGACGCGATAAGCTGGGTGTCATTCTTTATATCGTCGAGTTTTAAAGCGGCTTCTTCAACCTGCACCGGCACTATTATCGTCTCAAATTTCCCGCTCGCTACCTGCGCTTTTATATCATCTACCACCGCCGCCGTGTCGGCAACGAGCCCCGTAACATCGGGGTTGTAAATAAACCTCGATATATTAGCGTCCGCAGGCCTGTAGTCCTTAACATATTCTGTGCCCTTCTTCCAGAACTGATATCTTGCCGGGATCGGCATTTGGTCTTCGGGTATGCGCACAAGTTCGGGGCGTGTAAACTCATTTTTCTTTGCGTAAGTTTTGCACATCTCTATTATAGTCGCAAGGTCGGGCTTATACGGAGTAAACGTCCCGTCCGCGTTGGCCGTATGGCCCCACGGCGTAAATATTACCGACGCGTCCTGAGCGTCTTTGTCTAAAACCGACTTTAAGTTTGCAAGCGCCGTACCCAGCGCGTTGTCGTCAACGGTATATTTTATTTCAAAATTCTTGGGCGCTCCCGCGTCGGCCGCGCGCTCTTCTATCGTTCCAATACGGCCGTAATCCATCGCCTGATTTATAACGTCGATGTAGTCGGTCGTTATGCTCAATGCCGACGGCTCGAATTCGTATACCTGGTTGTTTACGCTAAGCGATACCTTAACCGCCAGCATATTCGTTTCAAGCTGCGCCGTGGCTTCCAAAGCCTGCTGTCTCGTCATATTAGATATGTTTATTCCGCCTACCGAAACTCCGCTTATCGCCGTATTGAAATCTAATACGCGCATGGCCGGCGGGGCTCCTCCTATAAGCAGCAGCACTGCCGCCACCGCCAGAGCTACGACAAGCACGCCTGCCGAAGCTATAAGGAATATTTTATTAAATTTCTTTGAAAATCTTCTTGTCAATCCTTTTGGTTTCTTGTCGTAACCCGGTACTTCAAAATCCAGGTCCAACGTGTTATTGGCCATATTATCCCTTCCTTAACCAGATCGCCTGTTCATAGCTTAAAACATCATACAATATAATGCGCCGGATGTAAACAGTTTATTACAAGGCGCATATATCATTTCTAATTCTATACAATATCCTGATAATTTATACTGTCACGGTCAAACCGGGTCGGGCGTAGGCGCGGCGTTTTGTATATCGTCGTAATTGCAGTAATACTCACCCTGGTAAGCCCTATATACGGTCTTTGTGAGTAATTCACGGCTTCCCGCTACTTCGTTGCCCTGCGCGTCCACATAAAATTTATATACCATATATGTATAGCCTTTTCTCGACCTCACCCACTCAACATACTTGCCTGTTTCTATAGGTTTCCCGTCGGGCTGCTCCGTTACGTTGTAATGGTACACAGTCGGGGGCGGATTTACCGTTTGCACCAGCTTCCTTTCAAAACCTATTGTATACCCGTTCTTTATCGGCGGCCCGTAAAACTCCACCGTCACCGTCTTAGCGGTTTCATCCACATGGCAAACGAGCATTATTGGGGTGTCGAACGGATTGAGTATCTTTAGGTCCTTTAAGCCCGTGGTTATCGTCGCGTCCATCCCGGCGTCTATATAGTCGGAAGGCCAGCTGTGAGGAAATCTCTCCATTATCGTAAGCTCCGAGCGAATGGCGCAGTTGTATACCGTGCTCGATACCTGGCAGACGCCCCCGCCGTACTGTTCCGAATACCTTCCGTTCTCTATGCCCGGCGCTTCCGTCCAGCCGAGTTCCTTCGCGGTCTGCGCATTGCGGTCACCCGCAGTCTCGTTTATCGACCACGTCTGCATGGGGGCGATGACCGCCCCGTTGATGAGCCGGGAAATTATATTAACATTCGTTACCCTGTCTTTTTCAGCGTGATCCTTAAACGACGACGGCCATGAACAGATCAAACCCGTGTTGGCTTTCAACTCATCGAGCGTTACCTTTGGTTCTATTTCCAGCATAGGAGTCTCGACCACGCTGAGATCGCCTTTGTTTATATTGGCGCAGACAAGCGCCGTAAGCTTGGCTATGTTTACGTCGGCTCCCTTTACTTCCGGCACAAAGTCGGCGTTATCCCCGGGCGTAAAAGTTTCTTTTACCTTAAGCGTCGCGTTCTGCGGCTGCAGGTCATATTCCTTTTTGTGCGATTGCAATATATCCTTTATCTTCAAAGGGTCGGCGTGTATGGCCGGAAAATCGACGCCGCTCTCCTGCGCCTGTTTTCGCTGCTCGGACCTTTTCGTTCCGTCGCCGGTGTTCCCCCACCTCAAGGCTTCATTAAGGGCGCCCTCTAAACTTGTATCCAGCCCAAGTTCCTGCGAGTTGTATGTGAATTGCCTGCCCGCCACCGCGATAGTATATGAAAAACTGCTGTAAGCCTCCTGCCCTTTTGAGAATATCTCATCCATAGCTGCCGCCTCTTCGAGCGTCTTTCCCGAAACGTCGACTCCGGCTATAGAGACCCCCTGCACGAACCTCACGCCTTCCGGAAGCACATCGCCCACGGTATTTTTATCGCTTATAGCTATAATTACAAGTACAGCTATGAGCATTACAATAAGCACGCCCAACGCCATAAACATCATCTTCTTCAAACCTTGTCCGCTGCCTCTTTTCGGCATAAAGCCTTCCCCCCGTTTTTGGATTTATATGCCCTGATCCCGGCCTTTGATTATTTTTATATATACCTTCCGCTGCCTGGGCCCGTCGTATTCGCAAAGATAAACGCTCTGCCATGTGCCCAAGACCAGCCTTGAGTCTTCTATTATAACGCTAACCGACGTCCCTGTCATCAGCGTTTTTGTATGCGCGTCCGAATTCCCCTCTATGTGCGCAAATCCCGAATCCGGCACAGCCCTCTCAAGCGCGAAAACCAGGTCGCGGACAACGTCCGGATCGGCGTTTTCGTTTATCGTTATTCCCGCCGTGGTATGCGGCACAAAGATCAAAGCTATCCCGCTGCTTGTCCCGCTTTTCGAAACGCTTCGCTGTACCTCGCGCGTTATATCGACAAACTCGCACCGCTTAGCCGTTTTTACGTTTATTGTCTCCACTTTTTTCCCTCATGCGGTATGACAGCACATACAGGGTATCGCTTAAGTGCACGTTTTCCACGCTGACGCCCTTCCTTGCCTCAACGTCGACAGGCGCGAAGTTCCATATGCCCTTTACTCCGAGCGCGACAAGCTCGTCCGCAAGCCCCTGCGCGTACTGTTTCGGAACAGCTATTATCCCGATATCGACGGCGTTCTCAATGACAAACCCCGCCATCGCGTTCATCGGCTTTACAGTAAAACCGCCTATCTCTTTTCCTATAACGGATTTGTCGGCGTCAAAAATAGCCGCTATCCGGTACCCCTCGTCGGAAAATCCTTTATACTTGAGCAGCGCCTGGCCTATATTGCCCGCGCCCACAACTACCGCTTTATGCACCGAGCCTATATCCAGTATCCGCGCTATCTCCTGCTTTAAGCGCGATACCTGATAGCCGTACCCCTGCTGGCCGAACCCCCCGAAGCAGTTCAGGTCACGCCTTATCTGGGAAGCGTTCAGGTTCATGTCTTTGCTCATCTTTAACGATGAGACTTTTTCGGTACCGTACGCTTCGAGCTCCGATAAATATCTGTAATATTTCGGAAGCCTGCGTATTACCGCATCGGATATTTTGTAATCCCGCATGCGAGTTCCTCCGTTTTATGCATTATAACATATAGTATTGTCAAATTAAAATAAAACTTTATATAATGTTAATCCTTCCACATAATACAACACGATTATACATAAATTTTACCGGCGGCTTGATATCCGTGCTGAATATTATATAATATTAATATCCATGATATGGTTGCTACTTGTTAATGCTTCTGTTTATCACCGCCTTAAGAAGCGGGCGAACAGCAGCAGCAAAAGTTCCATATGCGTAAAGCATATTACATACCATCATTTTATTTCAGGAGGATTATTTCAGATGAACAGCAGGGCAAAAACTTCCGCGCTTGTTTTAGGGCTTATTGGAGGCTCGATCAACGTTTTTATCGCATCGCTTTTATCAATTGTTTTAATTGCACTGATCCCGCGATTAACACAATATTCTTCTTACTACGGAGAATATTCTTTCTACTACGATCCAACGCCTCAGATTCTTATTTATGCCGCTATTATTATTGTATGCCTGCTTAATTTTATCGGTGCTTTAACGTGTATACGCCGGCGCATTGCCGGTGGTGTTTTAATGCTGATAACCGGGATACTTTTACTTTTTGTTGTTATATTAGCGTTTACAAACACATCTGCTTCGGCCGGATATATGTACGCGGGGTTCGGCTCGCCTGTAATAATAGCGTTTGCAGCTATCATTATGATAGCAGAGGTTTTGCCTATAATCGGCGCGGTCCTTTGCTTCTCGCCCGCCAATAGATATATTACATATGGCCAGCCATACGGACAGCCTTATGCGCAGCCTTACGGACAACCGCAGCAATACAGGCAGCCTTACGCACAGCCGCAGCAGCCTGAGAATAAATAAGGTTTCAGAAAACAATCAAAACCACCAGTTAAACTGGTGGTATGCACCAGCCCTAAAAGGGCATA
>CAZDZY010000149.1:0-4610 GCA_964510055.1 uncultured Christensenellaceae bacterium
ACGCCGCTTTAGGTATCCCGAAAGAGGCGTTTTATTTGGCAGCGTCGCTTGGAGCGGGCACACCCGCGATATTCAGGAGGGTCATTATACCAGCTTCCATACCCGCGCTCATAACGGCAATACGATTAAGCCTTGGAACGGCGATGTCCGTTCTGTTTTTTACCGAAACGTTCGGCGTTCAATACGGGCTTGGTTTTTTTATTATGGACTCGTGGATACGGGTGGATTACAAAGATATGTTCTCCGGGATCGTTGTTTTAAGTATCATCGGGATCGCTCTTTTCATTATTATAGATTTCATTGAAAGATCGGTCTGCCGCTGGAGGCGGGAGCAATTAAACACGTAAATATAACATCGATTTGTAACATATACAACATTTCTATTGTTATAATATAAACGAAATAGTAAAATGGATTATTATTATGATAAGGGACAAATTTCGACACATGACGGACTCACTAAATGAAAAACTCCCTGACAAAAAAAATCTTAAGATCACAATAGCCTTGACCTTACTGATATTTATTATCGCGGCCACACTTCTCTTATCGGCGGCAAACCCGGCAAACCCGAAGGGGTCTATAGTATTCAATGAAGTGGTATCGGGAAATTCGCAGCCGGCAGGCGGCGCAGGTTCGCCCGACTGGATAGAGCTGTATAACACTTCGAATGAAGATATAGACCTTACGGGGTATAAGCTGACCGACAGCAACAAATCCGCAGGGACCGAACTCAATAACGCAATTATAAAGAAAGGCGGATACCTTGTTGTTTACGCCGCAAAGAATTATACGACGAAGGACGAAGCTGTATGTTTTGTAAATTTCGGAATATCATCGGCGGGCGAAACATTGTACCTGCTGAGCCCCGGCAGCGCTGTCGCGGCTGAGCTTGAAATACCTGCGCTGTATACCGACATATCTTATGCCAGAAAAGAAGACGGTACCTATGGTTTCTGCACGGAAACGACTCCGGGAAACCAAAACTCCGAAAAGATAATGAATGAAGACGAGCTGAAAACCTTGATCGGAAACGGAACTTTGGCGTTATCCGAAGTCCTTCCCAGGGTAAGCGGCGGAAGCGCATGGGCTGAAGTATATAATCCGGGCGGTTCAGATATATACCTCGGGAATTACTGTTTGACCGATACCGAAAGCGATAAGACAAAATGGCATTTCCCGGGGCAGATGCTGAAACCCGGCGAATACGCCGCGGTGAACCTTTCGGGTACGGGTGTCAGCGACGCGGGTATGAACGCTTCTTTTAAGTTGGGCGGTGCGGACACGTCAATATACCTCTTCGATGTAACGGGTAATTGTTTGGGCAAATTATCATGGGACAGGGATGTGTCGGGCGGGATATCCGTATTGGGGGAAAATCTTTACACCGCGTACCCGACTAAAGGAGAAAAGAACTCCGAAGACACGTTTTCTTCCGCCGCCGTAAGCAGCATGGATAACTCCGATCCGGTGCGCATAAACGAAGTGCTTCCTGAAAACGAATACAGCATATGCGACGCGGATGGCGACCGCTGTGAGTGGGCGGAAGTTTATAACTCGAGCGATAGCAGCATCAGCCTTAAAGGATATTTCCTGTCGGACGACGAAAACGACCTCTTCAAATGGGCTTTCCCGGATATCGTTATTGAGCCGAACAGCTATAAAATAGTATTTCTTTCGGGAAAGCAGGGAAAAGAAGGAGAGCTTCACGCTTCATTCAGGCTTTCGGGCGGCGAGCCAATATACCTTACGAATATAAACGGACTGCGGGTCGATTGCCTGCAGCTGCCTGAAACGATAGGTGAAAACATTTCCGCAGGGCGGGATGAAAGCGGGAATCCCCTGTTTTACGCGTATCCGACGCCCGGAGGGAAAAACGCGGAAGGTTTAGAAGACCCTTCGATGGCATGGTCTTTTGATGTAAACGGGTTATACATCAGCGAAGTATGCGCCGTGAACGAACCCTTAAGCAATGAAAACGACTGGATAGAGCTGTATAACGGCTCGGATAACGATATAGACCTTACAGGATACAGCCTCTCGGGAAATGACGGCGTTGAGTGGTCGATCCCTGCGGGCACCATAGAGGCAAAGGGGCATTATGTTATAGAAGCCTCATCCGGCGCCGGACTGGGGACCGGTATTGCCGGTTTCGGCATATCTCCTTCGGGGGAGACAATAGCTTTACATGACCCGAGCGGAAGAATGATCGACGTTTTTAAATCGGGTGTGCTCCGTGCCGGCATCACCAGCGGAAGAACAGCGGGCAATGAAAAGAGGGTATTTTTCAGCGCTGCTACCAAAGGCGCAACGAACTCCGCGGAACATTTGAGCGGTTACGTTCAAAGACCTTATTTATCCGAGACGGGTCTCTATAAGTCGGAATCGTTTCAACTAAGCATATCCTGCGATACATCCGGCGCAAAAATATATTATACGATCGACGGCTCAATGCCGACAGAAGAATCGGAAATGTATACCGGGCCGATAACTATTTCAGAGAACACCGCCGTACGCGCAGCTGCGTATTCAGACAAGCTGCTGCCAAGCGAAATAAAAACTGCCACTTATTTATTCGATAGACCTCATACGCTGCCTGTTTTCTGTATTACAGGGAAACCTTCGGAAATGAATTATTTAATGAATACGAACAGAAGATCAAAAAAACCGGAATACACGGCGTACGTAGAGTATTATGAGAAGGATGGTACATTGGGGGTATCTTTCCCGTCGGGGCTGCGTCTTAAGGGAAGGCAATCCATTGAGCTGCCGCAGAATTCTTTAACCATAAGGCTCAGGAGCGATTACGGGCAGAAAAATGTTACGTATCCCTTTTTTCCGGACAGCAGCATAACGACTTATTCAGCGCTCACTATCAGGAATTCCGGACAGGACAGCGGCGTTGCGCACATCAGGGATTCGTATTTTCACAGAGTCGCCAAGGGGCTTGATCTGGATACTATTGATACAAAACTTGCGGTAGTCTATATAAACGGGAAGTATTACGGATTATCTGACCTTGAAGAAGAACAGACAAGCGATTATATCGCGTCTCATTACGGCCTTGATCCCAATGGCATTGACATCATAGACAGAAACGGAACCGTTATTGCCGGCGGCAATGCCGAATTTAAACGCGTATTGGAAATGGCAAGGACTTTGGACACCTCAAATGATGAGAACTTTGCCGAACTATCAAAATATGTGGACGTGGACGCATGCACTGATTATCTTATTGCCCGTATATATTTCGGGGACGGCGACATTATAAACCAGAGGTTCTGGCGCGCTCAGGACTACTCAGTTAAATGGAGGCCGCTTCTGTTCGACCTCGACTGGAGTTTCCGTTTCAACCGCGCGGATAGATATGTGTTTTCACGATATTTTACGACGGTCGCCAAAGCGGGGAACGGCTCGCTGACATATATGTATATATTCAATGCGCTCAAAAAAAACAAAGGTTGGCGCGACAGATTTGTTGAAAGGTTCGTAGAGCTCGCAGAAACACAGTTCAGCACGCAGCGTATGCTTTCTATTTTCGACGATACGGTGAATTCGATGAAACCTGAGATGGAACTGCATATAAAAAGGTTCCATTATCCGGGCAGCATGGGATACTGGAATAATCAGATAACGAAGCTAAGAGATGCAATTGAAAAGAGGCATGATATTATTCTGAAACTTCTGCAAAGAAAATTTAACGTATCGGATGAGACCATTAAAAATTATATTGAGGAATATTCAAAAAAATCATAACGCTGCCGTAATATACCAACGGCAGATAAGGAACATTTTCTTACTATTTTCCGTCAAAGGATAAGAAAACAAAAGGCTTTAAGAGGTAGACAAAAATGAAAAAGAAAATGATCCTGTTAACAGTTGTTATTCTTGCAGTTTTAGCCGCGGCGTCGTGCGCGTCAAAAGGTGACGACACTATAACATTAGACCCTATGGAAAACGGAGGGAACGTGCTGCTGCCTGCAGTC
Source organism: uncultured Christensenellaceae bacterium (assembly GCA_964510055.1). Taxonomy (GTDB): domain Bacteria; phylum Bacillota; class Clostridia; order Christensenellales; family SZUA-584; genus DTFZ01. The sequence goes on from CAZDZY010000149.1 coordinate 3,987, forward strand.
GACGGCCCTGCAGTGGGAGGCCCTGCCGATATGCCCGCAAGACCCGGTTCCGATGTAACGGGAGATCCCTCCGTCAATCTGCCCGAACTGGTGGATGTATCGGGAACTGTCAAAGAAGTAAACGAAGGTTTAGTACTTATTACATGCGGCGACGGCGGCGATTTTATGCTGCGTTTCAGCGAAAACTCAAAGTTCGCCGAAGGCGTAAGCCAGGAGATAAAAGTCGGAAACAAGGTATCATGCACGGTAAAACTTGAGCCGACGTTTGCGCCTCCTTCGCAGGGCGAAGTATTTGAAGTTATGGAGAATACGGCTGTAAATTAAAATTTATTAATAATAACCCCCAAAAACCTCAATTCCTGAAAGGAAACGCCGAAAGATCGGCGTTTCCTTTTACAGATCCTTTTAATACCGGGTTCCCGGGGTTTCCAGGTTTTTTGGAATATAATAATGATTATTAATAAAATATTAAATATTGATGTATCATTGAAAAATGAATAAAAATATTATATAATATCGACAAAAGGTGGTGCAGTATTCTAGTCGGTACTGCGGTTTCGAAGGCGGGGCTAAAAATCCGCTTAAGGGCACATCGATGAAGTTTCTGGTGTTGGCCGCTGACGC
>CAZDZY010000150.1:0-4488 GCA_964510055.1 uncultured Christensenellaceae bacterium
AATATGCCCTTTTAGGGCTGGTGCATACCACCAGTTTAACTGGTGGTTTTGATTTAAACAGCATCAGGGCCGCTTTCGTATTCGGCCAGCTTCCTCTCCAGCTCCATCCTCGTTTCCTCAAGCCGGGCCATTTTTTCATGTACATTTATCTTTTTCTCTATGCCTGCCACTTTCATTTTCATCTTGAATATCTGTACGTAAACCGCCAGCTGTTTGCCGGACTTTATTACCAATAGAAACGCTATCAATCCCGAATAGATTATTCCCGAAGTTATTATAAGGGATAAAAAAAGCAGGTTGCTGAAGAATATCGATAATATGAGGAATATAAAAAAGGCTGCGGCGCCGATAAGCATCCAGATCAAAGTAACGCTGACCGCGCGGTTATAGAAATCTTTAGTGTCAATTTCTTTTTCCATAAGACCCTCCAATAAATATAATATAAAATTATAGCACGCTGATTCGGTTACGATGTTTTTTCCCCACAATAACAACAATATACTCAATATACGACAAATTATGGTTTGAAGGAGGGAGAAAGAAACGATAGACTGACAACGCCGCGTTGCGGCGTTGTCAGTCACTTAAAATATGTTCCGCATTAAAGGTGGCGTTGATGCCGGATCAAGAATTCATAATATTTAAAATAAAGCCTTATAATAGTGAACCGATCAAGATCAATAATCCGGAAACAGAAAAAATCACCGGACATAACCTGAATGCCCAGTGGTGAATTTTAAAACCCGTGAAAATCGATATTACTGCCATTATAAAAAGCATACCTGATGAAGAAGCATAAACTAACTTTGATATATAATTATCCATATCCCCAAGATATGTGATTATCAATACCAATACACCGATAAATATCAGTGTAGCGCCTTCATTTATCCATTCCATAAAAACTATTCTCTTATTGTCGGTTGATATGTCCCCAAACCCGCCGACAATTTTTTTTGTCGGGAAAAGATGCATAACACCCCATAGTACTACAGACAACCCGCCGATGCTGATTAAAATAGTATTCATCATTCAACGCTCCTATTCGAATTATAGTAGTCATTTATTATTTCTGAAAATACATCATTACGCATTATTGAAACAGACTCAACTTTATTGCTTTTTGTCCAGCTTATTAAGACCAGCTTTTCACTGCTTTTGAGCCCAAGTTTATCCCGAACGTTTTTGGGAATAACTATTTGCCCGCGGTCATCGATTGAAAGGATGGCTTCAACACAACAACTGCCCATATTACCGTTTAACGGATGGCAGGAACAACCCTCAACAATAACTTTAGTATTATCAGCCATATTGGCACTCCTTAGAATCAGAAAAATCAGAAATATCAGAATATACTGAATAACGCAATTATACTTAATCTGTTCAGAGAATGCAATATATTATTTAAACTTTTAAATCAAGGGCAGAAATTTATAATATCTTAATATAGAGCAATCGGTATCGGCATATGAGTTTAGTAAAACCCCGAAAGCGCTTGGTTTCCGGGCTTTTCTGCGCTCCTCTATTCTCTCCGTTCCAGCGGCTGACAACATTCCGTATGGCGGCACAGCTTGCGCCATGGGCGGCCGATTATTTTGCGCTTATGCCAAAAGTTACATATTTGATTTAGCGGAAAAAAGAGGTTATAATACCAAAGAGTAAAAATAAACACGAGGTGGATTATGATAAGGCTTAACAACGTATCTAAAACTTACGCAAGAGGCAAGGTAAAGGCTGTAGACGGGCTCTCCATGCATGTAAAACAGGGTGAGATATTCGGCTTCATCGGCCCGAACGGGGCGGGGAAGACCACCACTATAAAGATGATCACCGGACTTCTTAAAAGCGACACCGGCGATATTACGGTAAACAAATTCAACGTCCGTGAAAAACCGCTGGACGCGAAACGCAGCATCGGATATGTTCCGGATTCGCCCGAGATATACGATCGGCTCACGGGCATAGAGTACCTCAATTTTATAGGCGACATGTTCGGCGTAGGGGAGCGCGAACGCAGGGAGCGCACGGAAAAATATCTTGCGCTTTTCGAGCTTGCCGCAGCGGCGGGCGACCCGGTAAAAAGCTATTCGCACGGAATGAAGCAGAAGCTGGTGCTCATATCGGCGCTGCTGCATAACCCCCCGGTATGGGTGCTCGACGAGCCGCTGACGGGGCTCGACCCTAAAAGCGCCCATCTCTTAAAGGAAGAGATGCGCGCTCATACGCAGGCAGGCAATACGGTTTTCTTTTCGACGCATGTTTTGGAGGTGGCGGAAAAGCTGTGCGACCGCGTAGGCATAATAGACAACGGTAAACTCATAGCAATAGGCACGATAGACGAACTTAAGAGCGGCGAGAAGAGCGATTCCCTCGAAAGCGCTTTCCTCAGCATAACGGAAGGAGTGGACTGATATGGGGCAGTTTTGGACGCTGCTTAAGGTCCAGCTTAAGCTGAGGTTCAGTTTGGCCGAACTGCGGCATGACCTTAAAGCCGACCCGAAGAAGAGGCGGCGGGCATTTGGATTCGGGCTGCTCATATTGCTGGTGGTAGCCTATCTGCTCGGCTTTTTCGGCCTTCTTGTGTATTATCTTATCGACGGCGCTAAATCCGTCGGTATGGAGAAGATGATACTCGCGCTGGCTATTATGGCGGCGCAGGTAGTAGTGCTCGTTTTCGGCATATTCTATATGATGAGCCTCTACAATTCAAAAGACATGGAACTGCTGGCCTCGCTGCCGGTCAAACCCAGCAAGGTATTCACAGTAAAATTTATAATAGCCCTTATAAACGAGATAGGCACGTTCGCTTTGGCTACGATACCGATATTCGTTATCTACGGCGTGCTTATGGGGGAGGGAGCGGGCTTCTACTTAAAGGCTTTAGTCGTAGTGCTGTTCGGCGCGTTATTGCCCATGGTTATATCAGGGCTTATCGCTGCCCTTCTGGTGCGCATTACGGTATTTTCACGCAGGAAAGAACTCATAGCCGCTATAGGCGGGTTTGTCCTTTTCGCGCTTATAATGGTAGGCAATATGACGCTCTCCATGAGCCTTCAGAATAGCTTGCTGGATGGAGGCCTCGGGAACATTCTCAAAGACCAAAGTTCCCTGCTTGGCGCCATTACGGGAAGTTTCCCGCCGGCCAACTGGGCAGCCCAGGGGCTGACACAAACGGATCCGGGGTCTTCTTTAGGAAACCTCGGGCTGCTGGTGATAGTCTCTCTCGCCGGGGCGGCGCTGCTCGCGATAGTGGCCGGAAGCATGTATTTCTCCGGGGCGCTTGCGCAGCTCGAATCGTCGAGGCGGCTTAAAGCCAAGGATATAAGCACGTCTTTCGGCAGCGTAAAAAGCCCCGTTTCCGCAGTTTTCTCCAAGGAATGGAAGACGATACTGCGTTCTTCGACTTACGCGCTGCAATCGCTTGTCGGTATCATCGTTGGGCCGCTCATGCTCGTTATGATAACGGTAAGCGCGGGCGGCGATAGAGAAGGGATGCGCGAGTTGGCCCGGCTTCTTCAAGGCGGCGGAAGCCTGACAGGCTCGCTGGTGCTTTGCGGGCTTATGATATTCGTGGCCGGTATGAACTCAGCCGCCGCAACGGCTGTCACCAGGGAGGGCAGGGCGTTTTGGCTGGCAAAGTCGGTGCCGGTAAGCGCTAAGCTTCAGGTAAAAGGCAAATTCTATTTCGGATGCAGCATCGCGCTGCTCGGCGTCTTTACCACAGGTTTAGTCGGAGGAATAATATTAGGGCTGCCTTTGCTGTCCGTGCTGGCCGCGGCGGTAGTAGCGCTGCTCATCGGGGCGGCGGTCTCGGCGATAGGCGTAACGAGGGATATGTCCAAGCCGAAGCTCTACTGGGATTCGGAACGCCAGGCGATAAAGCAGAACATGAACGCGTTTATGATAGTAATGGTGGGTTTTGCCATGATAGCCGTATTCGCCATCCTGGCTTATTTCCTTGGCAGTTCAGGGCTGGCCGACGTTTTGGTATGGATGATACTCATAGCTTTCGCTTCGACCGTTCTGATAGCTTTTGAAAGGCTGATGAGCGCGAAGGCGGAAAAGGCGTATGACAAGATAGACTTTTAACTATCTTGGCGGAAAATCTCACGGTTTGAGATTGACATTTAAACTAGAAGGTGCGTTGTGAGATACAGCGTGTCCGGGAAAGGGCGCTGCCCTCTCACACCCGCTTAAGGGCTCTGCCCTTAAGAAACCCGCCAAAGGGAACAATCCCTTTGGGGACCCATCTAAACATAATATAAAAAAAGGTACGTTGTTAATACAACGTGCCTTTTTGCTTTTATTGCCTTCACCTTGAGGGGAAGGTGGCGCGGAGCGCCGGATGAGGTGTTTATCTATCGAGTGCAAACTTAAACACCTCATCAGTCAGGCACCAGAATGCGGCCTTTCTTTTATTGAAGGACAAGCTGGTGCCTGACAGGGTAGATTACAATAACAAGTGCAACAGTTAAATAAAGAGACTGC
>CAZDZY010000151.1:0-4418 GCA_964510055.1 uncultured Christensenellaceae bacterium
AGCTTTTTATTGTCTCCCTTTTCGGGCACATGGATCATTACTTTACTGCCGCGCTTTTCCGTGAGCCACTGCTCGATAAGCTGCTTCTCGCCCGGCTCCACGTTCACATAGACCTGCTTGGCTATGCCGCTCACATTGGAATAATACTGCTTTAAAAGGTAAGATAGGACTTCGCTCTCCCCCTCGCCCGCGCACTTCATGAAGAACCTTTCCATATAATTCAGTTCCCCTTTTCTCACGAGGAACGCCTGCACTACCGCCTCGTCGTCCTGCTCGTATACCGCGAAAACATCCTTGTCGTTGAGGTCCGGGAAGCCTGCCTTCTGCTTTTCGAACAGCGCTTGCAGCGACTTTATCCTGTCCCTTATCTTTGCCGCTTTCTCGTATTCCATATTCTCCGAAGCCTCTGCCATATCGGCTTCGAGCTGCTTTTCGAGGCCTTTATATTTTCCCGAGAGGAAATCGGCTATCTCCCCGACCATCTTCTTATACTCATACTCGGAAACTTTTCCCGCGCAGGGCGCGAGGCAGCGCCCCAGCTCGAAATTGAGGCAGGGGCGCGTCTTCTCCGCGCCGGTTATTTCTTTTTTGCACATACGCACCGGAAACATCTTCGTTACCGTTTCCAGCATATCGTGCAGTATATGCGACGCTATGTACGGCCCGTAATACTTCGCCCCGTCGTTTTTTACGCGCCTCGTTACGCTCACCCTCGGAAATTTTTCGTTGTAATCTATTCTTATGTAAGGGTAATGCTTATCATCACGCAGCAATATGTTGTAATACGGGCTGTAGCGCTTTATCATGTTGCATTCGAGTATAAGCGCCTCTATCTCGGTCTCGACCAATATATAATCGAAGTCGGCTACCTCCGAGACCATCGCTTCCGTCTTCGGGTCTTTCTTTGAGTACTGGAAATACTGGCTTACCCTGTTTTTAAGAGCCACGGCTTTCCCCACGTATATCACCTTGCCCGCTGCGTCTTTCATCATATATACGCCGGGCGTTCTGGGAAGCGTTTTTAGTTTATCCTGAATCGTATCGTTCATGATCAATATCCCAGGTCTAAGGCTTTTTTAAGTACCTTGCGCGCCGCGGGCGCGGCCATTTTGCCGCCCGAGCCCGCTCTCTCCATAACTACAGCTATCGCAACGGGGTGCTTCTCATCCTCTATGAACCCAACAAACCACGCGGTGTTCGGTATCTCGCCTGTCGAGTCAACTTCCGCCGTGCCTGTTTTCCCGGCGACGGCGACGCCCTTTATTTTCGCGGCAGTGCCCGTGCCGCTCTTTATCACGGCCTCCATCATCTTTCTAAGCGTATCGGTATTGCCGAGTGGCTTCGCGGCAACGCTCGGGGCCAGTCTGTATGAAGACACGCCGTCGCTCGACACGTTCAGCAGGAGTTTCGGCTCCATCATGACGCCGCCGTTCGCTATCGAAGACACTATCATGCACGCATGGAGCGGGGTTATTAGGTCGTGGTACTGCCCTATCGACGACCACGCCGTATCGGTGGCGCTGTCTCCCGCCTCATATAAACTGTCTTTCATCACCAGGTCTGAAAACATAAACTTTTTGTTATAGAGGAATTTTTCAGCCTCCGCTTTTATCGCGCCTCCGCCCAGTTCCTTCGAGATCTCAGCAAAATAAACGTTGCATGAATGCTCTATAGCGTCTTCGAGATCCACTTCCCCGTGTTCCCCGGTGCAGTTTATTATGTTGCCGTCAATAACGGTGCTGCCCGTGCACGTAGTTTTATAATCGTCTTTCCCCTGCTCTATAAGGGCGGCCGCCGTTATAAGCTTGTACGTGCTGCCCGGAGGGTACAGCCCTGAGCAAGCCCTGTTCACAAGCTCGCTCGTGCCTCCGCCTTCCTGAAAATCCTTCATATCTGCCGGGTCGAACGAAGGCGACGATACGCTCGCGAGTATCTCGCCCGTCTTATAGTTCATCACAACTATCGATCCGCCGTATCCTCCGAGAGCGTCCATAGCGGCTGTGCACAGGTTCGAGTCTATGGTCAGTTTTATATCGCTGCCCCTTTTCTCCTCCCCGGTAAACCGCTGCGCTATCTGCGATATGCTGTCAGTGTCAAAACCGTACAGATATTTGGCGTACATTATCTGCGCGCCGTACGAAAGGCCGTATTCGTCGCCTATTATGTGCGCTATTGATTTGCGCAGTGATCCGCCTTTAACATATTTTCTTGTTCCGTTATCAGCCGTATATAAAAGTTTACGTCCCGTCCTGTCCTCTATATCGCCCGCATGCACGGCTGTCTTCATATTCTGTATCCGCGGGTTATAAGGAGTAGCGAACCACCTCTCGCCGTAGACTGCGTTTACATACCAAAGATAAGCTATGAGCCCGGCGAACATTACGATGAAAACGATGAGCAGCGCCGTTATGTTCCTCTTCAATATGTTCTTTTTCACAGTACTTCGCCCCCCGCAGCCGTTATCTTCCTCTCGTCGCGCTCCCCGTTTTTGACAGCCACGCCTTCAATCATCCCCACAAGGCAAAGACACGCGATAAGAGAGCTGCCTCCCGAGCTTACGAACGGAAGCGTTATGCCCGTAAGCGGTATCAGCTTTATCACTCCCCCTATAATTATGAAACACTGCAGCGAGAGCATGCATGTTGCCCCGAACACGAGCAGCGCGTCGAACCTGCGGCTCGCGTTCATCGCTATTATCATCCCGCGTATTATGAACACAAGATATAAAAGTATAATAATTATCCCGAACGCTATGCCGAACTCCTCGCATATTGCCGCGAATATGAAATCGCTCGTATTGACGGGTATGACGTCGGGGCGCCCCAAACCCAGCCCTACTCCGAACGTTCCGCCCGCGGCTATCGCCATAAGCCCCTGCACTATCTGAAACCCCTGGTTATTGTAATATGCCCACGGATCCCGCCATATCAGCACCCTGGCCTTTACGTGCGGTATCACATAATAGCTTGCAAGCACGCCCGCCCCGGCTACTCCCAATCCCGCAAACGTCAGCAGCGTACGGCCCGTTCCCGCGAAGAACATTATGAGAAACGTACCGGCATAAAGAAGCGCGCCCCCGAGGTCGTTGGAAAGCACGAGCACTATCACGCAAAGCCCAACGTATACAGCGTAGATCACCGAGGCTGCGCGGCTCCTTTTTTCCGCGAAGAAGTATGCGCAGACCAGTATAAAAAACACTTTCGATATCTCGCTCGGCTGCAGGGACACGGGGCCTATCTTCACCCAGTTTTTTGCCCCTCCTATAACGCCCGCGAACAGGAATGTAAATACCAGCAGCCCTAAAGACAACCCCATGAAGATGAAATTAAGACCCCTGAAATCTCTTGAACTCTTTATTATCACGACGGTGATAAACAGCATGGCAGCCCCGATCCCGAGCCAGACAAGCTGCTTTAAAGCTTCCTTCTGCTTTACCGTTTCGTCTATATCGAGTATATCGAGCCTTGTCAGCATCACAAGCCCCACGCTCACGAGAAACAGGCATATCACTAATGTGATCCTGTCGATATGCCTGAATATTATCGCCATCAGGTTGTAAACGAGCAGTTCGAGAAAAGACGCGCCGAGCCCGAACGCTATAAGGCTTACGTCAGGGCTTTCCCCCTTAAAGGCAAGCAGCGTGCATCCCGATATAAGGAACAATATAGTAAATACGAGAAGCGCCCCCGCCCCTCTCCTTTCAAATACCATCATTCCTCCTCTTTAACGAAAAACCTTGTGACGATGTTGCCGAAGCAGATCATGTCTCCGCTGTAGATACTGGCCGAAGAAACTATATCTTCGCCGTTAACGTTTACTTCGCCCCTGCCGAGACGGTTTACGAATATTCCGCCGTCGGTCATATAGATCTGCGAATGCGCTTTTACTATGCTGGGGTCGCGCAGCACTATATCTACGCCCCTTGACCGCCCTATGGTGTTTTCCCGCATCAGCTGTATATTCTCGCCTATTATATCTTCAGGCCCCGATATCACGCTCAGGTATCCGATGCTGCTCTGCGCGAGGCCGAGCACGAAGCGTTTATCCCTGTATTCTTTAATCGATATGCCCGTAACGCCGAGCAGCACAACGGCTGCGGCGATCAAAAACCAGTACCGCAACGCGAGGGCGGCGGCTTCGTAAACAGCCATCATCATCACCTCTATATAATTGTATCATATTTGAGGAGAAGTTAACCCATAAGTTTGTAAATGAAATATAAACATATATGAGAATGATTAATCGCCCGCTATTACCTCACACCTTGTTTTCAAGACGGCATAATGACGATATCCATCGCGGGAGAATAACTTTATTTCCTATAAATAAAATAAAAAAGGCACGCTGTATCTATATGTAACTCGGCTTCCCCTAGAGGGGAAGCTGGGCAAATTGTCAATTCAAGTGCAACACTTAGC
>CAZDZY010000152.1:0-4349 GCA_964510055.1 uncultured Christensenellaceae bacterium
GGTAATATAATATAATTTTATCTCTGTACGGTTTATCTTTACCTCATTTGCGAATATTAAAGGAAGAGGCGGCGCCTCTTCCTTTTCTTGAACGTTTCTCTATATGTTTTTTGAGTGATTCTGTTACTTAAGTATGTTTTACGGCCCTACACGTTCAAAGCCGCGGTTGCAGCAGCAGCAGATTATCAGTATCAAGAAAATCAGGCAGCAGCAGTTGTTTCCGCCGAATCCGAAGCCGCCTATTCCCTCTTCATGTCCGCCGCAGCAGCAGCAAAGCAGGAGGATGATGATTATGCAGCAGCAGTTATTATCACCGAATCCAAAGCCCCCAAATCCCATATAGTTACCTCCTTTAATATTTATATTTCATACTATTAAGCGGCTGTATTTTTTGTTAACGGTAACTTTGTCACATTGAAAATTTTTTGGTTTTTTGTCTCATTTAAATTAATCTTTAACGCGCCGATGGATATTTGTACAAAAACCTGTTATAATGAAACAGTTCCAGAATATAATAATAATCTTTCAAGAGGCCGGCTTGATGAAGGTATCGGAGATCGAATACAAAAGACTTACAATAGAAGAAATAGAGCGGCGCGCCCTTGCAATAATCGGGCGTGTTAATAATGCCGCAAACGTATCGGAAGCCCTTGAAGCGCGCGAAGATTTTATACAGCTCGTTAAGGAGTTTCTTACAGCGCAGCAGCTCTCTTATGTTCGCTACACCGTAAACACCGCAGACGAATTCTATAAAAAAGAAAAGGAATACTACGACGAGGTGACCCCGAAGGCTCTGGATGTACAAAGGCAGTATGCCGTGGCAATGCTCAAGAGCCCTCTGCGCCCCAAGCTCGAAAAAGCGCTCAGCGCCCTGTTGTTCACGATGTTTGAGATGCAGGAAAAGTCCGTATCGCCTGTAATAGTCTCCGATATGGCTGAGGAGAACCGTATAACAATGGAATATACGCAGCTTATGGCTGATATGGCTATAAACTATAAGGGCGAGGAAATGCCGCTCACCATACTGCGCAGATACATGCAGGATGACGACCGTGAAAACCGCCGGGCGGCTTATGAGGCACTGGGGCGCAAGCTATCCGAAGAATCCGTAAAACTAGACGGCGTATTTGACCGCCTCGTACACGTGCGCGACAGAATGGCAAAGAAGATGGGCTATAAAGATTTCGTCGAACTCGGCTATTACCGCATGAACCGCATAAGCTACGACGAAAATATGGTAGCGAAGTTCCGCGCAAACGTTCTGAAATACCTCGTACCCGCGGTGGCAAGGCTCAAGTCGGAGAACGCAAAAAGAATGGGCATAGGCAGGTTCATGCTGTACGACAACGATGTTAACGTGCCGGGCGGCAACCCGAAACCCGTACTCGATAAACAGGGCATATTCCGTGCAGCCAAAGATATGTACAGAGATATGAGCGCCGTGACGGGCAGATTCTTCGACATGATGGTCGAAAACGGCGCGTTCGATGTCGAGTCGAGGAAGAACAAATTGGGCGGCGGCTACTGCACGAGCTTCCCTGTCTACAAACAACCGTTTATACTTGCTAACTTCAACGGAACCGACGCTGATATCGGCGTGATGACGCACGAAGCAGGCCACGCGCTCGCGGATTACCTGACTATTGATAACCGTTTCGCTTTCGACCTCCCCTACGGCATGGAGACTGCCGAAGTGCACTCGATGAGCATGGAGTTCTTCGCATGGAAGTATACCGACCGCTTCTTTGGAGAAAACGCCGCCAGGGAGAATTTCAGCCATCTGTTTGATGCTTTAACGTTCATACCGTACGGCGTAATAGTCGATTATTTTCAGCATATCGTGTATAAAAACCCCGGCCTTACCCCGGAGCAGCGAAATGAGGAGTGGAACAGGTTGGAATCACAGTTCCGCCCATATCTCTCGACCGAAGGCATGCCCTACTTTTCAAAGGGCACGCGCTGGCAGTACCAGATGCATATATACGAACTGCCGTTTTATTACATAGATTACTGCTTCGCGCAGACCGTAGCTTTGCAGTTCCTGTTGGAGTCGCGCAAAGACTACGACGGCGCGCTTGAGAAATACTTGCGCTTTGTAAAGCACGGCGGAGAGATACGTTTTACCGGACTGCTAAGCGAGGCAGGGCTTAGATCGCCTTTTGAGGAAGAAACGATAGCAAAGCTTGCGGCCGAGATAGAGGCGCTGGTTAAAGAATTAAGAGTATGATGTCTTTATATTTGGGCGGGCCTTAACAGAAAAGCGCTGTTCCGGCAGCCTGTTTTCCGCCCTTTTTATCTCATATATTGTGGAGGTTCTATGAAAATTGCAGTGTTGGGAGACATACACGGAAACTTCGACGCATTCGAAGCCGTCCTCAAGGACATGAAAGGCGCCCAGACCGACGCGCTTATCGTTCTTGGCGACGTGTTGTTTTACGGGGACGACCCGCAGAGGTGCGTCGACGTTATAACACATCTGAATCCGCTCGCCTGGATAAGGGGCAACACCGACAACTGGCTTGTTGAAATCGGCAACAATTTCGTTCCCCAGAACGTGAAGGAGGAAAGGATATTCAACGAGTACAAAAGGGTGATCCCTCTTATCTCCGCCGAAGCGCGCGAAAAGGTAATGTCCCTTAATGTGAAAGAAGAGGTCAGTGTCTGGGAGAAAAGGCTGCTGTGCGTACATGGCTCCGACAGGAAGGCGACCGAAGCTATCGGGACAATGTCGACCGAGGAAGAGCTGACGGCCCTTGCCGAAAGGATGAACGCCGATATCATCCTGTGCGCGCATACGCATGTGCCGTTCTCCGCGTCGGTAAACGGTAAGCTGATAATAAACGTGGGCAGCGTTGGGCTTCCCGCCGACGGGACTGACGCCTGCTGGTGCGTACTGCGGTTCGAAGGGGACAACTTCGGGCACGAATTCAGGAGAGTTAAATATTAATAAGCTTTTGGCTGTATAATAATAAACGGTAATTTTATAACCTCGATCACAGCATTAAACACACTACCATCAGCACAATATCATGCAATAAACGATGCCGCCCAACTGCCTATACCTGGATTTGCGTGAGCATTTTTTCCGGTTTCATAGAAAAATTCCCCGGCTTTCGTCTTTCATATAAGCAACGCCGCCGCTTTGCGGCGGCTGAGCCTTAAGTTCGGATAGAATGATACTTAAGGCTTTTTTATTCCAATGCCCGTCAATAACCGCGCCGCCATTATTGCGCAGCCAAGAGAAAAAATGTTATAATCATTACGGAAATCTATAACTGATACTAAAGACGGCTTCGTTTAAGCATTGTCTGAAAAGAGAGTGTAAATAATGAAATATTTCTGCACCCGTTTATCGATACTTATACTCCTTGTCCTCGAGTTTAGCCTTTCCGGCTGCGCTTCCCTAAAGCAATAATCGTAAGCGCCGCCGGACGAAGGACGCTGCTATTCGTTGAATCGTTTTTATAATTATGATAGAATTGACCCGTTAATATAAAACATCGTATTTTATTGTCTGTTATAACCAGAAAGCGTGAAGGTGAAGCAATGAACTGGCTGAATGCGTTTGAGCTTATTTGCTACATTATCGTCGTGATTTTACTCATCGATACCATCCGAAAGAAGGACTATAATTCGATATTCACCTTTGGTGCGGCGGCGTTGGTGGGCTTTGCCATGGAGCTTTTGGCTGTCAGCGTAACAGACATTTATTATTACAGTAACGATTTTTGGCTGTCACTGGGAAAGGTCCCCCACCAGTTCCCCGTTTTCGGAGGATTGATGTGGGGCGGCCTTACGGTATACGCCATAAAGCTGGCTAAGAAATTTGGGTGCGGAAAGCTCCTGACCGGTTTGATTGCGGGAATGTTCGTAGTTACAATGGATATACTGCTCGATGTGGTCGCTATCCGGCTTAACGGCGGATTCTGGACATGGGCGGGAAGTCCTGTGACGCTGGCTATAAGCAATCAATCCTTTATGAGCGTTATTTGGGTGAACTTTTTAGGTTACATGATCGAAACTCCCGCGGTCGTGCTCCTGACATTAAGGGTTCGTGAAAAGACCAGAGTTAACGATTTTAAGAAACAAACGCGGGGTATGTTTTTTGTTGCCTTCGGCGGCATTGTGATAACCGCTGCCGGCAGTCTTGTAAGTCTGCTGCTCAACTCCATAACAAATTACTGGTTCGCCTGTACTGCGTTCCTGGCCGTTTGGTTCGTAATGTTTGCTGTGATCATTAAAAAAGTGATCAGGTCAAAGCTTAAAATCACAAAGCCTAAGCGTTGGGATATACCGATGCTCCTGTTTTGGCTTGCGCTTTATGCCTACTGTATAGCAGCCGTTATCAG
>CAZDZY010000153.1:0-4309 GCA_964510055.1 uncultured Christensenellaceae bacterium
TTCCGGCACCGAGTGATGCCGATATTCCGGCACCGAGTGATGCCGATATTCCGGCGGCGAGCGATGGCGGTATTACGGCTGCGGCCGTAGATTTTACGCTGACGGGCGTTACAGATCTTGATATGGTGGATGATTCGTACGATACCGACAATGGGCAGGACCACAACCGCAGGCAGGACCTCGACGGTGACGGCGTCTCCGACCCTAACCTTTGCATGGATAAAGTAAGGGCAATAGGCACTTTCACCGTATCGGTAAACGGGACTCCCGTTACCGTAACGGGTATAGATTTCGATCTGCGGGCGCTTAAGGAAGGCGGATCATACCCGGCGTTCTTTTCTGATGGTCTCGGACTGTTCGCCGTTGAACCGGTTTACGACGGCGAGACGCTTACGGCGTTCAACCTTTCCATGAGGCGCTGGGGACACGCGCTGGGCCTTTCGCAGCGCGGCGCGCAGCAGAGGGCAAAACCCGTTGAAGAAGGCGGGGCAGGACAGACGTATCAGGATATATTGAGCTTCTATTATCCGAACACGATATTAGAGACCCGCAATTATAAGCGAGTCGAAATCCATACGGTGGCGTTTGAAACAAATGGCGGCAACACGAAGGAGCCGCTGGCGATACGTACCTACAGCATTATAACCGCAGCTCCCGCGGCAACGAAAACGGGATATACGCTCGAAGGCTGGTATCTTGACCCCGAGTTTACGAGCAAAGTCTCGTTCCCGTATACAGTGATGGGGGATATCACGTTATATGCGAACTGGAATATAGAGACGTATACGATAAGCTATAACCTTGACGGAGGCAAGCTTGCCGCAGGCAGCGAAAATCCGCCAAGTTACACGATAGAAACTCCGGAGTTCACGCTCAACAACCCGACGAGAGCGGGCTACGTGTTCACAGGCTGGACATGGACGGGGCAAACGGCGGCAACAACGACCGTAACCATACCGATGGGCTCATACGGCGCAAGGTCTTACACCGCCAACTGGAAAGGTATAGTGACGGATAAGATCTCCGCGGTATTCACTGGATATTACAGCGCATCTGTAATTTGGAGCGGGGTGGAGGGCGCTGTCGGCTATGAAGTCAGGCGGGCTACATCAAGCGGCGGGACGTATTTGCCGGTAAGCGGCGAAGTTCCCCTTACCGAGACGGCGTTTGCCGACGCCGGATTAACAGCGGGCGTGACTTATTACTATAAAGTAGCTGCGCTGTTCAACGACGAGGGAAATATAGTTAAAGGAGTCCTTTCTCCGCCGGTACGTTCGGTGCCGCTGCCGCCAGAGACGGTGACCGCCGCCGGTATCGACTACGACAGCATAAAAATCTCATGGAGCCCGGCTCCCGGCGCGAGCGGATATATGGTCTACCGTTCGACGAGGGAGGACGGCTCTTATACGCGTATCGCAACCACGACGCGTACATATTATACGAACAATTATTTAAGCACAGGAACGCCTTATTACTACAAAGTACGCTCTTACCGCGGCACCACGAGCATGTACGGAGACGAGTCGCTTGTCGCTACAGCCACCACGAACCTTATGCCGATGGGAGATGTAATCGCGAAAACTTACTATCCGACAAGCATAAAGATAAGCTGGCCCGCTGTGCCCGGAAGAACGGGATATGAGATATACCGTTCGCTGACCGGAGAAGAAGGCTCGTTTACAAAACGTAAGACTACGTCATATACGTACTATAATGACACCGGCCTTACGATCGGCCAGGTGTATTATTACAAAGTGCGGGCGTACCGTACGATAAGCGGAAAGACGGTGTACAACGATTACTCAAAGCCAGCCAACGATGAGGCGAGGATATTCCAGGTGATGAATCCCAAAGCCGCCATGTACTCCGTGAAGAGCAACAAGATAACGTGGAGTTCGGTGACGGGAGCGTCGGGGTACGAGGTACGGCGCTGCGATACTGAAATCGGCGAATACTTACCTGTTGGGACAACGGGATACAGGTATTTCTACGACAAGACTATTACGCCCGGGCAGACGTATTACTATAAAGTATGGGCGTACCGTAATGTCTATACCGAGACCGGTACGCAAAGAATATTCAGCAGGGACGAATCTGCTGCGGCGGAATGCGTGAGCAAAGTGGCGGGCATAAAGGCCGCTATGTATACCGTGAACAGCAACAAGATAAGCTGGAACTATGTATCGGGCAGGACGGGGTACGAAGTCTGGTGGTGCGACAAGCGGGACGGAGTATACCAGGAACTGACGGTACCCGGTAAGGTATGGGGATATACGTATATCTATCACAAAGGCATAGATCCGCTTGAAGACTCCTATTTTTACAAGGTCAATGCGTACCAGATGATAGGCGGAGTAAAAGTATACAGCGGCGATTCGGAAATCGTAGAAGTAAAAAATAAAATAGCCGGGTTAAAGGCAGTTGCTTATTCCGCGACGAGCGTTAAAATAAGCTGGAAACCGGTAGCAAGCAGGACTGCGTATGTCGTGTACAGTTGTGACTCCGCAGGCAATATTATCGGCGATCCGCTTAAAACGACAGGATATACGTATTACACAAACACCGGGCTTATCCCGAATATAACTTACTATTATAAAGTGTTCGCGTATCAGATGATAAATGGCAAGCCGGTGTATACCGGAGATTCAGATCTGGTTTCCGTTGCCCTGTCGCTTAAAACAGTATCGGGAGTGAGGGCTGCAAGGTATAACTCAACGAAAATCAGGCTGACATGGTATTCGGTATCGGGCGCGAGCGGCTACGAAATATTCCGGAGCGATACGATCGACGGCGAATACAGCAGCATTGCCAGGAGGACGTCAACGTATTATTACGACGGCGGTCTTGAGACAGGCAAAACATATTACTACAAGATACTGGCTTATAAAACGATAGGTACTGTTAATTATCACGGCTATTACGGCGGAGACCCGAAGATAGTAAGCGCAACGCCGTAAGATATCGATATTACGGAAGGGCTTTAAGCCCTTCTTTTTTTACCTTTTTAAGATAAGATAATCCCGCTACAGAAAAGTGAAGCGGGAAGTAAACGATGAGTGATGATTTTGTTATAGAAACAAGTGGGGGTTTATTATCGCCGTGCCGCTTGCGGCCTTTCTGTTCTGGTGGTCGGTGACAAGGCTGAAAAAGATGGCTGTGTAATTAAGTTAATTATTGATTTAATTTTATTTTGCTGGTATAATCGCCCTGACTTGATATATGCAGAGTAGGCTTTCTGTGCGTTAAGTGCTCCGGGATGGGATGTCGCCCGGGGACGAAAGGTATACCGATGTCGGTGTGCCTGCGGTACAGGGTCGCGTCCGCTGCTTAAGAGGAACCTTATTCCCTTACCAGTGCGGTGACGCTCCATGCGTCTTTGCTATATTCAAGGGAAGGAGGTTTTTTTAATGAGAAAAAATAATTTTAATCTCAGGACACTCATCATTATGGCTTTGCTGGCCGCGCTCGGCGCGGTATTCAGCGCGTTTTTGTCCATCGAACTTACGCCCGCAGGATCTAAAGTGGTGGAAATATCGCTGACGCCTGTGCCTGTTATGCTTGCGGGAATATTATTCGGGCCTCTCGCCGGGGGTTTGGTCGGATTTGTGGCGGACACGGCAGGCTTTTTTATGGGAGCGCCGGTAGGAGCTTATAATCCTGTGTTTTCTGTAACAATGGCATTATTCGGAGTTATTGCCGGCCTGTTCTTTCTTAAATCACAAAAGAACACAGCCTGGAGGATGTCTGTAATGACAATCGTGGCACAGGTAATATGTTCGGTAATACTTAATACCGCGTTCCTGTGTTTATTCTATCCGAAATATTTTGCACTCTTTGCAATACTTCCGGTGCGGGCCGTATCAGCGCTTATCGAGCTGCCGATATATGCATGGCTGCTGATGGTGCTGACCGAGGCGTTAAGGCCGATAGTCAACAAATCGTTCAGGGCACAGACAACATAAAGGAAAATAAAAAACCGGCAGCTGTCTGCCGGTTTTATCTTTGCGTTATATCACCTGTTTATATTCCTGCCGCGCTTTCTTGAGCATATACGCGTATCGCTTTTTCGCGGCTTCCAGGTCGAAAATGGCGAAGTCTATAAGGTCGGGGTCGTTTACGTTATCGAAATAATTTTCCGCAGCTTTCATTTCGGCGTAAGCTCTTTTTACGTCTTCGACATAGGTATTTTGGTCTTGTTCCATTGGCTAACCTCCGTTATCATTATGCTATAATAATGCCCAATACATGTATTGTTATACATATAGCATATGGAGGCTTAATATTCCGTCCTGCCCTCTATAGCGCGCGT
>CAZDZY010000154.1:0-4225 GCA_964510055.1 uncultured Christensenellaceae bacterium
ACGTTTATATTGAATATGAACTCCTGCAGGCACTGCTTTATCTGCTCGAACGTCAGATTATCATGCCGTACAAACGGAGCGCAGTATGTATCGAAGCTCGACCAGGCCTGGGCGCCCGCGGTCTCGCCCTGAGTTGTAAAAGTGGAATTGACTATCTGCCCCAAAAACGAGCGCAGATGCTTTGACGGGCGGCTCTCCACCTTACCGGGTATACCGCCGAAACCCTGCAGCAAAAGCTGCCGCAAGTCCCAGCCGGCGCAGTACGGCCCGAAAAACCCGAGGTCGTGTATATGGCAGTCGCCCGAGATGTGGGCTTCCCGCACCTCTTCGGGGTATATCTCGTGCAGCCAGTATTTCTTGGTGAACGCTTCGCGGATATAGTTGTTGAGCCCGTTTACGCTCTTCTGCGTATTCGCGTTCTCCCTGACTCCCCAGTCTTTGTCCGTAAGGTAATCGGAAAACATGTTGATCGTCGCTCCGATCAATGCGTTCGTTTCCCTTGCGCTCTTTCTTTTTTCACGGTAAAGGATGTAAGCTTTGGCAGTCTTGGCGTGGCCGTTTTTGATGAGCACCCGCTCGACTATGTCCTGTATGCCCTCGACCTCGGGGCATCTGTCACCGTACTTTAAACGCGCGATATCGATTACCTGCTCCGTAAGCTTTTCGGCTAACGAGTAATCGTCTCCCCCTACGGCCTGCGCCGCTTTAAAAATTGCATCGGTGATCTTTTTAGGCTGAAATGTTTCCTTCTGGCCGCTTCTCTTTAAGATGATAGTAAACATCGGTGTCCCCCTGAATTCCCCATTGATTTTTATTTTAATATAATATAAATCGTTGTTTTTACTTCTTACGCTGTATGCCCTGGGGTTCCTCATATTTATTTTTTAGTATGATCTTCGCCGCCGGACGCATTTATATAAAATTTTAAAATATCAAACCACTACCAAATAAATATCAAACCAACACTAATAATCTAATACTAGTGTGAATTCATTATATTACTCACTATATATGGTGTCAATAACCATAACTCCAAACTTCAAAATATTTTTGTAAATCTTGGGATAAAGCCGGGATCGGCGCGTTTTTGGCGAATGCATGTTCGGGTGTTTAGCAGCATAAAGTTACTATATGCAAAGCTGAATCAATATTCAGCGGGTTTGGTCCGTATAAATAAATGATTATATAAAACGAGCAAATTAAAAAGGCCGAAGCGCCGGCCTTGATTGATATTCCCTACTCTATATACGTCCTTACCCTGAACTTCGCCCCGATGCTCTCGGCTATATTCCTGCTCTCCTCTATCTGCGCCGGGTCTATCACGTCGACGACTGTGAACACCGTCTCTATGCCCTGCGCAATGCAGCCTTTGGCGAAATCGAGTATGTGCTGATAAGCTTCTTCCCCGTATATGCTGCGGCAAAGCTTCTGATACCCTTTCGCATCGGGCGCGTTGAGGCTTATGGATACCGTGTCAACAAGCCCTTTGAGGCGCGGGGTTATATCGTGCGCGGCGTAGGCGCTGCCCTGCCCGTTCGTATCGAGCCGCACATTTACTCCCCTGCTCTTCAAATACCCCGCTACCTCGAGCAAAGCTTCCAGCCGCATAGTGGGCTCGCCGAACCCGCAGAACACGGCCTTTTCTATAGCCGTTTCTTTTTCAAGCTCGGAGATTATTTCCTGCGCCTCCGGCTCCCTCTTCATCCACAGGTTCTGGCCGCCGCTTAAGCCCGTATGCTTATTGCGGATGCAGAACGTGCACGCGTTGGTGCACCTGTTGGTAAGGTTTATATATATCGAGTTTCCGTATTTATAGACGTAAGTATCCATCAGATATCGTACAACCTCTTTGCGTTATTTATGTTAGCTTCGCACATATCCTCGAAGGATACGCCTTTTATTGAAGCGAGCTTTTGTATGACAAACTTTACGTTCGCGGGATTGTTCCGCGTGCCCCTCACAGGCTCGGGCGAGAGGTACGGGCAGTCGGTCTCGGCCATAAGGCGGTCTATCGGCACTACGGCCGCCGCCTCCACGACCTTTCTCGCATTGTCGAACGTGACCGACCCGGTAAACGAGATATGAAACCCCATACCTATAAGTATTTCCGCGGTCTCCGCGCTGCCCGAGAAGCAGTGCACTACGCCGCGTATCCCTTTGTGTTCGCCCAGGATCGAGAGCATATCCTGCGTCGACTCCCGCATGTGTATCGCGACGGGAAGATCAAGCTTTTCGGCAAGCTCCAGCTGTTTTTCGAATACCTTGCGCTGAGTCTCCTTGGGAGAAAAATCGTAGTAATAATCCAGGCCTATCTCGCCTATCGCGATAACCTTATCCTGCCTAGCGAGCGCCTCGATATGTATTATAAAATCGCCCTGAGCCTCGTTCGATTCGTGCGGGTGCACGCCCGCGGCCGCGTACAGATAAGGCGCGCTTTCAGCGAGCGCCGCCGCCCTCTTGCTGTCGGGCACCGAAGTGCCGCATTCTATTACGCCCACCAGCCCCGATTCGGGGAGCGTATTTATAAGTATCTGCCTGTCGACGTCGAATTTACGGTCGAGCAGATGCGCGTGCGTATCGAAAAGTCTCATCGTTTCCCCAATAACCAAAAATCTTTACATCACGGGAGCGCCGCTGCCGATATCCCCGTCCATAGTCGCGAGGCGTAATGTCCCGTCGCTTTCAGCCGCGAGCAGCATGCCATAAGACTCTATGCCGTGCAGCTTAGCGGGCTTTAAGTTCGCCACCACGATTATAGTCTTCCCTATAAGCTCCTCAGGCTTGTACCACTGCCTTATGCCTGAAACTATCTGGCGCAATTCCCCGCCGATGTCCACGGTTATGCGTATGAGCTTCTCGGTGCCTTCCACGGCTTCGGCCTCTTTTACTACGCCCAGCCGCAAATCGATCTTCCTGAACTCCTCGTACGTTATCTCGTCCGCGGGCTTTAAGTCGTGCTTGTCGACTTTCTTCTTCTCAGGCTCCTCACTCTGGGCGGCAGGCATCTTCTTCTGCTTTTTCAGCGTGCGGTTGTCGGATATCTCGTCGAGCTCCTCGAGCTCCTTCTTTATGTCGAGCCTCGGGAATAGCGGCGCGGTCTGCTTCACATGCAGCCCCGAGACGCTGCTGCCGAACTCTTTTATACTGTCCCACGAGGCCTTCGATTTATCATCTATGCCGAGTATATCCTGTATCTTCGCTGCCGTGTCCGGAATGAACGGTATAAGCAGCACGGATATTATGCGCAGCCCTTCCGCAAGGTGTATAAGAACGCTTGCGAGCGTCTTCTTATTCGCCTCGTCACGGGCAAGAAGCCACGGAGTGGTAAGATCGATATACTTGTTGAGCGCGCTCACATAAGCCCATATGTCCGCAAGCGCCTCGGGCAGACGGAGCGCGTCCATGTGCTCCTCTACGGCTTTGTGCAGCGCAGTCCCCTGCTCCTCTATCGCCTTGTCGTGTTCGGTATTCTCATACTCGCCCGGCACAGTGCCGTCAAAGTATTTAACTATCATCATCGCCGTGCGCGAGACGAGGTTTCCCAAGTCGTTCGCAAGGTCGAAGTTTATGCGGCTTAATAGCGCTTCGCTCGTGTATATGCCGTCAGAGCCGAACGGCACTTCGCGCAGCAGGAAGTACCTGACCGCGTCCACGCCGTAACGCGCGACGAGCTTTACCGGGTCTACCACGTTGCCCTTCGATTTGCTCATCTTGCCGCCTTCGAGCATCAGCCAGCCGTGGCCGAACACCTGCTTTGGCAGCGGAAGCCCGAGCGCCATGAGAAGTATAGGCCAAATTATCGTATGGAAGCGCACGATCTCTTTGCCGACGAGGTGCACGTCTGCCGGCCAGAATTCTTTGAACTTCGAGTCGTCAGCCGACAGGTACCCCAGCGCCGAGATGTAGTTGGAAAGCGCGTCTATCCACACGTACACGACATGACCCTGGTCGAACGTGACGGGTATGCCCCACTTGAACGACGTGCGCGACACGCAAAGGTCCTCGAGCCCCGGAAGCAGGAAGTTGTTGAGCATCTCGTTCTTCCTCGACGGCGGCTGTATGAACTCGTCGTGCGTGTTTATATACTCTATCAGCCTGTCCGCATACTTTGAAAGGCGGAAGAAATAGCTCTCTTCCCTCGTGAGCTCCACTTCGCGGCCGCAGTCCGGACACTTGCCGTCCTTAAGCTGCCGCTCGAGCCAGAACGCCTCGCACGGCGTGCAGT
>CAZDZY010000155.1:0-4158 GCA_964510055.1 uncultured Christensenellaceae bacterium
GAAATAGCTATCGCGTTGGCGGCAAAAGAGCGGATGGAGGAATAATGATACAGACGGTAAACAATAAATTCCCCGTAAAGCCAAGGAGCGCATACGTACACCCGAGCGCAATAGTCATCGGGGATGTTAAACTGGGCAACGAGTCAAGCGTCTGGCCGGGAGCAATAATAAGGGGAGACCTGGCCGAAATAATTATCGGCGAAAGAACAAACATACAGGACGGCTGCATGCTGCATACGGGCAAGCTCAAACTGACCGTAGGAGATAACGTGACCGTTGGCCACGGGGCTATCCTTCATTCCTGCGATATAGGCAGCGGTTCTTTGATAGGCATGGGCGCTATAGTGCTCGATGCTGCAAAAATAGGCGAAAACTGTGTAATAGGCGCGGGCGCGGTGATACCCGGCGGCAAAGACATACCGGCCGGGAGCGTAGTTATCGGCAATCCGTTCCGGATAATAAGGCAGGCAACGCCGGAGGATATAAAAAATAACGAAGACGCGTGCAGGGATTATGTTGAACTCGCCCGGAACTATATAAGGACGGGAGATATACTGTAGCTGATCACTGCGTCCAGAGAGTACGGCTGCCCGTTGATACACCGAGCGCCCCGGCGGACAGCGCGTCGATTATCTGCTGCTTTAAGGTAACAAGCCCGCCTGCAATAACGGGCGCCTGTGTTTCCTGCTTGAACCGCCTTATCACGTCGGGTATGATGCCGGGCATCAATTCGACCATAGACGGTTTTGTAGTTTTAACTGTTTTGACGGCATTCTCATAAGAGGCGCTGTCCACCATGAAAAAACGCTGTATGCAGAAAGTTCCCATCTCGCGCGCGTATTTCACGAGCGCGCTTTTCGTGCTTATTATACCGTTCGGCGATATCCTGTTTTTTATATAGTCTAAAGCTTTTGTATTGCCGGCAAGGCCTTCGATGAGGTCCATATGCAGGAATACGTTGCAGCCTCCGGCCTTCGCCATCGTTACATATTCTTTTGCCGAAAATATATCGGTATTGAGAAGAAAGATTGTAGGCACCCGAAGCGTAAGAGCATACTCCAGCGCTTCCCTGTTTTGCACCGCCGCGATGACAGGGCTGTCGCTTATGGCCTCGATATACGCGTGCATATAAAACTCCTTTTTCGTCTGTCTTATTATAACACGTGCGGGGCATATTTACAAAGCAATGGGCGGGTGTTATCATAACAAAGGGGGATGCATGTATGAAAAATGAATTTACATATGCTGCAAAAGACGGATCCAATATATGCGCATACAGATGGGATGCGGCAGACCCTGGGGCAATAGTACTTATAGTACACGGAGCGGTAGAGCACGCGCAGCGTTATGACGATTTTGCGTCGGCGCTCTGTAAAAACGGTTTTACCGTATATGCTCCCGACTTAAGAGGCCACGGAAAGACTGCCGGGAGCCCTGAAAACGTTCCGTATTTTTCAGACGCCAATAAAGCTTACGATCTGGTTTTAGAGGACATTCACATCCTGTCCGAGATGATAAAAAAAGAAAACAAAGATATTCCGGTGTTTCTTTTCGGGCATAGCATGGGGTCTTTTTTTGCACGGGTATATACGGCTCGCTACGGGAAAGAGCTGTCGGGCTTGCTGCTGACCGGAACAGGGCGGGATGTGCCCCTGCTTTTATCTGCGGGAAGAATCCTTGCAAAGCTTCAGATGCGCGTATACGGCAGGAAGCACAGGTCGCCTTTCCTGGACGCCCTTGTTTTCGGCAAGCTGGACAAGCCGTTTAAAAGCGAAGGGAGAAGCTCGTTTATCTGCAGCGACAGAGCCGTAGTCGAGGCTTACCGGGCTGACGAATACTGCGGCAACATTTCGACTCCGGAGTTTGTTTATGAACTGCTGAGCGTACTCAGAACAGGGTTTAAAACAAAGACGTTCGAAAGCTGCCCTAAAGATCTTCCGATATTTATAGGCTCGGGCGAGTTTGACAGCGTCGGCGGGAAAAATTTAAGCGGTGTTAAAAAAGACGTTGAAGCGTACAGGAAAGCCGGTGTCGCTGATGTGGAGTTTCATACTTACGAAGGCATGCGGCACGAGATACTCAATGAAAAGGGAAAACAAAACGTTTATAATGATATCATTAGCTGGATAAACAGCAAACTGTAATCAACACTGAAACCAAGCCTTAAAAACACTGATACGGGGAGGAATTATTATGCTGCTGGATTCGAAATATGACGGTACATGCGACAAATGGAAAGTCAATCTTTACGGCGAACTGGATATATATAACGCGGAAAACCTGAAAAAAGAACTGCACGCGCTTATAGAAGAAAAAAGAGCGGATATAGTACTCGACTGCTCCAACCTGAAATATATCGACTCTACCGGGCTCGGGGTGCTTGTAAGCACGCTGAAAAAGGTAAGGGAAGCTGACAAGCGGATAAGCATAATAAAATTGAAGCCCTATATCGCAAAAATATTTACGCTTACCGGGCTCAACAAGGTATTTGAGATAGGGGTGAGCGAGCAGTGAATGATACAATAAAGATCGAGTTTCCCGCAAAGCCCGATTATATACTTGCCGTAAGGCTGGCCGTATCCGCGGTTGCCGAGCGCGCCGGGTTTGACGTAGAGGATATAGAAGACTTAAAAGTTGCCACCGCCGAAGCGTGCATGCTGCTGATGGGTTCACATCCGGACGCAATAGCGATCGATATAACGCTGGGCAACGGTATGCATATCGGCCTTAACGCTTTGGGGGATCCCGGGGGAGCCGGGGCGGATGAGGCAGCCGAACTATCCCGCTGCCTTCTCGAGGCGCTGGTAGACGAGTGCGTTTTTTTGCCGGAACATGCCGGACAGGGAGACTTGCGGGGCGGTGCGCGAAGCATAAGGATCTATAAAAAACTTTAACGCCTGAAGCTGATTGTAGGGGTCTTTTAATGTGTAGCCAGTATGAAAACATGACGGAACAGGAGTTTTTTGAGCTTTACGAGACGGACAGGAATGAAGCTTTAAGGGAGTATATCCTTAAGAAGTACCTTTACGTAGCCGAGATCGTAGCTAAAAAATTTATGAACAGGGGCGTAGAATATGACGACCTGTTTCAGGTCGCGTCCCTGGCGCTGGTAAAGGCGGTAGACAGGTATGAAGCCGGCAGAGGCGTGAAATTTGTAAGCTTTGCGACTCCTACTCTCGTAGGGGAGATAAAGAATTATTTCAGGGACAAGACCCGTATGATAAGGATCTCACGAAGGGACAGCGAACTCATACGTAAACTCGACGACGTAAAACAGGGACTCACGAGCGAACTCGGCCGCAGCGCGGCGCCGGAAGAGATAGCCGAAAGGCTGTCGATACCGGTAGAGCGGGTATTGGAACTTATGGAAACTCAATCGGCAGCTTACGCGGCCTCACTCGACAGCTATATAACCGTAAACGAAGATCTGAAGCTCATCAGGCTGCTGGGAAATACCGACGATGAATATGAAAGGATAGAAGACAGGGATTTCTTAAAAAAATGCCTGAGCCAATTGGGAGATCTGGAAAAGCGGCTCATACATGAGAGGTTTGAAGAGGGCAAAAGCCAGCGGGAAGTAGCCGCGGCGCTAGGCGTTTCGCAAATGTATATATCGAGAGTAGAGCGCAGGATATTGGTCAAATTCAGGAATTACTATCAGAAATGAGTTTAAGAATCAGAGAATGGGTTATATAAATAATATGCGTTAGCGTAACGCAACTATGAAAGCTGAATCAACCGGGTTCTCTGGTATTTAGATAATGAAAGATTATACGGATAAAAACGTTTTGACTGTAATAGATGACATAAAGCCGTCAGTGAAAAAAGTTTTGAGCTGCGTTGAAAAGTGTAAAGACTTAAACGAGGAACGCAGATATGAGATCGAGCTTGTTCTTAACGAACTGCTTGTAAACAGTTTCAGGTATGCTAAACCGTCGGACAGCGAGCCGGTCATACTGGCAACCGAGGTGGAGAATGGGAAGCTTTTTATAAGCGTAACGGACAGCGGCGGCGGTTTTGAGTATAAAAAGAGTCACGACAGTGCGTCGGAAGACTCAGTTGCGCTTTACATGGAACGCGGCAGGGGTTTAATGCTCGTAAGGGCGTTTTGTGAGGAGATAAGATATAATATTAAGGGCAACAGCGTAGAGGTAGAGA
>CAZDZY010000156.1:0-4031 GCA_964510055.1 uncultured Christensenellaceae bacterium
CCCCCCAATTAAGCCGCATTTCATATTATACACGATTAACCGTTTAAATCAATAGCGAATTTTTGGCGCGATTGGCAGGTCTGAAATACCCTATTTTTTATAATATTCTTTCATTTGCCGTTTCAGCACAGCCTGACCGCGGCCGGCTGTTTTTTCTTTCGTCAGGTTGTCTGTCTGCGCTTTCCGCACGGGCATACCGCAGCGCATATGCCGCATACCGAGCCGCGGCCGATCATCTCATACTTTTCTTTCATATACCGGGAGCATAATTCCGCGTCGACGAGCTCTTCCCTCCGCATTCCTTTTGCCCACTTATTACCCGTTATCGCGCCGCACGGGCACGCATCGGCGCATGCTTTGCAGGCGCCGCATTCCGGCTCCCGGATCTTTCCGCTCTCAAGCTTCATATCAGTCAAAACCGTCGCGAAACGCACCCGCGGCCCGAAATCATTTGTTATGAATAGGGCGCTTTTCCCGATAAACCCGAGCCCCGCGAGGTTGGCCGCCGTCTTATGCGCAAAATCGCCCGCCAACCCAAGTTCGTTAGTCGTCTGCGAGGCGGGGATCGCAACGGCGAGATATCCTTCGCGCTGAAGCTCAATGGCGCAGCGGAGCGCGCACATGTCGAGAAACTCGTTCGCCGTCCTGTAATGATGGAAGTAGTTCTTCGTCGGCCCGCCCTTCACGGCTTCTATGACCGCGTCGGAAAGCCTTACGCCCAAGCTGACGGCGTACGGCGTCGCTCTGAACTTTTCCGGTATCGCCTGTGAAACGTCCGACGTGCCGAATATATCGATCCCCTGCTGCCGCATGAGTTCTTCAAGCCTTTTCGTCATATATCTGCCCCTTTGGTAACCGCTGAACTGATTCAGCGGTCACATTACTGATACAATATATAGTTATTTTTTATATATTATAATACTATATCTACTGTACTATCGTAAAAACTGTGGTATAATGATATCATAATAAAGGGAATTAATAAAATATATGATTTTGCGGGCAAAACGGGCTGTGATGCTGGTAAATTTTCGCTTTACGGGTTCCCCGGCGCGCGAAGTTCACAATAATTAATTTGCAATAGGAGGCGGTATGATGAACATCGAAACGATAGCGCAGAACAAGCTGCTCATACTTTATCTGCTGAAAACGATCAATATACAGCTCTCCGAACTGCAAATATTGCGAACGGTCACCGAGAACAACTGGCTCAATTACTTCGACCTTAAAGAGTGCATGTTTGAGCTGATGGAGAGCAACCTTGTCGAGCAGCGCGAGACCCCGAGCGGCACGTTTTACGCGATTACCGAGCTTGGCCGCACTACGCTCTATTACCTCGAAAAAGAGCTGCTGAATTCCCAGCGCAAGGCGATAGACAATTACTGCAGCGCCAACAGGGACGACCTGCGCCTTGAGACTGAGCTGTTCGCCGAGTATATAAAGATAGACGAGGGCGAATACAAGGTTATGCTGAAAGTGCTGGAGAACCAGGTCCCCGTATTCGAGCTTAATCTTATGACGTATTCACAGGCTTCGGCGGAATCTTTTATTCGCAAATGGAAGCGCGTGGCGCCGAGGATATATAAAAACACATACGACGAACTGGTCGAGTAAGAGACTTTAACAGTGAAGGAGCGATACGCTCCTTTTTTATTGTTAAAATTTTTATGTGAATGTATATATTGATTCTTTGCATTCACTATATTAAAATGCTATAATGTCGAAAATATGTTTCTTTAAGGAGCGAGCTGTGTACAAGATACTCAAAAAGCGGGTGCTCAATGAACAGGTGAAACTTATGGTCGTTGACGCTCCCCTTATAGCAAGAAAAGCCGAGGCCGGGCAGTTTATAGTGCTTCGCGTTAACGAGGCGGGCGAGCGCATACCGCTGACCATTGCCGATTACGACCGCGAAGCGGGAACGATAACGATAATATTCCAGGAAGTCGGGAAAACGACACAGCTTCTCGGAACGCTCGGCGAAGGCGATTATATAGCCGATTTCATAGGGCCTTTGGGGAAGCCGTCGCATTTTGGCGAAGCTAAAAAAGCGGCCGTCATAGGCGGAGGGCTGGGCACCGCCATAGCGTACCCGCAGGCGAAAAAGCTGCATTCCGAAGGTGTGGAAGTAACTACGATAGCGGGCTTTCGGAATAAAGACCTTATACTGCTCGAAGACGAGATGCGGGCGGTATCAAACAAGCTTATAATAACCACCGACGACGGCAGCAACGGCAACAAAGGCTTCGTTACCGACGCGCTTAAAGCGGAGATAGAATCGGGCGAGAAGTTTGACCTGGTAGTAGCCATAGGCCCGCTTATTATGATGAAGTTCGTCTCGCGCCTGACGAAAGAGTACAACATACCGACCATGGTCAGTATGAACCCGATAATGATAGACGGCACGGGCATGTGCGGCGGCTGCCGCGTTACCGTGGGAGGAAAGATAAAGTTCGCCTGCGTCGACGGGCCTGATTTCGACGGGCACGAAGTGGACTTCGACGAAGCCATGAGAAGGCAGACTATGTATAAAAAACAGGAAGAGGAATCCTGCAACTTGTTCAGGGGGATAAAATAATGGCGCAGCGCAATATGGACCCAAAGAAGACGGAAATGCCCGAACAGGACGCGAAGATAAGGGCAAAGAATTTCAGCGAAGTGGCGCTCGGGTATACCGAAGACATGGCAAAATCAGAATCTATGCGGTGCCTGCAGTGCAAAAACAGGCCGTGCGTAGCAGGGTGCCCCGTTAACGTGCAGATACCCGATTTTATAAAACTCATATCTGAAGGCGACTATACCGGCGCGTATTCGAAGATACGCGAAACGAACGGCCTGCCCGCCATATGCGGGCGCGTTTGCCCGCAGGAGAGCCAATGCGAGCAGCTCTGCGTAAGGGGCATAAAGAACGAGCCGGTCGGTATAGGCAGATTAGAGAGGTTCTGCTCCGACTACTCCATAGAAAAAGGGGCGAAGCCCGCCGAGTGCGCGCCGCCTAAGGGTAAGAAGGCCGCGATAATAGGCTCTGGCCCCGCTGGCCTTACGTGCGCTGCCGACCTCGCGAAGGCCGGCGTCGATGTGACTATATTCGAGGCGCTGCATACGCCGGGCGGCGTGCTGGTGTACGGCATCCCCGAGTTCAGGCTCCCTAAAGCCCTCGTACAGAAGGAGATAGACGCTCTTAAAGCTATGGGCGTAAAGATAGAGACCGACATGGTAATGGGGCGAGTGCTGACGGTAGACGACTTAAAGGCCATGGGCTTTCAAACGATATTTATCGGGACGGGCGCGGGGCTTCCGAGCTTTATGAATATACCGGGCGAGAGCCTTAACGGCGTGTATTCAGCTAACGAGTTCTTGACGCGCATAAATCTCATGAAGGGCTACAAGTTCCCGGAATACGATACTCCTGTAGTAAGGCATAAAAAAGTCGCGGTAATAGGCGGCGGCAACGTCGCTATGGACGCCGCGCGGTGCGCCAAGCGCCTCGGCGCCGACGAAGTGTATATAGTATATCGCAGGACCGATGTGGAAATGCCCGCGAGAGCCGAAGAGGTTGAGCACGCGAAGCAGGAAGGCATTATATTTCAGTACCTTATTGCCCCGGTCGCCGTGCTCGGCACGGAAAACGGTTACGTGCGCGGCATGACGCTTCAGAAAATGGAGCTTGGCGAGCCCGACAGCTCGGGCAGGCGCAGGCCTGTTCCCATACCCGGCTCCGAGTACGATATCGAAGTCGACGCGGTTATAGTCGCAATAGGCACCAGCCCCAATCCGCTTATGCGTGAGGCTACGAAAGGCCTTGCCACGCAGAAATGGGGCGGCATAATAATAGACGAGGCAACGGGCGCGACATCGGTCGAAGGCGTATACGCCGGCGGCGACGCCGTATCCGGCGCGGCTACCGTTATACTCGCGATGGGCGCAGGCAAGACCGCCGCCAAATCCATGCTCGAATACATGCAGAGCCATTAGTCAATCAAAACCACCAGTTAAACTGGTGGTATGCACCAGCCCTAAAAGGGCATATT
>CAZDZY010000157.1:0-3983 GCA_964510055.1 uncultured Christensenellaceae bacterium
GAGTCGTAGCACCCGAAGAAGGTCTCGGCTATGAGATAATCCATGAAATAATCCGGATCCGCAAGGCTGGTATACTCTGCCCAGACATCTGGATCGTTCATGTTTTTCTTGGCGAGATCATAAAGATCCAATATATCAGGATCTTTTATAAATCTGCCCCCTTTTGAAGCGTCAACGTTATACTTATTTGCGCGTACCATAACTACTTTGCCGGGGTCGATACCATGTTTGGACGCAAAATACTCCTCGTTCTGGTTTTCCTTGAATTCATAAAGCCCCCAATAATTGCCATTGATGTATACGACGCAGAATTTTGATTGCATATTATCGATGCTCATGCCATTCGCAGCCATCGACACGAATGCGTCTTTGAGCCGGCTCGGGTCCTGAGACCAACCCATATTGCGCAGCGAGAGCGACTTGAACTTGGTGATATCGTAATTCTCGAAAAAAGGATACGTTACGGAAGACTGGCCGTAGCCGCCGCGAAGGTACAGGTTGATAGACGCTTGCCTTGCGTTAAGCTTATCTATCGTACCAGCGCCTGCGATACGGAAGCCCGCGGGGAACCTGATGCCCAATGTGCCGTCCGCCTCGTAATACTCGACGTAACCGGCGCGTTCACGTTTATTATTGCGTGAACTCTTGAATACGGTATTAAGGTCGCTCTGAGTCATGGAAAGGCAAACGAGGGGCAGCGAATGGGGGTCTTCGAACAGGTATGTCGCTACAGTCTCGTCGCTGTTTAATTTGCCCGGAGAGACGGTGATTGCGCGGACGGATTTCGTTTTAGATATGCTTATCGGGCCTGAATATTCGGCAGAATCCGCGTTTGGGGTGGAGCCGTCGAGCGTATAATGTATAGTGCCGCCCGAAGTGGACGTATTCATTTCAAGATCGAAAGAAGATTTCCTGTAACCGCCGCCCACGGAGAAAACGGGCGCCGCGCAGTATCCCTCGAGGACGTCTCCGCCGTTCTCTTTGCCCGGTGTCTGCGTATTGAAAAGAGCGATAGTATTGCCGGAGGTAAGGCCGCGCGATATCCCGGGCCTGAGCACTCCTGTTTTGAATTGATCTAAGACCTCGCCCTGCGGATTGGAGAGATATATATTTTCCCCTGAAGGCGAGATGCTGATCTCGCCCGGCTCGCTTCCGTTTTTATACTCTTCGATTGCCTTATATCCGCCTGCCTTTACGGTTACGTCGCCTATAGGCCATTTCTTTAAGTTGTCTTTATCGTCGGAAAGAAAAAAACCCGACAGGTTAATGTCGGTTGAAAGCTGGTTGTGTAGTTCGACCCAGTCAGGGCCGCCGCTTTTCGCCTCGCTTACTGCGGCCACCTCGCTTATCCTTAAAGCCTGCGTCTGGGTTTCTATCTGAGCTATTTCAGTAAACCCCTGAGCGGTGTTTTCCGCTGATGGTGTGGGCTGAGGATAAAAGAGCCACTGCCCATCGGCCGAAAGCCCGTATGCGACATTACTCTTTCTTTCCCCGGGCAACCCTACTGTCTGCACCGTTCCTGTGTTAATGTTTGAAAGGAGCAATTTGCTGTCGACTTTTCCGAGTGAGAAGTTGGCGTGCAGCTCGCCGCTGGTCCTGTCTTTTCCGGACAGGAAAACTATAAGGTACTGCCCCGCGCCCAGCTCGACATCCGGCAGGCGCCATCTCAATGGATCGTCTTCCCTGTCGGAAAGCGCGTATCCTTTCAGCGCGACGGCGTTTTGCGACGCGTTGAAAAGCTCTACCCATTCGTTGCGGTCGCCGTCCTGGTCTATCAGAGAATAATCGTTTTTCAGAAGGACTTCATTAATGCGAACGTCGCCGGTGCCCTCCGAAAGAGTTACCGCCTCCGTATATTGAGAGCCGTTGGCCGCTCCCGGCGTGGGCTCGATAAAGTAAACGGTAGAATCATTTTCGCGGCCCATCGACATGCCGGGAAGCATAGCAGTATTCCAGGAAATATTATCGATAATCGCCCCGAAATTATTTGAGAGCGCGAGAGAAGTTTCGCTGCTGCTTATCTTGAAAGGCACCTCGTCAGCGCCGGTGCTGCCGGTAAACCTGACTACTGCGTATTCGCCGGCGCCAAGCTGCTTTTCGGGCAGGCGCGCCTTAGTCGGGTCGGAAAGGTCTTCGGTAATATAATAGTCTGAAAGCTCGACCGTTTTGTCTCCGGCGTTAAAAATTTCAGCCCAGCCGCTCTCGGCGCCGGAGGCTTTAGGCATGACTTCGCTTATCTTAAGGGAAACAGTCTTGTCGCTTTCAAGCCCGGCAAGATCGGGAGACGATTCCGTCGTATTCGCGGCTCCCGGAGTGGGTATGCCGAAATACGCATATGTTCCTTCGCTCGTAACGCCGTATGAAATATCCGTTCCGAGGGCGGGGACCTCGAGTTTATTCGAAACAACGCCCGACCCTGAAAGGAACAACGTTGTGCCGCTCTTTGAAAGCTTGAAACCCGTGCAGAGGTTTTCGGAAGTTATTCCCTCGATCTTGGGGCAGCAGTATAATATCATATATTCCCCTGGTGCTATCGTAACGTCAGGGAATACAAAGTTGCTGTTGCTTGATTCCGCTATGGAGTAATCAAGAAGATTGATAGGACTGGCTGAAGTGTTGCACAATTCGATCCAGTCGGGCTTGCCGTATACCGGGTCGCTAAGCGAATTAGAGTTTGACGTGACCACTTCCGATATTATAAGCCCGCCGCTTTGCGAGGAAGCCCCCACGCTGCAGCCGGCGGATAGAATCAATATCATCGATATCCCCAGAAAAATAACTTTTTTTATCAGGTTCATCTTTTATTCGCTCCAATCATGTATAAGCGCTGACAGCCATGCTTTTCAGTAACATCCGGCTGTTTCGTAACCTCCATTATATTTCATTTATAGATATTTAACAATAAGAAAATTAGTAATGCAGACATCGATTAATAGCATTAGTGTAATAAAGTTTACACTAGTGTAATATAGTTTGTTTTGGAAACTTGTGCGCCGCCTGCCTGCATGGTATCATAAAGCGGGCCATCAATAAACTGACTATTCGGCCTACGGAGTTAAGATATGGGCAGTATCGAATTTAAATGCCCCGGCTGCGGAGCGGACGGCACGAGAAGTACAAAAAAGAGGATATGCGTCTCCAAGGCTCCCGAACTGAAAGAGGAGATATTGAGCGGCTCGTTCTTTGAATACAAATGCCCGTCGTGCGGCAAACAATTTTTTGTCGATGACGTCTTTTTATATAATGACGACGAAAAAAAGTTTATGGTGTACCTTGTGCCCGGATACAGCGAGGCAAGCCTTAAGATACCCACCGTAATAAAGACCGACGGGCAATATGATACGGACGGCAGCGTGCTCCGGGTAGCGTCAGGTTTTGTGGATTTTATGGAGAAGATACGCGTACTCGAAGAGCGACTCGACGACCGGGCTATAGAAGCCATAAAGGCGGTATATTCGGCAGCCTTTTCCGAGACGCATGAAGAAAAGATCTACAGCATGATATTTGAAGACGTTGAAAATGAAATGCTTAACTTTGCCGTTTTTTTGGAGGACGGGGATTTTGTAGCGGAAATACCGGCCGCGGTTTACGAGCAGACAAAAAAAGATTTTTCAAGCTTGTTCAGGGAGCCCGAAGAAAAGGCGTTTTTGCGCATAGATCAGGGCTGGCTTGCCGGAGTGCTTTCCGGGAAAAGCGGCTGAATTGCCATAGAGTTAAGTTGCCGCAGGGAAAACAAAAGGCAGAGGAATTTTTTCACCGCCCAGCAGGGGCGGGTAAAACGCCAAGAATGCTGAACTACTTTTCGATTGACAATGAAAGCTTTCGTTGCTAGAATAATAATCGCTCTTATTAAGTGAAAAAACTTCTGGGTGTGGCGCAGCTTGGTAGCGCGCTTGAATGGGGTTCAAGAGGCCGGAAGTTCGAATCTTCTCACCCAGACCATTGAAAAGTCCGATGAACACTGAGTTCTCGGATTTTTTCTT
>CAZDZY010000158.1:0-3710 GCA_964510055.1 uncultured Christensenellaceae bacterium
GTTGCTGGAGGTGGAATCATGGGCGTCATAAACGATTATTTGAACGGGATAAAGAGAAAATACCCCAATACGCAGGCAGTAAAGGAGCAGATTGAAGAACTGCGGGATACTCTCAACTTAAAGTGTGAGGAGTACATAAAACAAGGGCAGCCGGAAGAGGAGGCGGAAAGAGCGGCAGTCGCGTCGCTGGGAGACGTATCGCCGCTGTTTGAAGAGGTCTCGGGCAATGTGAAAGAGGTATACATAAAACGCCTGAGGAAAAATAACGCGCTTGCGGGTTCTATACTGTTTTACGCGTTGTTTGTTACAACATGGGTTTTTTATCTGCTGTCTAACCCCTGGAACACACAGGTTGGAGAGTTTTTCTCTTCGCTTTTCGTTTTGTTTGTCATCCTCGGGATTTGGTTGCTGACTGCGGATACCATTTGGAAACGGGATCCGCTTAAAACGAAAGTTGTACAGTTTTCATTCCGCATTCACATGCGCATAGCCCTTATCAGTTGGCTATCATTTTTAGCCATTATGATTACAGCAGCTTGTTTGACATATGTTCCCGCTGAGGCAATGTGGCCGGTCATGCTCCTCGCCTACTGGCCGATATACGTATACCTGTACCATAAGCAATTAACGGGCGGGCTGTATGATGTCTGAAACCTGAGACGGTAATTCCAAAGACCGGAGATTTTCCCTGTACCGGTAATTGAAGCAGCGGCTGCCCTGTGCAAGAGGACAGCCGTTTTTATAATAAAAATTTCCTTGACATTATAAAATTATTGAACTATACCTTGATATGCCTATACAATAAAAGGAGCAATATATGAACGAAGTAATCAAAGCTATAAAGAGCAGGAGGAGCGTGCGCTCGTACAAGAGCGATATATTAAGCAGGGAAACGCTGCAGGCCATAATAGAGGCGGGCTGCTACGCGCCCTCGGGGCATAACGCGCAGCCGTGGCATTTCTCTGTGGTACAGGACCGCGCCCTGCTTGAGGAAGTTAACATAAAAGCAAAAAATGTTATGTCCGGAGTGACTGTGGACTGGATACAAAACATAGGAAGGAACCCGGCGGCAGACATAACGCACAAGGCGCCCGCGCTTATACTGATATCGTGCAAAAAAGGATCGATAAGCGGCCCGACAGACTGCACTGCAGCTATGGAGAACATGATGATCGCCGCGGAGAGCATCGGCGTGGGTTCGTGCTGGATAGGATTTTCAGCCTTTGCGTTTAAAGACGCCGGATTGATGAAGAAGCTCGGCGTTCCCGAGGGGTATGAGCCTCAGCAGGCGGCGGTGTTCGGATACCCGGAAGGCGAAAAAAGGCAAGCGCCGGCGAGGGACCTTGATAGTGTCACTTATATAGGCAGTTTTAATTGAATCGAGGAGGATATATGAAAAGAGCATTGTTGGTTATAGATGTACAAAACTCATACTTTACAGGAGGATTGACTATTACGTATCCTGACGGCAGCTTCGGGAACATATTGCGGGCGATAGATACGGCTAACGAGCACGGTATCCCCGTTATAGTCATACAGCATTCTTCCCCCGAGGGCTCTAAGTCGTTTGCCCGCGGCACAAACGGCTGGGAGCTCCACGACGAGATAAAGAAAAAGCAT
Source organism: uncultured Christensenellaceae bacterium (assembly GCA_964510055.1). GTDB lineage: Bacteria > Bacillota > Clostridia > Christensenellales > SZUA-584 > DTFZ01. The sequence goes on from CAZDZY010000158.1 coordinate 1,621, forward strand.
CACGATCTTCTGATAGAGAAGACGTTGCCGGGCAGCTTTACGAACACAAAGCTTGATGAGGCGCTGAAAACACTTGGCTGCGATACGGTAGTAATAACGGGATATATGACGCAGATGTGCTGCGATACTACCGCAAGGCAGGCATTTCACATGGGGTACAAAGTTGAATTCCTTTCCGACGCGACGGGTGCGCCGAACGTTTCAAATTACGCTGGGAGCATAACCGCAGAGCAGCTGCACAAAGCGGCACTCGTTACGCAGGCGATGAGTTTTTCCAAAGTGATGACGCTAAAAGAATGGGAAAAACAGTTATAGCTTAAATGAGTGAGGTGTTATTGTGGACAGAAGTAAAGGCGTTGCTTACTGCGGGCTTGCATGCTGCGTTTGCAGCGATAAGGGATGCCCGGGGTGCAGGAACGAAGGATGCAGCGGCAAAGACTGGTGCAAAAACTATAAGTGCTGCAGGGAAAAGGGTTTTGGAGGCTGCTGGGAATGCGAAGACTTCCCGTGCAGCGGCGGTATGCTCGACAAGATGCGCATACGCGCGTTCGCTGAGTTCATTAAGGAATACGGTGAAAGTGAGCTTATAGATTGTCTCGAACGCAACGAAAAAAACGGCGTAATCTACCACCATGAAGGAAAGCTGACCGGAGACTATGACAGGCTTGAGACGGAAGAAGAGATAATAAGGTTTATAAAAAATAGGCGGAAGTAGTATGATAAAAAAGCGCTGTTCGCGCTTTTTTTATGCCCCAAAAAATTTACGGTATTCACAGAATGTTCAAAAGACGGTTAGCGTTATGTTAACTGCCTTCGTTATTATTTGGGAAAAAGCATAAGGAGATATTTTATGAAAAAGAATGTCATAAAGATAACACTCGACGTTTTGATGGCGACCGTAACGATACTCATGTATAACGCGAAAGTGCTGACATTGGGCTTTCATGAGATAGGCGGGCTTATACTCATCGGCGCGTTTTTGATACATATAGCGCTTAGCCCAAATGGGTAGCGTCCACGACTAAAAAGCTGTTCAGCAAGTCTCTGCCCGCAAGAACAAGGCTTTTATACATCATTGACTTCCTGCTGCTCATCTGCGCGGCGGTTATAGCGGTGAGCGGTATAAAGATATCCAAAGTCGTGTTCGCGGGCTCGGAAGACCGCGCCATGCAGGTATGGCACTATTTCGCGGCCGCGCTGGCGCTCGCGTTTGCCGGTGTGCATATCGGGCTGCACTGGGAGTTCATAAAGGGCATGTTCGGTAAAGTGGTCAGGCTGCCGAAAATGCTTGGCCGCGTGCTCGGTGTTATACTTATCGCGGCAATGCTCGCGTACGGCGGATACAGCGCAGCGACAAGCGGGTTTACTAGATGGATGACCGCTCCGTTTACCGCCCCGCTTCCCGGCGGCGCGGGGCCGGGCGGAGAGAACCTCAGGCAATTCGCCGCTCCCGGGGGCGGGCTTGCGCCGCAGGGAGAACGGCCTGCTGACGGAAACTTCCCGCAGTTTCAGAGAAAAGACAGCGGCAAAGGGGCGGGGCCTGGTTTAGGAGAAGGCAGCGGCATGGGTAACGGGCCAGGTAATCATTCAGGCGGGCGTTCCGACAGCGTGATAGGAGTAATAGCCGCTTTCGGCGCTATAACGGGGTTGTTCGCAACAGTTACCGCGTTTATAGCGAAGCTGCTGAAGAGGAAAAAGGCGCCTGCCGAAAATACGGAAATTACGCCTCAGGCGAACCCCGCAGAGTAAACGTGCGGAGAAGTTCTGACCACGTTCGGCAGCCTCAGACAGTATACAAAAAGCGGCCGAAAGGAGTGTTCACAAAAGAAAAACTGCATAACGGCCAGCGTATAAATAAAGCTCATGCAATAACGCCGTTATGCAGTTCTATATACGGATTCTATGCGTTATCTGACGCAATCATTATCATTAAGGATTACCTTGCTTCGGTTCGGTAATACAGAAATAGACCGTGCCGGCGGCAAAGAAGATGCCAATTACCAAAAACCACGGGTAGACGGCATGAATGTTCAGGCTGATAACGGCTGCTATACAGTAGGCATAAAGCGCAAGCCAAAACAGGAGCATCG
>CAZDZY010000159.1:0-3590 GCA_964510055.1 uncultured Christensenellaceae bacterium
GGATTATTGGGGGGGCTTTTGCTTCTGATAATAAATCTCGTCGGGGGCATCTTTTCCGTATATATCGCGATCAATCCTTTGAGCGCTTTTATCGCAGGCTATTTCGGTCTTCCCGGGGTGATACTCCTGTTCCTGCTTAAGCTGATACTCGTTTGAGCGTGTCTGTTTCTTATTCGCGCAAAAACAAATATTTATCGATTTATATCAATGAGTATACAATATATACAGCCTGTTTTATTAACGATATTCTTCTTGATTTTTGTTTTACTGCATGTTAGAATACGACTGCTGTAGATTTAGGAGGTAGTGATGGACACTTTTATACTTGTGGTCGAAATAGTCCTCTGCCTTTTTTCCGTTTTTATTGTCGCAGTGGTTTTGCTGCAGTCGGGAAAGAGCGCGGGGCTTCCGGGGGAAATAGCCGGAGGCGCGGAGACTTTCCTTGGAAAGTCAAAGGCGAAGAGCTATGAAAAGACTCTGAAGAAGCTGACAAAGATCTCGGCGGTAGGCATCATGATACTTGCCGTTGGGCTCGTTTTGGTTGAAGTATATGTAATGAAGGGTACCACGACCTCTCCGGCGCCGACGGCCACTGTTTCAGCGCCGCCTGTGCTCCAGAACCCCAGTCCGTCGCCAAGCATCACGGTTGAGCCGTCGGTCAGCCCGACGACCGCGCCGTAAGGCAGGAAGACAAGAAAACGATTCGCGCCTTTCCGAAATCCCGGCAAGGCGTTTTTATTTACCGCAGATTATTGGGTAAAATACTGATAGAAACGATTAGAAGTAATGATTCATTAAGGAGAATCGATGGACATAAAAGAACAAATATTGAATAAGCTTGATTCGTACGACAGAAAAGCCGATTTCGAGGAACTGGCGAGAGACTTGGGGCCGGAGGCCGACATTTCGGAAATACGGCAGTCCGTAAAAGAGCTTGCGGGCGAAGGCAAAATACTTTACTCGAGGAAGGGCAAGCTTTACGCGCCCGGTAAGTTCGGCGAGTTTACGGGCAGGCTCGAAGTGAAAAGGCTCGGGTTCGCTTTTTTGCTGGATAAAGACGGCGATATCTTCATACCTGCCGACAAAAAGATGGGCGCCATGAACGGCGACCTTGTCGTAGTTAAAATCGTGAACTCCGCCGAAAACGGGCGGAGGAGAGAAGGGGAAGTAACCGAGATACTCGAGAGCGGCGTAAAAGAGATAGTGGGTACGCTCGACGGTAAATTCGTCATCCCCGACGACGAGAGGATAGAGGATATATACATACCCGATAAAGCCATGAGCGGCGCCAAAAGCGGGCAGAAGGTAGTCGTAGTTATAGAAAAGCGCGCTAAGGGAGAACAAAGCCCCGAAGGAAGCATAACGCAGATAATAGGCAGGGCGGGCGAAAGCAAAGCGGAAGTGGACAGCGCCGTAAAGAGGTTCAATCTGCCGGGTGATTTCCCGGAGGCGGCAGAAAAAGAGGCGGAGAAGCTCTCGAAAGAAAAACCTGAAGCCAAAGGCCGGGAAGACTACAGAAAGCTTACTGTATTCACCATAGACGGCGCGGACGCAAAAGACTTAGACGACGCGGTATCTATAAAGAAACTCGGCACAGGGTACGAGCTCGGAGTGCACATTGCGGATGTCTCACATTACGTGACCGAAAAAACCGCGCTCGACAAAGAAGCGCTCTTCCGCGGCACGAGCATTTACCTCGCCGACAGGGTCATACCCATGCTCCCAAAAGCGCTCTCGAACGGGATATGCTCGCTCTCGGAAGGAGAAGACAGGCTGACGTTATCGTGCGTAATGACTATAGACGAAGACGGCAAGGTGCTAAGATCCAGGATAGCTCAAAGTATAATAAAGTCGAAGCGCAGGATGACGTATACAGACGTAAACGCGATATTTGCGGGCGACAAGGAGCTTAATAAAAAATACCGCGATATAACGGACGACCTGGCAATCATGCGGGAGCTTTCCGGCCTTTTGCGCAAAAGGCGCGAAGAAAAGGGGAGCATAGACTTTGAGATCGATGAAACGTACTTTGAGTACGACGAACAGGGAAACGTAACGAATATAGGGCCGCGCGAGAGGGGCGAGGCCGAAAGGCTTATAGAAGAGTTCATGCTCGCGGCTAATATGACCGTAGCCGAGGAATACTTCTGGAAGGAGATACCGTTCGTTTACCGAGTGCATGAGCAGCCGGACAACGAAAAAATGCAGGCATTCGCGGCGTTTTATTCCAACTTCGGCAGGATGAAGGGCAAGGCGGAAAACATACATCCCAAAGCGCTGCAGAACATACTGAAAGAGATAAAGGGCACGCCGCACGAGAACATAGTGAACCAGATAATGCTGCGCTCGCTCAAAAAAGCGGAGTATTCGCCCGAGTGCAAAGGGCATTTCGGGCTGTCGTTCCGTTATTACTGCCACTTTACGTCGCCCATAAGGCGCTACCCCGACCTGATGGTGCACAGGATAATCAAAATGGACTTAAAAGGCGGGCTGACGGAGAAAGCGCTGGCTTCGCTGGATGAAAAAGTCGATGAAGCGTCGAGGCAGTCGAGCATAAGGGAGCGGCTCGCGATGGAAGCGGAGCGCGCCGTAGACGACATGAAGAGGGCTGAATTTATGCGCGGCAAAGAGGGCGAAGAGTACGACGGAATCATTAGCGGAGTAACAAAAAATGTGATATTCGCTGAGCTTGACAACACTGTCGAGGGTGTGATACCATTATCATCCCTGCAAGACGACTACTATGTTTACAACGAAAAAATGTACTGCGTAATCGGCGAACGCACGAAAAGAAAGATATCTTTAGGCGACGAGATGCGCGTCAGGGTAGTAAGCGTAAGCGTGTATCCTCCGAGGATAGAGTTCGAGCCGGTATAAACTGATTTTAGCGGGTGGTTTTGTGAGCGAAGCGGTCAAAGTTCTGATAAAGAACAGAAAAGCGTTTCACGAATATTTTATAGAAGAAGAGTACGAAGCAGGGATAGCGCTTGCCGGCAGCGAAGTAAAGTCGATACGCAACGGACAGGCTAATATAAAGGACGCGTTCGTCAGGATAAAGGACGGAGAAGCCTTTATACATAACATGCACATCAGCCCTTACGAGAAGGGCAGCGTGTTTAACCAGGAGCCGCTGCGGATAAGGAAACTGCTGCTGCACAAGCGGGAGATCGTAAAGCTGTTATCATTTGTGATGCAGAAGGGCTTTACGCTGATACCTCTGTCGGTTTACCTTAAAAAAGGCAAGGTAAAGCTCGAGATAGGCGCCGCGCGAGGCAAGAAGCTTTACGACAAGCGCCAGGACTTAGCTGAAAAAGACGCTGAGAGAAAGAAAGAGATCGCCAGGAAGATGGCGAGGTAAAAACAAGGCATCCTAAGGGAACAAAACTTTAGGGAAAACCGTTAATACAGGTGGAGAATTAAAATTTATGGGCAAGACGGGCTATGAATGCCCCGAAAAGCAAAGGCCTTACGGGGACCCGGCAACGCGCAGCCCATACCTCGCGGCGGTCACTAGATTGCAAAACCAAAAGGCAGGCCTGCAATCTGTGAAAGGCTGTAAAACCGGCAGAAACCGAAGGTTTCTGCCAAAA
>CAZDZY010000160.1:0-3582 GCA_964510055.1 uncultured Christensenellaceae bacterium
ATCTGGTCAGCGGTGTAGGCGATCTCCCTGATGACGACGTCGAGGACTTCGATGCCGTATTCCTCCCTCGCGATGGGAACGGCGATCTCGAGCATCTCCTGGGAAAGCTTTGAGCGGCCTTTGGTGATTGGCTCGAAGATCGTGTCGCTCTGCGTGAGCCTGCGGAGGGCCTCGTCGTTCGTCTCGTCCCCGGTCTGGAAGACTTCCGCTGAACCGGAGGTTTGGATGTTGTTCGTGCTGCGGACGGCTTCGAGGAGGCTGTGCTTTGAGATGACGGTGCGGACGGCGTTATCGACGACGACGTGCTTTGCGAACAGCGAAAGATAGAAGCTGCCGGCGCGATAGTTTTCATATACCCCGTTTTCTGGACGGAAGCCCCCGCGAAGCTGAAGGGCTGGTTCGACAGGGTCTGGACGTGCGGCTGGGCTTACGGCCCACGCCCCGCTATGAGGCGGCTCGAAAAGGCTCTCTTTATCGCCATAGCGGGCAAAACAATTGAAGCGCTCCGCGAGACCGGGGAAGCGCAGGCGATGGAAACAGTAATGCTGGGCGATAGGATACGGGACAGGGCAAAACAAAAAGAGATGGTGATACTTGATGGAACGGCGCGCTCTGATATGGAGGCGCGCTGTGCGAAAACATTCCGGCATTTAAAAAGGGCTTACGAACTTGGAAGAGATATGTAAACAGCTAATACCGTATCGGTATGTGCAAAGCTTAAGGCCGGACGAAAGCAAACATTAACGAACTTCTCTCTCCCTGCCTCTGATGGAACGACAAATATTGCGTAATCGTTCTTGTACTATAGTGCAAAATATATTATTATCCCGATATAAAGAATGATAAAAGAAGGTAAATATTATGGGCAATAAGAATACTATGGTCAACCTGATGGAAGCGTTCGCGGGAGAGTCGCAGGCAAACAGGAAATATACCGCGTACGCGAAAAAGGCGGAGGCTGAAGGTAAGAAGAACGCCGCTAAGCTTTTCCGTGCCGCAGCCGACGCCGAGGCTATACACGCGCAAAAGCACTTCGAAGCCGCGGGGAAGGTAAGCGGCACCGCGGATAACTTAAAAGACGCTTTCGCGGGCGAAACGAATGAGTACAAGAGCATGTATCCGGATTTTATAATCACTGCCGAAAACGAAGGCCATAAAGCAGCGCTTGCATCGTTCAATTTCGCCATGAAGGCGGAAGAGGTGCACGCGCGGCTTTACGATGAGGCGCTCCGCGATATGGACAAAGCAAAAGAGGTGTTTTATTACCTTTGCCCTGTTTGCGGCAACATCGAAAAGGCCGTGCCCGGGAAGTGCCCCATATGCGGCGCTCCGGGAAGCAAGTTCATAAAATACTAAGCAAAGAAAGGGAACTATATGGCAGAGTATACGCATGTAAGCGGCAGAGATTTCGGCAATATCAGGATGTATACGCTAAGCACGTGCGGGTGGTGCAAAAAGACGAAAGCGTTTATGAAAGAGCATAATGTCGAATTCTCGTATATCGACGTCGACCTTCTCGCTGCCGACGAGCAGGAACTTATCCGTAAAGAGCAGATCGGATACAACCCTGACGGTTCGTATCCCACTATCGTTATAGATTCCGGCCAATGCATCGTGGGGTATGACGAGCAAAAGCTCAGACGCCTTATAGGAGAGTAACATGGATGAGCGCGTTAAAAAACGCCTGGAAAAGCTGAAGAGGGACGCCGCCGCAGGAGGTTACAGGCTTAATCCCGACGAAGAGTTCGTCGAGGAGCTTGTAGAAGGCCTGCTCGCGAACAACGGCCGCTACGGCATAGAGAGCTGCCCCTGCCGCCTGATGACAGGTAAACCCGAAGATAATCTCGACATAGTCTGTCCGTGCGTATACCGCGACGACGACCTTGCGGATTACGGAGCGTGTTTCTGCGCACTGTATGTTACGGACGATGCAAACGAACAGAAGCAGGTCCCTGAGCGCAGGCCGCCCGCAGGCAAGCGTACAGAAACGAAGAAAGCTGACAGCATTGTTCCCTTATCGCTTGCCTATCCCGTGTACCGCTGCAGCGTATGCGGCTACCTCTGCGCGAACAACAACCCGCCGCGCGTCTGCCCTGTCTGCAAATCCGGTGCGGAGAGATTTGAAAGGTTCATGTAATACCATCAATAATATCAGGAGAGACGATATTGATTACAATATAACGGCGAAAAAGCTCGGCAAAAGAATAAAAACTCTCCCGATGTATAGCAGGTACTCTCAGATTTCCCCTTCGCCAAGTCCCAGCCGCCTAAGCGCCTGCATATACTCCTCTCTCGTGTCCATATCAAAAAGGCATTCGCTTCCGGCCTCAACACTAACGGCCTCGTCCTCGTACCGGGCAAGCGCCTGTATAAGGCCGCCTTCGCCTGTATAGGCGAGTATCCCGTCTATAAGCTTTGCCGAGAAAAGCGGCGGATGGCCTTTTTCACCTTTGTGGCAGGGGAAAACTATCTTCGCCCCGCCTTCTTTGTAACTTTCAGCAAGTCTTTTTATAGTTTGCGGCGTAATGAGAGGGCAGTCAACCGGCAGCAAAAAAACTGCTTCAGAACCCGCCCGTTTGACCGCTTTAAGCCCCTTACTTACAGAAGTGAACATGCCGTCTTTATAATCAGGATTGTATATTATCTTTACAGGATAGCCTGACGCCGCCGCCTCGACGTTTTTCGAATCGTGGCCGGTCACTGCAAATACGTCTTTAATTCCCGCGTTCAGCAAACAGCTTATCTGCCACCCTATAAGCGTTTGTTCCCCGAACCGGAGCAGCGCTTTCGTCTCCCCCATGCGCGACGATAAACCCGCGGCTAGTATCAATCCCGCTGTACCGTGCATTTATTCTCTGCCCTTTCATATATCATTTCCGGGTCTTCCCAGACTCCGGCTGAATATCTGTTTAAGCTCAGCGTATACGCCGTCCCGGTTTTCTTCCGTTACTTCCATTGTCCTGACAGACGGATGGCTGATCACTCTTTGCAGGAACGGCTCGGGGATTTGTTTTACTACTCCTATAACAGGTATGTCTTCATCAAGTATCTCCAATACTCTTTTTTGAAACTTTTTTGCCTGAGCTTCCATGAACCCGAGTTCGTCCATAACTATTATTTCCGGCTTTTCGCTGAACATGAGCAGCTTTACTCCTATGTTGTCGAACACCTCGCAAAAAGATCCCCATCTTCCGTCCGGAAAAGAATAACCTATCATGTTATCCGTATCAAATCCTGCGGAAGCGCCGATGATATAAAAGCAGCTTTTGCCTCCGGCGCCGGCCGGGCCCCTTACCGTACGAAAACCGGATGGTTTGAACTTAAGCTCGCTGAGCAGCTTATCTATTATCGTCGATTTTCCTGCGCCCCGCCTGCCGTACAGAAATACCTTCACCGGGCTGCCCGCCTTTCCGCTTTATGCCTGCTTATTTTTACCCTGCGCCTTCAGCTGCATTACTATATCTGATTCTTTCATCATGGCCGCTACCGGTATCTGTATTACGGCAAGCGCGATGAGGAATATCATAGACCAGATAACGGCGCCCCCCGCCGCTCCCTGTATCACTTCGAAAAGCACGACGA
>CAZDZY010000161.1:0-3464 GCA_964510055.1 uncultured Christensenellaceae bacterium
TTGAGATCGCGCTTGAAGGGATGTTGGAGGAAGGCAGTTTTAACGCGTATACGGATTCGTTCGAGGACCTCTTCGGCTTGGAACAGCTACCAGGCCTTGCGTCGCAGGACCTTATGGGCAAAGGATTCGGGTTCGGCGCGGAGGGCGACTGGAAGCAGGCGGCGCTGCAGGCCGTAATCGCAGCTATGTCACAGGGGCTTAGTAAAGGCTATTCGTTCATAGAAGATTATACGTATCATCTTGAAGAAGGAAACGAGGCGGTGCTGGGAGCGCATATGCTCGAGGTCTCGCCCGCTATAGCCGCGGGCAGGCCGAAGATAGAGGTGCATCCTTTGGGCATAGGCGGCAAGGGCGACCCGGCGAGGCTCGTATTCGAAGGGAAAGAAGGAAACGCGATACTTGTGACCATAGTCGATATGGGCGGACGGTTCAGGATGATAGCGCACGATATACATGCTATAAAGCCCATGAAGAAGATGCCAAACCTGCCTGTAGCGAGCGTGATGTGGAGGCCGGAATCGGATATTATAACGGGCAACGAGGCATGGATCTTAAGCGGAGGGACGCATCACAGCGTGATATCGTATGACCTTACCGCTGAGCATATGAGAGACTTCGCGGAGATAATGGGCATTGAGTTCATACATATAAATAAGAATACGAATATCGCGGAACTGAGGGAGAAGCTGGCTATCGGCGATATTATCTGGGGGATGTAAGGCAATGCTGGAGGCTTATTTATATTCTGAGACTTACCACAACATATAGTGTTTGTGGTATAAACGAGTTTCGGCTCGCCTCCACCAAATATAAAAAATGGGTACCGCAAGGTATCCTTTTTTATATTCGCCATTGAATTTATAAAAGGTCAGGAGTTATTCAACTTAAATCTATTTTAATTAATTGATAAATTATTGTATTTATTATAATATAAAAGGAAACAACTTATGAAGGGTGGAATAATTTATGAAACGAAAAATTATACTATTTTCAATTGCCCTTGTAATGATCTTCATATTTGGAGCTTGCTCGGGCAGCCAAACTGCAAAAGAGGCTGAAAGTTCAGTTACAAAAAGCACTGCGCAGGCAGGTGAAGTTACAAATAAGCCGGCGCCGGAGGGCGAAAAATTCGAAAATGAAAAATTTGCTGTGACTATTGCTAAAGGCTGGGAAAGTATGGATATAGACGGCGGTGTGCAAATTTATAAGAATAGTGGCGAAGGCGTAAGGATTTATTTCAGGGGTTCCAATATGTCGGATACTGAGTCAAAATCGCAGTCAGAAAGCCTTGCCAAGCAATACGGAGGCGAGGCACCGAAAAAAGTTGAGAAGTGGGGAAAAGAGTTTTGGATGACTACATATACCGCAATGGATTTGGAACAGTTATCTTATTTGCGTATTGAAGACGGCGTTATGCTATCGGTCGGCGCGGCCAGCAAAGATATAAAAAATAATAAAGACATCATGGCGATGTTAGAATCAATAACATTCAAAGATTAAATGTAATCATCGCTATCAGTAAAAAAACAGATATTAAACGGAGAGGAAACGGGAATAATGCTCAGAGCAATTATTGGCGATATCGCAGGCTCAGTTTACGAGTGGAACAATATCAAGACGAAAGATTTCCCGCTTTTCCGAGACGATTGTTTTTTTACGGACGATACGGTTATGACTATTGCTACAGCAGAAGCACTAATGAATGGTGGAGGAAAAGATACCTTTAGGGAATGAGACGTAAAAAACATGCCTGTGGCACGCTTTAGCCGAATTTCCCGGAGCGAAAGCGTAGGAAATAAGGACGCGAAGCGGACGGTCGACTCCCCTCGCCTTCACCACTAAAAACCACGATCGCCTGATACTTGGATAGAGTATTGGGCGATTTGTTTTTTAATTGAATAGGGTTCTGGAGGTAGCTGGTTCAATTTCAGTAATCCAAGCCACGAAAATTAAGAATAGCCGTTGCGTGTAATATCAATAGGTATTTATTTTTTACCAACTTCTGATATAATAATTGACGAAACGACATCATTGTTTATATATCAATATTTAAAATGGAAAGGGAGACAATGGTAAAGGAATATAAAGCGTGGAGGGATGCAAATAAACATTGTTGATGGTAAAATGATTCTTAGAATATCCTCTGATTGAATACAAAAGTTGTTATGTGAGGGGAGTCTGAAACGGAAATAGAACTATGTAATAAAAACGATCATGAGTAATCGACACAATTTTTTAATCAGAACAAAATGCACATTATGCTTCACCAGGTGAGGCCGATAAAGAAAATGAGGTTTTCTATTATGAAAAAGATACTGATCGCATTTCTTGCGCTGCTGCTAATTGTTTCAACGGCAGCAGCCTGCAGTACACCCGCTTTTGCGCCAACAGCGTCGCAGGAAGTACTATCGCCCGCAGAGCCCACGGTTGAACCAACGGCAGCCCCCACTGGGGAATCTGTTGTCAAGCCCAAAGAAGGCGAATTGCTTTTCGCAGGCCATAGCAAAAATTCCAGTGTTGGCGACATCAAATGCAGCTTTATTCTTTCTGCCGACAAAACGTACATCCATGACATAACCATTAAGATCACAAACTTAAACGGATCAGTGGGCAGCGGGGATTCAAAGACCAAAATAAAAGTAGCCACAGTCACAGAGCACTTCGCAGGGCCGTACCTTGTTCAATACGGCAAATATACTGATGAATTTTCTGTGGGCGCGAACACGATTTCAAACCTGTGCTTCAACGAAGAGCTTGCTCCGTTCTTATTGGTGTACAACTATTTGTACAGCGGAACAGATGGTACGCAAACAGAAATCGGGTGCGGCGTTTTCGATTTCAAATTATCCATACAGGATCCCGGCACCTATTATTCTTCTCAAGCAGAAGATGAACAAGCCGCACTAAGGGATCCCACTGAAACCATTTTCGATAAGACGCTGCTTCGTAATTGGGATGAAAAAGCCCTTCAAAGCGCCTATGGTGTTTCGGACATCCGTGCCTTTGTGCCGTCCTCTCCCATCTCCAAATACAATATCGTCTGTGCGGATAAGGTGATCGATCCAGTAACCAAAAGGGAATCCGAAGGCGGGTACAACAGTGCCTCCGCCCGGCATAAGCCAATCAGCACGCAGGACATGATCGAAACCTCAGGCAATCTTTTGTTCGGCGGACTTATCTTGACCGATGATCCCAACAAAGCCACCTATGCGCTTATATTGCATTACAGCTATGAAAACAAGATCGGGACGTTCAATTTCGGTGATGATGGTTCGACCATACCGCAATACAACGCCTCGCTGGATGCCGAATTATTGAACCTTACAACGGGAGAAAGCATTTTCTCCGAAAGATTGTTTGGCTATGCCACTACTGTCGGCGAGAGCGTGCGAAAAGATATGCTGGAGGCAGCAAAGGGCAAGCAGCTCTACGGAGCAAGGATTCTTTTAAGTGAGGAAAATTTC
>CAZDZY010000162.1:0-3371 GCA_964510055.1 uncultured Christensenellaceae bacterium
TGGGATATCACCTCATCCCTCATCGCCGAGATCACATACCGGACATAAAGAGGGTCATCGGTTTCTATTATCTTTACTCCTCCGTATTTCTGCTTGTGCACGAGGTCTCTCGATACAACTTTTACAACGATCCTGCCGTAAAACCTTTTTACCAGCTCTTCGTTTACATCTTTCTCATCCCTGACAACCGCGTAATCAGGCGCTTCCAGCCCGACGCATTTCAGCATTTCATAAACTTCATGCTCGTGCAATACCGTTCTGCCGTCCTCAAGCGCCGTTTTAAAAACTTTATCGATCTTAGACGCAATGTTCGAGTTAAGCAGCATAAACGCCCTCCAATATAGATTTTAATTTAAATAGAAATTAAAATATGCGCTTATATTATACCATTCCGAAAATGTAAATCAAACGCATTATAATATATATACTGTACCTGCCGATAGAAAATATCAGTGATTAGTCTTGCCTTAAGCCTGTTTCTGCTCTACGAACTGAACCAGCACACCGTCGGGGTCGCTCACGAAGAAAAACCGTGTGCGCGCGCTCGGCGCGAAAGGCCCGCTGTGTATGGGTATGCCGCACTCTTTTACAAAAGCCAACTTCTCTTCTAGATTGTTTACCGGAAAACCTATAGATAATCCGCCGCCGCTATGCGGTTCACCTTTTCCCTGTATGATCTCAAGTTTCGTGTCCCCGTCGCCAAGAAATGCGAGCTCAGCGCCCGGTTCGCTGAACCGGCGCGTCACGGGCAGCCCTACTATGTCCTGATAGAACCGCAACGAAGCGTCTATATCTTTGACATGGATCGTGCACCATAAAAAACGCATTTTAATCCTCCGAACTGAAATCAATCTATTTACTCTTGGGGTTTTTAATGTGCGGTGCTGCTTTAAGCCTGGTCAGGCCACATATTATAATACATTATCTCCTGACAGAAAAGCGGAACTTTGTTGTTGTATGATATTTTTCTCCCGCTTTCAGCACGCACGAAGGAAAGTTCTTGTGGTTTATCGCGTCAGGATAATTCTGTGTTTCAACGCAAACGCCCCAGCGGTTATGATATTGCTTCTTTCCGTTTAAGTCGCCAAGGAAATTTGACGTGTAGATTTGCGCGCCGGGCTGGTCCGAATATACCTCAAGCATCCTCCCGCTGTATTCATCGTATATGCTCGCGGCAATCCTCATGCCTTTCCCGTCTATCACAAAGTTGTGGTCGTAGCCGTGCCCTGCCAGCATCTGCGGGTGGTCGGAATCAATACGCTCGCCTATCTTGCGGGGCTTTGTAAAGTCAAATGGCGTGCCTTTCACAGGCGTTATCTCTCCCGTAGGTATCAGACGCTCGTCAACAGGCGTGAAACCCGTTGAGTTAAGTGTCAGCTCATGGCCCAGTATATCCGCCCTCCCGCCGTTCAAATTAAAATACGTGTGATTTGTGAGGTTTATTATAGTGTCCTTATCGGAAGACGCCTGATATGCTATCACAAGCTCGTTATCATCGCTCCATGAAAACGTTACGCGCGCTGTTAGATTTCCGGGATAACCCTCTTCGCCGTCCGGGCTTATATATGTAAGCACGAGATCGTCGCCTTTTATATCCGCATCCCAGACTTTTTTGTCGAATCCGGCATAACCTCCGTGAAGATGCGAATATGGATTTTCGTTGCAGCCGACGTTATACTCTTTTCCGTTTAAAACAAATTTTCCGCCTGCGATCCTGTTCGCATATCTGCCTATCGTTGCGCCTATGAATGGAGGATTGTTTTGGTATCCTTCGACTGTTTTATACCCGAGAACCACATCGTCCGGTTTCCCGTTCTTATCAGGAACGATTATCTGCGTAACAATCCCGCCGTAATTCGTAATAGCTGCCGTATTCCCGCCGGAGTTTTTCAGTGTAAAAACAAATACTTCTTTCCCGCCAAGCATCATAACTTTTTCTTTTGTTATCATAAATTACCCCCGAGTCGTATTTACCGATGAAATAAACCTGCTGCGGACACATACACTGCCATATTTTTGGCATGCTCATATTGAAAATAACATATACCTCTTTGCTGGTCAAGGTTTGATTGCTTACTATTAATAATGTATTATTTTTGCTTTTCCGCATAAATTCTATTGTTGCCATCATAATCCACCATCAGGGATATTCTATATAACACATTCCCATTGGTCTGAATATATATAAATATAACGTTTAATAGGTGGTCCGTATGTTGTTTATTTTAATGAAGGCTGTAACCGGCACTGCGGGAGCTATCGCCCAGCCTGACGATACTTACAAAATACTTTTCTTTATCCTGTTGGGGCTCGTAATACTGTCAGCCGCAGTGTTTCTGGTATATAAATATTTTGAACTGATTTCCTTGTTTTTGGGGAAAGCGTTATCTTTGTTTAAAAAGCAGATATCCAGGGCATACGCGGGTCTGAAGGGGTTGTTAACCGGCCCTATTGCGGGTTTTGCATACTCAAAAGAACAGGACATTTTTTATTCTACATTGGATGCATGGCAAAGAAATTTCGGCTACAGCCGTCTGTATGACGAAGGAGCGGCCCATTTTGCAATGATCGTGGACAGTGAACCCGTATACTTCGAGTATAACGGCAAAAGGTGGCTTATAGAGTTCTGGAAAGGCCAGTATGGTATGACTACCGGATGTGAGGTCGGTATATACAATACAAAGCGTCCCGATATCAGCATACCCGGTATAATCGATGGCAATTACTACGATTGCGCCTCCGATGAAGATATGCTGAATATATCATATACTTTTTATAAAAACGGCCAAATGCTTTTCAGCAGGGAAGGCAGGCACTGGTGGCTTACGGGTTTCAAGCTGGGTGAGTTCTCCCAGCCTTCAGAACTTACTATGGATATTTCCCTCACATTGAAGGATAAAGTCATGTTAAACGCTTTTATGGGTGGGATGCTCGAGACAGGCTATTCAAATAATGAAATATTTATTACCGGGAATACAATTCGATTTTTATTTGCTGCACCGCGTTCAGCGCAGCCGCGCTCGCGTACCAGGGAGATCGAGAATTTGATGCAAGGTTATAATAAGCATAACTGTGAGGTGTTCCGTGAATTGACCAGCGATTATAACAGCACTTCATCAAAACTTGCCGTTGTCCGCAAGAAGGATCCCGAGATATATAACAGCATAATGAATATGGGAGGGTTGAATAAATACTTCTATAAGTACGGCATATTAAAAAAATCGCATCTCCTAAATCGGCCATCAACCTGAATTGTTATTTCGAGTGTTGAATAAAAGACAACAAAAAATAGCACTCGTCTGAGTGCTATTTTTTGTGGCTCCCCAGGTAGGGTTTGAACCTACGACCCTCCGGTTAACAGCCGGATGCTC
>CAZDZY010000163.1:0-3350 GCA_964510055.1 uncultured Christensenellaceae bacterium
CTTTTAAATAAACGGAGTCTAGTCCGGTCAGAGTCAGTTGTGCAGAGTATTCTCCTGTTTTCAATACTGCTGGAACCCGTAGGACAGGTGTGGCTGCGGTCACGCCGGAAATCTCTGATATTTCGGCTATAACATTATCCGACAGTTTCGCGCTTCCGGACGATACGTTCAGCTCATACGGCAGGGATTTCTCTTCGCTAACGGACGTCAGCACTGCGCCGGAAAAACAAATGCAGAACGTGCTTATGGCTACGCCGAGAGCAGGCAGTACCGCCCATCTTCTCTTCAACGTCCTCGCTGCTAATTTCAGCAGGTCAAAAATCCTCATTCTGTTTCACCTTTTTCCCGCGCGCAATCAATATTACAGCGAGGATGGCAATCAAGGCTCCTCCTATTATCAGTGAGATCCACCACTGACTTGCCTTTTCCTGTTCTTCAACGGGCTCCGCTGATACCGGGCTTATGACCGGAGCATTAATTGTTGTTGAAAATTCGATGCTTTCAGAATACTCCTGGCCTGCTTCATCCTCATATATAAGAGTAATAGTACCGTTTGTAAATCCATACTTATCTTCTCCTTCATAGCCTTCGGTCATATCCTTTGTACCTATGAATACGTCCATGTCTCCCTGCATGGCCGTTCCCGCCTCCATATTGCCTATAAAAGCAGTCTCCGAAGGAATAAGCCCGGGGGCTGCAAGCTGGCAGCGGACGTTGTACACCTTGCTGCGCCCCATGTTCATTACCTGAAAGGAAAGCGGCATAGTATCCCCGGCGTTTACCTGCTGGGGTACCTTCGGCGCTTCAATCTCCACCCGCAAGGGCTGCTTTACTGTAACCGTTACTGCCCCCTGGGACGACAAGGTCTGTGCGCTCGAATTGTCGTACTCCATCGAAAGCGTTATGTTGTACCTCTGCGGCGGCGTCTCAAGATCGGTCTTGTATCTCACCTCGATGTCCGTAGTCGCGTTCTTGGCAAGCTTGCCTATGTATATGGTATTTGTATCATCCAGCAGCTCGAAGTTCGGGCAGTCGCACGATACCGATACCGACACATTCTGTACAGATTTTGTTCCGCTGGTGTTTTTCAAAGTAATGTTAGCGGTGAATTCCCCGCCCGCCAAAACAGTCGATGGATTGATGCTGTAACTGCTGACGATGATCTTCGGTTGCGACGTCGGCTTCTCAGGTGTTGGCTCGGACGGCGGATTCTTGCCGTTTTCTATCTTAACATAAACAGTAAACGTCTGTTGTATAGGGTCACCGCCGCTCTCTGCGGTTATCTCAACGGTAACGGGATAGACTCCGTTTATCCTGCCCGAGTCCAACTCCAGATCGAATTTCACCAGATAGGCCAATACCGACACGTCACCAAACTTGTAACTTCCCCGGTCTACAGTCTTCTGATAGTTCTTGTATACAAACGGTGAGGAATTCGTGTTCCCCAGCCCAGGCGTCACCGTAATTGCATCGCTGAAAGTATCATCGCTTGCGCGCAGTGGAAGTATGATTTTAGCGTACCACTTCGAATCCGTCGTGTAAAACGTCGGCGTGTATCCCTCGTTGTAGGATTTTTCCATGTCATCGTATTTATTAACGTCATCTATCGTAAAGGTTACCCCAGCCGCATATGCCGTTACCGGCGCTATTAAAAATGCTGTTATTATTAGCGATATGAACAACTTCTTCATAGTTTGTCCTCCTTAATTATGCCGTGATCCAATACTACGTTCCTATCCGCGAACAATATATCGTTATCTGCTGCGGAGAAGCTTAATATCGTATAGTCCCCCAGCCCCAATATATCATTTAATACATTTCTGAATTTTTCCGTTTCCTTTTCGGTAAACCCGGCTGCTGCCTCGTCTATAAGCAATATCTTTGGCTGCGCAACCAGAACCCGCACAAGAGATGCGATCTGTGCCTCATAAATCGATACCTTTTCCGGCTTATTATGAGCGGCGTATGATATTCCCAAGGCTTTGAGCTTCTCCCGTGCCGCTTTTTCCCTCTTTAAAACGGATACTCCTCTTACGGCTAAAGGCAGCGATACGTTATCGAGCAGCGAAAGCTCCGGCATAAAGCTTGGATTTCTCAGCACTATGCCTATGTTACGGTTGCGGAACGTTGATGAAATATCAAAATCCATCTCATGCACTGCTTTTCCGAGCACGAATATTTCTCCCGCGCTTGGGCGCTCCATGCCCGCTATGAGCTTTAAAAGAGTGCTCTTGCCGCTGCTGGGAACGCCATTAACCGCGACGCATTCATTCTCGTTAACATGCAGGTTTACTCCGTTTATTGCGCGCCGCTGCCCGTACAGCTTGATAACGTTTTTAAGCGATATGATCTCTTTCATTTCTCTCTCCGAAAAACCGATATGAGGATGCAGTAATGGGCCGCACAGCGGTTTTTCATCTTATCACCGTCAGTACGCCCGCGTCCATCTCGCACACAGTATCGCACAGCTCGTCTATGTCGATCTGGTTGTGGCTGGCTAGAAGTATGGTCTTGCCTTCGCCGCGCAGCCCCTTGATAAGAGCGCGCATCTCGCCCACGCCGTGCTTATCGAGCCCGTTCAGCGGTTCGTCAAGTATCAGCAGAGATGGGTTCTCCATTATTGCCTGCGCGATGCCAAGCCTTTGGCGCATGCCGAGTGAGAATTTTCCTACCGGCTTTTTTACATCCGGGTCGAGCCCGACCCGGCGTATTGTATTCTTTATCGTGTTTCTGTCTATCTTTTTATTGAGCGAAGCCAGGATTTCGAGGTTTTTGAGCCCGCTGTACTGCGGAAGAAAACCTGGCGTCTCAATTATAAGACCGAGGCTCTCCGGAAAATCCATATCGCGCCCCACCTGCTTATAGTCCACGAGTATCTTCCCGCTCGCGGGGAACAGGAACCCGCAGATGCATTTCATGAGCACTGTTTTCCCGCTGCCGTTATTGCCCACAATGCCGTGTATCCTGCCGGCCTCGAAGTCGTGTGTAACGTTGCGGAGCACTTCTTCCCCCTTGAAATCCTTATATACATGCTGAATGCTTATCGCAATATCCATCAGAAAACTCCTATATATCGTTTCCAATAAAGTTGAAGTTGTATTTGCGCATAGCCCTGAGCGCGAGTATAAAACATACCGCAATGAGCACGAAGAATATGACGTACGTCATCCACATGCGTGGCAGCAGGTCGTAGCCGAAGTTGTGCATGTGGTAGGTCGCGTGCTGCAGGGGCGAAAGCCATGCGGCCCACAGATTGGCAATATACATCTGTTCGTCGGTAAGCTTCATGAATGCGTTGAACGTCTGCGGGTTTATGAGGAAGCCGTACAGGCTGAATATGAACACTCCCG
>CAZDZY010000164.1:0-3314 GCA_964510055.1 uncultured Christensenellaceae bacterium
AAGTGTTGCACTTGAATTGACAATTTGCCCAGCTTCCCCTCAAGGGGAAGCCAAGGAGACATCAACTACGTTTTTGCGTAAATATAACAATGCACATTACATGTGAAACATGAATAAATTATCGATAAACAGAAAAAAATAATTGACAAAACATATATTTTAATTTATTATGCAATCAACGAATCTATTTTTGGAGGATATAAACATGACTGAAACGAGCTACCTCTACCAATACTTTCTGGAAAAAAGCCCTGAGGATAAAAAGGCAAAAAAGATGCTTCGCCCTTCTGAAACTGAAAAGAAAAATGTAAAGGGAATGAAGAGGGAGGATAAAAAGCATGAATGAGTTCTACCAGCCCGCGTTTACCCCAATGCAGCCAATACCGGCCGGCAGGCCCAAAGAGAAAGCTCAAACGCCGGGATTGCTGCTTATAAGCGCGGCGATATTCGGGGCTGCGTTTTCGTACCTGTTTACAAATCAAAACATGGGTATCAACGTATTGCTTTTCGTGCTCCTCCTGTACGGATTCGCGCTGTTTAACAGGAAACTTTTCATGAAGCGGACTTTCAGGGAAGAGAAACTGATAACGCTATTTTCTCTGCCGGTCGTATTCCTCGCTGCTTATACGTTTATCGGCAGTACGTTCCTCAATGCGCTAAGCCTGCTCGTTATACTGTTTGTTATGTTCGTGCAGTACCTCGTGTTGTCGGGCAACGCGCTTTACCGCTGGTATCAGCCGATGTTTATTCTCGACCTGTTATTCGGGTCTATAAACCGGATGCTGCTCGGCGCGGGACAGTTTATTTCAGGTACAATAAACAGCGTTTTTAAAAAGCAGTCCGAAAACAAAAAAGGAGTGGCCGCAGGCATACTTATCGGGACCGTACTGCTTATACTGGTAATACCTCTTCTTTTGACCGCTGATCCCAATATATCTGAGCAAATACGCCGGCTATTTTCAAATATATATCTTGGAGACGTATTCCTTTATGTTTTCCTGTTCCTTTTTGGCGCGTCTGCCGTTACCGCCCCTATAGCAACGGCGAAAAGAAGCGAATATACCGGCAGAAGGGAAGCGCAGGATTACGCAGAAAAGCAGCCAATACAGGGCGTAACGGCGGCGGTGGCGCTTACGATGATAAGCGTCGTATATATACTGTTCGGAACAGTGCAGTTCACTTATTTCTTTGAGCCGCTAAATACCATAGCAGATACATTAAACCTTACAAGCTCAGCTTATGCGGTGAGGGGGTTCGGGGAGCTGCTTTTCGTCTCCTGCCTTAACTTCGCTATAATAGCCGTATCGCTCAGGTTTACTAAAAAAGATACGGGCACTATGAATGTATACTTAAAAATTCTGTATTGCGTACTCGTTGCTTTCAATTTCGTGATAATGGCGTCCTCGCATATGCGCCTGCAGTATTACGAGGATTCGTTCGGTATGACTCTCGCCAGGTTCGTTTCCCATTCGTTTATGATACTGCTGGTTATTTTCAACGCGATAATACTCGCGCGGATATTCTTTTCGAAAGTGAAACTGATAAAATTCTTCGCGATAGCGGCTCTTATCTTCTTCTGCGCGATAGTTGCGGTAAACCCGGAGGCATATGTTGTAAGCAGCAATATAGAGCGCTACAAGCAGGGCAAAAGTATAGACGTCGCCTACCTGTTTACGCTCTCGGGCGACGCTATATCCGAAACGTGCGATTTTGTTAAAGCCCATCCTGAGACTTTCGATGACGGCGCGCGTCAAGCCATGCAAAAGAAATTACAGGAATATGGCGAAATATGCAATTACGATTGGCAGTCGCAGAACCTTGCAATAAGGAACGCTTACATTAAAATGCACGATCTGTCTTAAACCTTCTCCCTGATAACGCCGGTGGCGGATATCCGCGCCGGCGTACTTTTTATACCGGGATGAAAAAGGAATACCGCCGATTGGCGGTATTCCCTATTTGGGTAAAAAGGCCTCTCATTAAAGGAGGCTAAGTCTCAATAACATTAGTCATTGAGACTTTGTAGACAGTCGGACTTAATAATATCTTTTAAGCATGTTGATCAAATACCTGAAATAGCAGTTACTTTTCCAATTCCGATTATGGATTCATTAACAGTTGCACCCACTAGAAGGTGGTGTTGCACAAAGTAACAGCTTCTATCTCGGATATCGGGATTATTGTAACTTTACCAAAGAAGTTGCAGCCGGGGCAACCTGTGCAATGCCTGGTTATAAGCCTGATGCAACCGCATTCAACGCAACACAATAATCCTGTAAAAACACACCCTTCTGTACAAATCGATACTACTTCGTTTACATTTTTACACAGTATTTCGAATAGACATTCTTTTTTATCAGTAAAATCACCCATACCAATTTACTCCTTTCAGTCGGTGTTTATATTTTATACTATTATGAATCACGCTTTTTTGTTACATGAAGCATAGCTACATTCATTTAAGTAAGTTATTATTTTTTCACAACCAGCGAATCATCATAAAGAGAACTTTAAAAAGATTTATATTGCTTTATAAAGCAGTCTATGTACGACTCGCCGGACAGCGAGTCGATCTATTTTAAAAGCCGCAGAAACCACCAAAGCAGCCGCCGCGGCCCAATTTACCGCATCCGCAGCCGCCAAATCCGCGGCCACAGAAATCGCCGCATCCGCAGCCGCCAAATCCGCGGCTGCAGAATCCGCAGTTGCCAAATCCGCAGCCGCCGAATCCACAGTTGCCAAATCCGCAGCCAGAACAAAATCTATTACCGCAAAAACACATTAAATATCACCTCCTATTATCATATATATTCAGGGATAATATATAGGTTCAAAAATCGTCTGCGTAAGTATTACTTTTTTATATGAAGCAGGAATCTATTTTAATGAATGGTCAGGGTATATAATTTAACCAAAGTTCCAATAATTTAATTTAAAAATGATCGAACATAACGGCAGGCAGAGTCTATATCAAAATTCCGTATTGCAGAAAGTAACCGCCTCGATTTTCCGCGCTAAAATAAGGGTAGTTTTGCCAAAAAAATTGGGGCTTGGACATTTACAATTACGCTTAGTTATAATCTTAACGATAAAATTCTCTATACTGACCAGCAGGCCGGTAAAGCAACAGCTTTCCGTATAGATCGTAACTACTTGATCAATATGATTAGACAGTTCCTTAACAAGACATTCCTCCACAGGACAATTTTCATATGGCATTGGTCTTATCTCCTTGATTTAAGATTCAACAGCTTGATTTTTCTAGTATAATATATGAAATTAAGCTTTTTATGTGAAGATGTAAAGTCCGCAGC
>CAZDZY010000165.1:0-3210 GCA_964510055.1 uncultured Christensenellaceae bacterium
CCGGCTCCGAATAAAAACACTGCAGCTGCAAAGAGCCAAAAGAAGAGTTTCTCTTTTTTCGAATCTATGCTTGCGCTCCTATCGGTATTTTCCATTGCTTACTTCCGTTCAAGATGAATGTCAGCTTTGCTGTCCGATATAAATGTATGCGATATTCTATCAGATGTAAACTCATATGGCAAGCGGAAAGCGAACAGCTTTGCCTGCCATATTCTGTTTGCTTACACTTAGTTAAAAAGTGAAATATGATTAATAATTTAAGTGTATTTATTATCTTATTATCGCTATGCTTATAATTTTTACTATCAGTATCAAGTAAATAAATAAGTGATCGAATACAAAAACCCCTCCGGACGTAAATATCGCCGGGAGGGTTTACCGGTCATTGGTATATCATTGCAGAGCCCGATATACTACTTAATGTTTGCGGGGTTTTGACAATCATCGTTTGATGATACGACAAGCATTTCGCCGATTTTGTATATATCACCCGCACCGACCGTCAACACAACGTCGCCTGGCCGCGCGATAAAGCGGATCGTGTCGGCAATCTCTTCAAAGCTGCGGCAGCATTCCGCGCCTTCTATCCGCTCTGCCAGCAAACCGGACGAGACTCCCATTGTATCCGCCTCTCTCGCGGCGTAAATTTCCGCGAGAAGAAGGATATCGGGTTTCTTCAGCTCCCTGACAAGATCATCAAAAAGCAGCTTTGTACGACTGTAGGTGTGCGGTTGAAAAGCGCAGATTACCCTGTTGTAGCCAAGCTCGCATACAGCCTCAAAAAGAGCCGATAGCTCACCCGGGTTATGCGCGTAATCGTCATATATGTCCGCTCCGTTAAAGGAACCTTTATATTGCAGTCTGCGCTCAGCACCTTCAAAGCAGGCAAGTCCCTTTGCTATGGCTTCCGCGGGTATACCGAGCGAAATGCAAGCCGCGGCGGCGGCCAGCGCGTTTTTAACATTGTGGATTCCCGCGAGCCCGAGCTTTATATGACAAAACAGCTCTTCTTTATAGTATATATCAAAAGTAGTCAGTCTTCCCGAGGAAATATTCTTTGCTCTTATATCGGCGTTATTATCTATTCCGAATGATATAATCCTTCGGTTTATACCGTCCAGAGCGTCTAAAGCGTTAGTGTCGTCGGCGTTTAATATAATGCATCCATCAGCGGGAGTGAGACCGGCAAATGTTCGAAATGATTTTTTGATGTTTTCAATATCACCGAAAAAATCCAGATGGTCTTCGTCAACGTTCAACACAACCGCTATAGTAGGCGAAAACCAATGAAACGAGTTGTAATATTCGCAGGATTCCATTACAATTGTTCTGCCCGAGCCTATTCTATATCCTGAGTGAAGAAGCGGCAGCGTGCCGCCTATCATCACGGTCGGATCCTCGCCGGCCTGCATTAATATAGTGGTAACCATGGACGTTGTTGTTGTTTTTCCGTGAGTTCCGGATATGCATATCGCATTATCAAACTCACGCATTATGGCTCCCCACGCTTGGGCACGTTCGAAGACTGGTATGCCGTGACTGCGGGCTGCTGCTATTTCCGGATTATCGTCGGAAGCGGCAGCCGTGCGGACCACGAAATCGGCGCCGTTCGTGTTTTGCGGATAATGACCGATTTGAACCGAGATGCCCTTACTGCGGAGCCTCATAACGGTCTGGCTCTCTTTAATATCCGAACCGGTTATTATTAACCCTCTTTCAGATAGCACCTCAGCCAGCGGGGACATGGATACCCCGCCTATGCCAACCAGATGTCCGCGTTTTCCCGGAATCATATATTCACTAAATTCGGAAGCGGCCATTCTCGCTCCTCCCTATTCCTTTGATAATATACTTCATTTTGCATTTCTTTACAATAATTCATACGTAATTTTTGTCACGGAGGATACCTTATGCGCGCACTGATAATAAGCGCTTCGACAGGCTACGGTCACAACTCGGCTTCCAGGGCTTTGGTTTGCGCATTCAAACGCGCCGGGATTCAAGCCGAATGCGTCGATTTCTATGGAGTCTGCGGAAGAGTTTCATACAGTATTATGGACAAGGGCTACGTATTTGTAACACGTCATATGAAAAAAAGCTACCGCCGCGCATACGGTTTGCTTGAACGCAGCGGGCGCTACAGAAGTATTTATTCCGCCGCCTCGGGACAGCTTCTTTTAGCGAAACGCTTTTTAAGGAAATTTGACATGAGCTCATTCGATGTAATACTGACTACTCATCCTTATGTGGCTCAGGAGTTTAACATGCTCAAAGCACATCATCTGCTTTATATTCCCGTTGTTTCCATAATCACCGACTATTGTATTCAGCCTTTTTTCGAAGAATGCAAATATCTGGACGCCATAGTGATTTCCAGCCCTCGTCTTGAACCATCCGCCGTGGAAAAGGGGCTTGACCCCGTCCGGGTTTTCCCGCTCGGGCTCCCGGTTGACAACAGCTTTTTATCACTGCCCTCAATGAACGAAGCTCGAATATCTCTCGGTCTTGAACCGGATAAAGACACGGTTCTCGTAATGGGCGGCTCTATGGGGTACGGTAATATATACTCGGTTGTAACAGGCCTTCTGAAAACTTGCGGCGGTGTTCAGATAATCTGCGTATGCGGTACGAATATTAGTCTGTACAGAAGTCTCAGCGACCTTGAAGACAAGCGTCTTCTCGTACTCGGCTTCACAAATAAAATACCGCTGTGTATGTCTGCCGCCGATTGCGCTGTGACTAAACCCGGCGGGCTAACGGTAGCGGAGCTTTTGGTGACCGGTCTGCCTGCCGTTATTTTCAGTCCAATACCGGGTCAGGAGGAACGAAACTGCAGATTTATCACAGGCACAGGCGGAGCGGTCTACGCAGAATCCCCGCGTGATGCAGTATGTAAAATAATGTCTCTTCTTTCAGATAAACAACAGCTTCTTAATATGAAAGAAGCGCTGTCAAAAGTCGCCACTCCATCTGCAGCCGATGATATATGCGCACTTGCCGTTAGCCTTGCCGGACGGTAACTCAATACACTTGACAACATAAAGGGCTGTGCTAGAATGTTTTACTTGAAATCACTTTTGTAATCTACCTACAGGAAAGGCCATTTTATGAATTACGAACAGGCCCTACACTTCATTCTGGACACATATACGACAGGAGAAATATCCGACCGAACCGCTTTCCGCCATCGGAGGCAGGGTCTGCCAAACA
>CAZDZY010000166.1:0-3019 GCA_964510055.1 uncultured Christensenellaceae bacterium
CACGTGTCCTCGTTCATTACGATAAGGCCGCCGCTGCCCATTATGGCGCCGACTTTTTTTATACTCTCGTAATCGGTAGGTACGTTAAGGTTTTCAGCTGTCACGCAGCCGCCCGAGGGTCCGCCTATCTGCGCCGATTTGAACTTCTTGAATTCCGTGGTGCCCCCGCCTATCTCGAATATGATGTCGCCCAAGGGCGTCCCTACCGGCACTTCGACTATCCCTGTATTCATTACGTTGCCCGCAAGCGCGAAGACTTTTGTGCCCTTGCTGTCTTTAGTGCCGAGCTGCGAATACCAGTCCGCCCCTTTTGCCAGTATCTCTGGAACACCAGCGAATGTCTCGACGTTGTTGATTATCGTCGGCTCGCCGAAAAGGCCTTTCTGGAACGGGAACGGGGGCTTTTGCTTCGGCTCTCCCCTGTGCCCTTCTATAGAAGCCAGCAGCGCAGTCTCTTCGCCGCAGACGAATGCACCTGCGCCTATCCTAATTTCGATATCGAATGAGAACCCGCTCCCGAAGATGTTTTCGCCCAATATGCCGCGCTCCCTTGCCGTCTCCAGAGCAGCCGTCATCCTTTCGACCGCTATAGGATACTCGGCCCTTATGTAGATATACCCCTTTTTGGCGCCTATCGCGTAGCCGCCTATTATCATTCCTTCTATCACGGAGTTAGGGTCGCCTTCGATAACGCTCCTGTCCATGAAAGCGCCCGGGTCGCCTTCATCGGCGTTGCACACGATGAATTTCCTGTCGCTCTTCGCTTTCAATCCCGACTCCCATTTAACGCCTGTCGGGAATCCCGCTCCGCCGCGGCCCTTCAGCCCCGATTTCTTGACTTCGGCGACCACAGTCTCGGGCGTCATTTCACTAAGCGCCTTGTATGCCGCGTAGTACCCTCCGTTTGCTATGTACGCCTCGATATTGCCGAACTCTATTGAGCCGCAATTGCGGAGCACTACCTTTACCTGTCTCTTAAAGAAGCTGATATCGTCGATACACGGTACATTCCTTTCGAGAGAATGGTCGAAAAACGTATATTGCTCCATCATCTTGCCGCCGACTATATGGGAGCTTACTATCTTCTTTACTTTCTGCTCTGTGAGTTCCGTATAGAATATCTTATCCGGCATAACAAGCATAACGGGACCGACCGCGCATGTTCCCATGCAGCCCGTCTCATATACCTTCACCGAGTCTTTAAGCCCGGCTTTTTCTATCTCGCTTATCAATGTATCGCGGATAATAATACTGTCTGACGAGATGCATCCCGCACCCGCGCATACGTATATCCTGTATTTATACTTTCCCAGTTCGTCGTTATATCTTTTTTTGATCTTCTCAAGCTGATCAAGCGTTTTTATAATTTCACTCATTCCGCTAACTCCTGTTCATTACCGTACTTGGCGAGGATAGAGCTCAGCCTGTTCGTGTTTACCTGCTTATAAACCACGTCGTCCACCATCATTGCCGGCGCAAGCCCGCAGGCTCCTATGCAGCGCGCGACCTCAAGCGTAAACAAGCCGTCCTCAGTGGTCTCCCCTACCTCGATGCCGAGCTTTTCCCGAAGGCTCTCTACTATCTTCTTTCCGCCTCTTACATAACATGCCGTGCCCATGCAGACCCTTATCGTATGCTTTCCTCTCGGCTTCGTTGAAAAAAACGAATAAAACGTTACAACTCCCGACACTTCGGAAAGCGGGATATCCATCCTTTCAGCAATGAACATCTGCAGGTCAAGAGGCAGATGCCCGTTTATCTCCTGCGCGAGGTGAAGTATCTGTATAAGGCTGCCGTCTTTGCCCTTATACATGTCTATGACGTTTGCGATCTCTGCGTACTTTTCATTTCCGCATTCACAGCCGTCACATTTTTTTATAGGCTTTGTGCTCATTTTTACCCCCTGTGATTTTTTTAACAAACTTATCATAGCAATCATAACAAATAATTGTGATAGAATTATTATAGTTTGTGAAATAATTCATATCCTTTTAGCATATTCTCCTATTTTTCACTATTATATGCGTTTTTTTCATAACATTGATATCACAATTGTTAATATATGTTAATATTATATGTAAAACCTCTTGCCATATATATTAAAATCCATTACTATTTAAGGGTGCATTAAGCAATCTTTTTGAGTGGTATTGAAAATGAAAAAAGCGCGGATACTCATCGCCGCTCCTGACGCCGAAATAAGGGGGCGCATCAAGACCCATATAGAATACGAGGGCCTGGTCGCCGACGAGGCTGCGGACGGCATTACCGTTTTAAAACTGTTCCGCCGGAACGAATACAGCATTATCGTTATCGATTCGGACCTTACCGAGCTCGACGCGTGGAACGTATGCCGCCAGATACGGAAGATCTCCGAGATACCTATAATAATAGTTTCAGCAAAAGACGATGAAGATGAACAACTCTCCTTCTTTGATATCGGAGCGGATGATTTTATAGCAAAACCGTTCTCCGGCAAAATGATAATGGCGCATATACGCGTAATACTCCGCCGCAGCATTGGCGGGGAGTATGCGCCAAGGAAGCTGGTATTCGACGGCCTGAGCATAGATACCGTTTCCCGTACCGTATATGTTGACGGGAATGCGGTTGAACTTACCCCTAAAGAGTATAAACTGCTGCTTTTCTTTGTGCAGAACCCGCACAAGGCATTGTCCAGAGACAGCATATTGCACGGCGTATGGGGAGAAGATTTCTTCGGCACCGACCGGACTGTGGATACGCATGTAAAGATGCTGCGCGAGCACATAAAGCCGTACGATAAACTTATCGATACCGTATGGGGCGTGGGCTATATATTCAAATAATCTGTAAATCATTATGCAGCTCTCGGGCTGCATTTTTTGTATAATTCTATCCTTCGCGCAGAAAATAATTAGAGTTTAAAACGGAGGTGTTTACTATGCAGAATTTCCCGCCGCAGCATCAGCCGTATCAGGGCAGAGAAGCGCAGATGGACCCGCGGCCCGTATACGACGACCCAATGTATAAGGGCAGC
>CAZDZY010000167.1:0-2885 GCA_964510055.1 uncultured Christensenellaceae bacterium
GCACCATGATTGTCCAGGGGTCTCTAAACGCCAACGGAGGTTTACAGGCGAGCTTTTACGCCGACGGGCCTATCAGTATCAACAACGGTAATCAGGGCAATAACGTTATCTATTCGAAAACTTCGATCACCATGGGCAACGGCAACTACCAGAATGTAGTGCTGTTCTCCGCCGGGACTATCGATATAACGGGCGGCTCTTCCCTTACAGGCGCAATAATTGCGAAGGGAAACGTCAACCAGAACGCCTGGCTTACTCTTAACTATTCACGCACCGCTGTAGAAGCTATAATGAACGATGCCAAGAACGCGTTCTTCTTCTCCGGCGGTGAAGGCGGCGATATCGAAGTCGAAGGCGGGACTGTAATAGTGGACGAGGAAGTAACGGCAATAGGCCGGCTGAGTTAGCGCCTCAAAAAGCCTTGCGGCTTTTTGAGGACCTCATATTTAAGGAGAGCATAATGGCTGTAAAACAAACATCCGCGTTAGCAGTAGATATAGGCAACTCAAACCTTAAGATAATACAAACGTCTTCAGACGGAAAAATAATAAGGTTCGCGGTCCACAAGATGCCGGAAGGCTGTGTTGAGGATCTTAACATCTTCTCGGAAGACGCCCTGATAAGATCGCTCAAAACAGCCAGGAAGGCCGGTAATATACACGGCGGAGGCTGCACCCTCGTTCTCAGCGGCACCGATATAATAATAAGGCATTTTACGCTCCCGGTGCTTGAAGAACAGCAGCTGTACCAGAATATTATTCATGAAATGTCCGGTTATCTTCCTGTCGACCCGGATAAGTATTATATCGATTACAAGATCGAAGGAGTAGTGCAGGAAGAAGGCATCGAAATGTACAACCTTCTTGTTACGACCGCTCATAAACGTGTTGTCGATACATACAAGAAGGTCCTGCGTTCCGCGGGCCTGCATGTGAAAATAATCGACACGTGTGAAAATTCAAAGGAAAAGCTGCTTCGTTTCAACAGCGAAAGAAACCCTAATTTCAGTACCGACGGCGGAATATGCGTACTGGACCTCGGCACAAAACACACAAGAATCAATATTTATTTTAACGGTTTGTTCTATGTCAGCAATATTATCAAAAAATCGAGCCAAAGCATAACTGAGGTAATAGCGCAGTATACGGGAAAAGATATACTCATTTCTGAGAAGATAAAAAGAGAGATCGATTTTTTGAACGGAGACCATCCTAATAAAGAACTGAAATCTGCAGTTACATATGAAGTCGATTCCATGTTCCTTGAAATATCCCGCGTATTCGATTATTTTAAAAACCGCACAAAAAGCGCTGTAAACACAATATATATCACAGGCGGAGGCGCTTTGCTGCCCGGCCTTAGAACATACATGGAAACGCATATGAATCTGCCTGTACGCTTTGCATCCGAGCTTGTAGCGATCACATCTAACAATATCGATACTGTCGGGCTTACTTTTTTGCTTAACGCTTACACGGCAACCTTCAGAGAGGATCAATAATGAAGAACGATATCAACCTGTTATTCAGACGAAGAGTTAAGAATTATTCAAGTAAGAACATACTTGTTCTGCTTTTGCTCTTATTGATTGTCGGCGGCGTTGCCAGCGCCGCCATTGCGTTACCCTCACTATCTCTCCAAAGCGAAAAGACGGAAGCTGCCCGTATCGAAGATGAATTAAAAGCGTCTTCCGTGGATACAATTGAGCTCGCAGCTAAGTCGACGCGGAAAAACAACCTTGATATGATCCTCGAAGAGCTTAATGTACTGGCTTCATCAAAAGCTGATATATTGAAATATCTTGAAGTCATAGAAAGCCAGCGGCCTTCGAGCTTATGGGTAAGGAAACTGGATACCAATGATGCAGGAAGGATAAACTTAGGCGGTATTGCGGATTCCGATAAAACGATCGCGCTTTTTTGCCTGAATCTTCGTGAACAAAAGAACGAGCAGGGGCAAAGAATATTTAAGGAAGTTCTTCTTATAAGCAGTATAACGGATCTGACCAATAATATGACATCTTATGGCATAATAATAACGCTGCCTTCACCGCTGAGCAGCACGGATATCATACAGGAAATCGAGAAAAAAGACGATGTTACTACGACTATACCCGCTCCCGGAGGTAATAAATAAATGAAATTATCTAAACGTGAAAAGATGTTGCTGATCATAGTGTCGATTATACTGTGCTTAGTATCATATATCTTTTTATTCCTCCAGCCGACTTTAACCGAAATAAGCAAACTTGACTCGCAAAACAAAAGCAACCAAACCACTATACAGGCAAACCAGGTTCTTAAAGCAACCATAGACGCAGCCGTAAAGGATATAGTCGCCGCAGAAGCAACGCTGGAGGAATATAACGATAATATCAAAAAAGGGTTCGACCAGCCCGCGGTGCTTTATTATCTCTATAAAACCATGAATAATTACGGGAAAAAGGTTATGATAAGCTTTAATGGTGCCGGCGAATTAGGCCATATAAAATACTGCAATATTTCGGTTTCAATGATAGGTACGTATGAGGGGCTTAAAGGCGTAATGAAAGAATTCGCCAACAGCGATTATTTTATAAAAGTAACACAATTGGTAGTTGATAACCAGCCCACCGCCGAAGATTCTGGTCCGCCATCCGATGAATCGGATACAGATAAAGGTTCGTTTGCTGACAACTTTACCTCGACACCTCTCGATGAGGAAGATAATTTGCTTAATATAGGCATGGTCCTTGAATTCTACAACATCGGAGACAAGATACCGCCTGATAAATCGTATGAGTTTAAAGACGGCGCCGTACAATACGGCGGAGACATATTCAATTAAACTATAATCAAAACCACCAGTTAAACTGGTGGTATGCACCAGCCCTAAAAGGGCATATT
>CAZDZY010000168.1:0-2871 GCA_964510055.1 uncultured Christensenellaceae bacterium
TTTCATTGGCCCACAGCCCCATTACAAAGAACGTAGCTCTGGCCCCCTCGTCATCCAGCACTTCGAGTATCTGCTGTGTATAGTCGGTTTTGCCGAACGCCGTATCGAATGTCAGCGCCACCACTTTTTCCTCGGTAGCCACCCTGCACACAGGCATGGCTTCCGCCGTGCTCGACACGGGCTCGGAACCCCCGAACGCCACCTGCGTATAAATTATCGCTCCTATTACAAGAAGCACGAATACCGCCGCCCGAATAAGAGTACTCTTTTTAACAACGAATATGCGCATATCAACACCGCCCTGATTACTTAAATAGATATAGTAATTTGTATTTTTGAAACGGGGCAAATATGCGTGCTTTGGGTCAAAAAGGCGAACCGTCATAGTATCACTGCGGCGGTTTATCCGGTTTTGCCGTAAATACTTTATCATCGGGTCAGCTCCGGTAAAACATTATAAATGAAATGCTGTAAAAGCCGACTTCAAAATAAATGGAGTCGGCTTTTAACTGTATATGTTCTGCACGATCACAAAAATGTTCCGAAAAATACTTGAGCAAGCTCCAAGATATTACCGCATATTCAAATGTTCCATACTTTTCTAGAACATTTATTTATCTGTCATAAATAATACCATTCCGGGTTAAGGAAAATCATAAAAAGAACGCCTTATCAGCGTTCTTATTTTTTATCTTGTTATTCTTTTGGCTCATCCGGGTCTTTGTGCTCTTTCGGCGCGCCGCCCTTCTTGTCTTCGGGAAGCAGGCCTTTTCTCGTGAGGTTTACCCTTCCCTGTTTGTCTATCTCAACAACGCGCACGAGTATCTCATCGCCTATGTTGACAACGTCTTCGACCTTCGCTACATGCTGGTTCGAAAGCTTCGATATATGCACTAAGCCGTCTTTGCCGGGAGCAAGCTCCACGAACGCGCCGAAGTTCATTATGCGCACCACTTTGCCCAGGTACACGTTGCCCACTTCCACGTCTTTGACTATTGCGTCTATAGCCGCTTTCGCGCGCTCCGAAGCTTCCTTGTCGGGAGACGTGATGAATACCCTGCCGTCGTCCTCGAGGTCTATCTTTACGCCCGTATCCGCGATTATCTTGTTTATCACCTTTCCGCCCGAGCCTATTACTTCGCGTATCTTTTCCGGGTCTATGGTGAACTGCATTATTCTCGGAGCGTACTTCGAGAGGTCTTCCCTCGGCGCGGGCAGCACGGCGTTCATCTTGTCGAGTATGAACAGCCTTGCAACTCTCGCCTGCTCAAGCGCCCTCGTCAGTATCTGCTCGTCAATGCCCTTTATTTTGATATCCATCTGTATGGCGGTTATGCCCTTCGATGTTCCCGCTACCTTAAAGTCCATGTCCCCGAAGAAGTCTTCGAGCCCCTGTATATCGGTAAGTATCGCTATGTTCCCGTTGCTCTCGTCTTTAATGAGCCCCATCGCCGCGCCGGCTACCGGCGCCGTAACAGGCACGCCCGCGTCCATAAGCGAGAGTGAGCTCGCGCATACGCTCGCCATCGACGTCGAACCGTTGGAGCTTATGCACTCGGAGACCGTCCTTATAGCGTACGGGAAGTCTATCTCGCTGGGCAGTACGGGTATAAGCGCCCTTTCGGCCAAAGCCCCGTGCCCGACTTCCCGCCTGCTCGCGCTGCGCAGCGGCCTTGCTTCTCCGGTGGCGTAGGGCGGCATGTTGTAGTGATGCATGTAACGCTTGAACGCCTCGTCCGAAAGCCCTTCGAGCCTCTGCGCGTCGCTTATCGCTCCCAGCGTCGTAAGCGTAACCGCCTGGGTCTCGCCGCGCGTGAACACGGCGCTGCCGTGCGTCCGCGCAAATACGCCTGTCTCACACCATATCGGGCGTATCTCGGTGTACTTCCTGCCGTCAGGCCTTATCTCGTGGTTTATTATCTTGTCGCGCACCGTCTCTTTTCTCATGTCGTACAGCACGCTGTCGATATCCGATTCGCTGCCCGGGTATTCTTCGGCGAAGTGAGCGACAGCATCCGCCAAAACTTCATCGGAGCGCTCGTCGCGCACCTTCCTTTCGGTCGTATCTACGCTGTACCTGACCTTTTCGGCAGCGTATTCGCGTACTTTCGCTTCAAGTTCGGCATCGACCTTTCTTATCGTGTACTCTGCTTTTTCCTTGCCGACTTCTTTTACTATATTTTCAATAAATACGATGATCTTCTTTATCTCTTCGTGGGCGAACAGTATAGCGTCGAGCATCTCTTTTTCAGTGATTTCATTGGCTCCCGCCTCGACCATCATCACGGCTTCTTTTGTGCCGGATACCGTAAGGTCGAGAACGCTCTTGTCGCGCTCTGCAGTGTCCGGGTTAACGATATACTTTCCGTCCACCATCCCTACAACTACCGAAGCCGTAGGCCCGAGGAACGGTATGTCGGAAATGCTTAATGCTATAGAGCTTCCTATCATGCCATAAACAGCCGGCGGTATCATCGTGTCCACGCTTATTACGGTGCATATGACCTGCACGTCGTTGTAATAGCCCTTGGGGAACAGCGGCCTGAGTGGGCGGTCTATAAGCCTTGCCGTCAGTATCGCTTTCTCTGAAGGCCTTCCTTCCCTCTTTATGAACCCTCCCGGTATCTTTCCGACCGAATACATCTTTTCTTCAAACTCGATGCTGAGTGGGAAAAAGTCGACCCCTTCCCTCGGTCCTTTCGAAGCCGTCGCGGTAACCAGCACTGCCGTATCTCCGCAGCGCACTACGCAGCTGCCGCCTGCCTGCTGCGCATACTTGCCTGTTTCCACCACCAGTTTCTTGCCGGCGATATCCATTTCAAATACTTTGTGTTCCATTATTTTTTCCTTCCTTACCTTAACCAGTGCAGC
>CAZDZY010000169.1:0-2630 GCA_964510055.1 uncultured Christensenellaceae bacterium
AGAACCCATAGCGTTAAGGTTAAGCCCAAGCGTCTGGTTGTCGTATGCCATGTCTAAAGACAGATTTATCTTCTGCCCCATCGCGTCAACGGTCATATCCATTGTCGCGTCAAACGGCTTCTTTGCTATGTCTTTAGCGTCGCCTCCTTCGCCCCCGAATCCCGCAAACGCGTCGGAAATGACCTTGACGGTATTATTGGCAAATTGCGTCTGAGGGGTATTGCCCTCAAACGGCAGCGCTCCTCTCGATACCGCAGGCTGATTGTTCCCAAAGACTACGAATATAAGCACTGCCGCTATTGCCAGTACCGCGACGGCGCCAAGCGCTATCCACAGCCCTTTCCCGGGCTTTTTCTGTACGCTGCCGTACGTGTTTTCGTATGGCTGCTGGCCGTATGGCTGCTGGTCCAGCGGCCGCTGGTCTGTCGGCTGGGTTTGCTGCGCCGGGGCGGCTTCAACTTTTTCACCGCAAACGCTGCAGAACTTTTCGCCTTCGTTTACCGGCGAACCGCATTTAATGCAAAACATTTTATTTCCTCCAAATAATCTTATTATTGCTTCAATAACTTATGGCTTTCTTTAAATGCAAAGTATCTGAAATTCCAAGTATTTGGGGACCTGTTTCCCAAAACCTTCGGTTTTTCCGCCGCGAACGCGGCGGCCGGGTCATACCGGTTTTCAGATATTTACACTTAATAATATGAAAAATATCGACCAAAGTCAACTGGCACATAGTGTTTTATATTGCTATTACCGGTTTTCGAAATGGAATCTGAGTATAAGTTACATGCCGGGCAGCCCTGTTGTTCCGAGCAATGAAGACCCGTCAATAATCGTTGCGCCGCTGGTATCGATCTTGAAACGGCCGTCGTCTTTGACTTTTGTATGAGGCATTCTTATATCTACAGTTAAATTAAAATCAATGGTTACATCCAGACCGTATGCCAGATTAGAAGAGCCCGAGGTTTTCATTGTTATTGTGCCATGTGTATTATTTCCGCTGAAAGCAATATCTCCATAAAAGCTCATAAGCGTCCCCTGTGTAATCATTGTACCTGAAATTTCAGTTCCCGATCCTGCTTTTTTAAAACTGCAGCTTCCTGAAACACTTTCCGACGAACTGCCCGGGGTTGATTCAAATATTATTTCAGTGGTGTCTTTGCTTTGTTTGCAGCTTAACGAATAAACGTATTTTTCAGCTGTTATTATGAATGAGACCGGTTTTTCGTTTATATAAGATACTTCCCATACTATTACAGGATCGGCCGTTTCTTTTTGCCCTTCCAGCGCGTCAGCCAAGCCGCTTAGCTGACTTATTGCATCAACTGAATTTCCCGAAGTTTCTTTAATAAAATCTTCATACATCTTTTTCAGCTCTTCGTTATCCTCAAGCTTTCCTGCAAAAGTTCTTAATGTATCGGCTATATCGCCGGCATGAAGAGTCAATGTAGTTTTGGAGACGCTGTTTTCAAAACAGCTCTCATCTATGCTGTTCAATAAAAGCCCGGCGAGATCGGTATTTTTACCTCCGCTGAAAGTGCTCTGCAATAGAAAGCCGGAAAGAGTCATATAATCGGTTTCACCCGGCATACTCTGCTGAGCGTAAAAGCCCAGCGCCATCATCCTGTCTTTCAGCGTCATCGGCTGCGAGAGGTCTTCGGAGGAATGAAGATCGTACCCGAATACTCTTCCATACACCTCTGCGTACATAATATCTTCAATACACTGTGCTTTTCCGGTAATACCCTCGGTACTTATATTCATTCCAAAGGTCTCGTTATCGTATGCCACGCTTACAGTACCGCTTACATCCTCCCCCATCCCCTTCATTCTCAGATCCAGTTTCATCTCAAACGGCTTCTCCGACATACCGCTCAAATCGATCCCGACGTCTCCGAATATGGCAAACGAATCGGAAAGCACTTTGGCGGTATCGTTGGCGAACTGAGTCTGGGGGGTATCGCCTTTAAACGGCGGCGCTGCCGCCGGCTTCCCCTGTGTTCCTTGTTTGTTTCCAAATACATAAAAAACAAGGATCGCCGCCATCGCTGCGACTGTAACAAGAACAAGCGTTATCCATACCCACTTTTTTGATCTCTTTTGTGAACCGTAATACATATTGCCGTTTAGCGGTGTATTAAATGGCTGTTCGTACGACTGCTGTGCGTAAGGCTGCTGTGTATAAGGCTGCTGCCGGTCAGACCGGCGGTAAGGCTGCTGTTCATAAGATCGGGCGCTTTGCTGCTCGCGGTAGGCCTGCTGGCCGAAAGGCTGCTGCGCCTGGCTCTTTTGCGGTTCCGCAAATTCCGCTTTTTCCCCGCATAAGCTGCAGAATCCCTCGCCCGCTTTTATAGGCGTACCGCATATTCTGCAATTCATTTTTTTCCTCCAAACAGTTATTACACCCTAATGATAAGAATAAAATGGAATAATGTCAACCGGTGTATGGAATATAATAATATTATCTGCCGTTTATTGCAACTTAATTAATTCCACGGAAAACAAAAAGAGAGGCTTAAGCCTCTCCTTAGTATTTGATATGTTATTCGATAACGCTGACAACGACTCCGGAGCCTACGGTCCTGCCGCCCTCGCGGATAGCGAAGCGGAGTCCCTCTTCGATGGCGATC
>CAZDZY010000170.1:0-2557 GCA_964510055.1 uncultured Christensenellaceae bacterium
GACATTACGGGCCTTAAAGTCCCGCATATGGGATGGAACGATATAATAGTTAAAAAAGACAACGCTCTTTTTTCCGCCGGCGCGAAAAAGTATGTTTACTTCGTGCATTCGTATCATGTTACGGATGTTCCGCAGGAATATGTTATAGCTGAGGTCGATTATGGTTACAGGTTTCCCGCTGCGGTCGCTAAAGATAATGTATTCGGTCTGCAGTTCCATCCTGAGAAGAGCGGAGAAGCAGGCCTCGATATGCTCAAAAGATTCGGAGAATTAAAATGAAGATATATCCCGCTATCGATATAAAGAACGGCGTCTGCGTAAGGCTTAGAATGGGCGATATGGATAAAGCGACGGAATACGGGGATCCGGCAGAAACAGCCCTAAAGTGGCAGAACGAGGGCGCTGAAGCTCTCCATGTCGTTGACCTCGACGCGGCATTTTCCGGAAAATTCTCAAACCGCGAAGCAGTCGCGGATATATTGAAAGCAGTATCCATACCTGTTCAGCTAGGCGGCGGCGTACGTACTATGGAAGACATCGATATAAGGCTTAAGCTCGGCGTATGGCGCGTTATTATAGGCACCGCTGCGTTTGAGGACCCTGGCCTGGTTGAAAAGGCCGCGGCAAAATATCCCGGACGAATAGTTGTTGGAATAGACGTTAAAAACGGTAAGGTTGCGATCAGAGGCTGGGCTAACGAAACGCCTGCCGACGCTTTATCTCTCGCGCTGAAAATGAAGAAACTCGGAGTCAAAACAATAATCTACACGGATGTGGCACGGGATGGCATGCTTACCGGGCCGAATATCGAGGGCGTCGCCGGTATGGCAAGGAATACGGGCATCGAAATAATAGCTTCCGGCGGCATGAGTTCCCTTGACGACCTGTATAAATTAAAAGGCAGCGGAGCACACGGTGTGATAATAGGCAAGGCGCTGTATACCGGCGATATCAGCTTAAAGCAGGTTATAGCCGAAGGGGCGCAAATATGCTGACAAAGAGGATAATACCCTGCCTGGACGTTCATGCCGGGCGGGTGGTTAAAGGAATCAATTTCGTTGATATACGCGATGCTGGAGACCCGGTCGATATGGCTAAAGCGTTTAATAAAGCCGGCGCGGATGAGCTTGTATTTCTGGACATCACCGCTTCGGCAGATGGGAGAAGCATCATGAAAGAGGTCGTTGAAAAAACGGCCGAACAGATTTTTATACCCCTTACCGTCGGCGGAGGCATAAGGACGCTTGAAGACTTTCGGGAGATATTGCGGTGCGGAGCCGACAAGATATCCGTCAATTCCGCGGCCTTAAAGAATCCGTCTTTCATAAACGAAGCCGCGGAACGTTTCGGCAGCCAGTGCGTCGTCTGCGCAATTGACGTTAAAAGAAGAACAGACGGCTGGGACGTATATCTTAACGGCGGCAGAGTTAATACGGGGCGCGACGCGCTCGAGTGGGCTGCCGAAGCCGAGAACAGAGGGGCGGGGGAGATACTGCTCACCAGTATGGATACTGACGGCACAAAAGACGGATACGACCTTGAAGTGACGAAAGCTGTTTCAGGCCTGGTAAAGATACCTGTGATAGCTTCGGGCGGAGCCGGAAAGTTTGAGCACTTCAAACAGGTTTTGAGTGCCGGCGCAGACGCCGTACTCGTAGCGTCGCTGTTCCATTACGGCGAATATACTGTGGGAGACGTCAAGCAGTACTTTAAACGTGAAAATATACCTGTAAGGTTATAGCGGGAGGCAACTATGGATATAGAAAAAATTAAATTCAATGAACAGGGCCTTGTTCCGGTCGTTGTTCAGGATGTGAATACTAATTCGGTTCTGATGCTTGCTTACATGAGCAGGGAATCTATCGAAAAAACGCTCGAAACGGGAAAGATGGTATACTTCTCGAGAAGCAGGAATAAATTGTGGCTCAAGGGGGAGACGTCCGGGCATTTTCAGACAGTCTGCGAGCTTAAAATCGATTGCGATGGCGACGCCTTGCTTGCC
Organism: uncultured Christensenellaceae bacterium; assembly: GCA_964510055.1. GTDB lineage: Bacteria > Bacillota > Clostridia > Christensenellales > SZUA-584 > DTFZ01. The sequence goes on from CAZDZY010000170.1 coordinate 2,003, forward strand.
CTTGTATCTCAGGAAGGCGCTGCGTGCCATACAGGCAATTATTCATGTTTCTTTGAGTCACTGCACGGTACAGGTAAATGTGTGAGCGGATATGGCGTTATAGACGAATTGTACGGCGTTATAGAAGACAGAAAACTAAATCCCAAAGAAGGATCTTATACGAACTATCTTTTTGCAAAAGGCATCGACAAGATATTAAAGAAAGTAGGTGAGGAATCAGCCGAAGTGATAATAGCCGCCAAGAACGCTTCCCCTGATGAAATAAGATATGAAACCGCAGATCTTTTATATCACCTGTTAGTAATGCTCTCTGAGTTAGGTCTGAGCCCTTCAGAGGTGTTTGCGGAGCTTGAGCAACGCAGGCAGCAATAATGCCAGCAAATCGGCGTATCTTTAAATAAAACCGAGTTTAATGGCGTTATTCATGTTTAATCGCGTAATTCAACTTTTGACAGGTCAGCGAGTCTATCATACAATATTTCAGCATTCTTCTGATGACTTTTGGGAGCATAGCTCAGCTGGGAGAGCACGTGCCTTACAAGCACGGGGTCACAG
>CAZDZY010000171.1:0-2293 GCA_964510055.1 uncultured Christensenellaceae bacterium
GTAACGGCTATAGATTGCCCGAACGCGATCCGGGCGAGGTCACGATTTGTAACATATTTTTCCGGCATGACGATGCCGTCCTGGTCGGAAGGGAATGTGATCCCCGTGTTTTGTCCAAAACCAAATTTGTATATATAATCATAGAACGTTTGCGTTCCCATCGCGAGACCCATCTTCATAAAGGCCACGTTGCACGAGTTCTGCACTGCCTCATGGAACGTCTGGTGCCCGTGCGAGCGGGGGTACCGCCAGCATTTTATCATCTGGCCGTCTACTATATTGAAGCCCGGGCAGTCGAACGTTGTACCTGTCGTCATCTTGCCGCTGTCCAGCACTGCCGCCGCTGTCATAACCTTAAACGTCGAACCCGGTTCGTAAACGTCGGTAATTACCTTATTCCTCGAAAGCTCATTAAGCAGCGCTATATCGTCTCTCGGCGGGCTGTTGAGGTCGTAATCCGGTATATTCGCTGCCGCGAGTATACCGCCGGTCTTCGGATCCATCGCTATGCCGTACGCGCTTTTAGCATTCTGCTGCACATACGCTTCCTCGAGCGCCTGTTCGAGATAATGCTGTATAACTTCGTCTATGGTCAGCCTTACGTTATAACCGTCGATTGCCTTTATATATTCCTGCTCGCCCAAGGGTACCGACCTGCCGTCCCGGTCGGCTTCAGACATTATCTTTCCGTCCTGCCCCGCAAGGTATTTTTCAAAATAAGCCTCCAGGCCCTCCTGCCCGACTCCGTCGACAGTCGTGAATCCAAGCGTCTGCGTCAGAAACGAGCTGTTCGGGTAATATCTCTTTACGTCTATTGCAAAGAATACGCCCGGAAGATTAAGCATCCGCAGTTCGTCAGCCGTATCATTGCTTACCTGCCTCGCGAGCCAGACTTCCGATTTTGTACTGTCGGTAGCCTTCTTGCGAACAGTTTCTTCGTCCATCCCCAGTTTATCGGCCAGCACGCTTACTATCGTGTCGACGCTGCCGCTGCCCGATATCTCAGACGGACGAAGCACTACAGTCTGAGCCGTTGCGCTCTGGGCCAGTATGCCGCCGTTTCTGTCGATTATATTCCCCCGTTTGGCCGATACGGTCAAGTCGCGTGTCTGTTGCAGGAGCGCCATCTGCCGGAGGAAATCACCCTGGGCAAATACTATGATGCCCATCCTGACCGACAATGCGGTGAAGAGTAATATCACTGCTGTCATTAGAAAAAGGATCCTTTTTTTTGATTTGAGAGTCGGCAGCGACATTATTTCTCCCTCCGTATAAGCCTTAAGTTTAGCTCATATCAAGATGTACCCTCTGCTCCTCGCCGGGATACTTCATCCCGAGATCGTTTACCGCGGTATCGAGGACGCTTTCCAGATTATCCCTCAGCTCCATCTGGACTCTTAAGTCTTCCGTCTTTACCTTTATTGCATCTATATCGCTTTTGAGCTTGTTATTCTCAGAGTTTATCGTGCAAATGGCGGCATATCTTGAAACGAGCAGCGCCAATGCGCAAAACGCTATAAAAATCACTGCTATCGTGGACGCCATTCCCTTGCGCTTATGCTTTGCCTGGGCTGCGGCTGCCTGAGCTTTTTGCTTTGCCGCGTTCCTTTTACGCTGGGCTTCGTTCTCCCGATAACCAGTATTAATATATGCGACGTTTCCCTCCATCTTGACTACTCTTTTTTGAGGCATCGGTGTACGCGTATATTCTGTTTTTCTTTGTGTCGCCAGCATAGCACCCTCGCTTCTTACCCCAAAAAGCCACGGCTCTTCGGGGATACCGGTTATTTTATCGCCTCAAACACCCTTAGTTTGGCGCTTCTCGATCTGCTGTTCTGTTCAACTTCTTCTTCTGAGGGAAGTACGGGCTTTCGCGTTATCACTTTTCCCATGGGTTTCTTGCCGCATATGCATATCGGGAAATCCTTTGGGCATTCGCAGGGGTCCTCAAACCTTTTGAACTCCTGTTTGACTATCCTGTCCTCCAATGAATGAAACGTGATAACGGCTATCCGGGCGTTATTTTTCAGCATCTGTACGAAATCAAAAAGGCCTGATTTTAGAGCGTCAAGTTCGCCATTGACTTCGATACGGAGAGCCTGAAAACACCTCTTTGCCGGATGAGGCCCATCCTTTCGCGCGCCGAGAGGGACTGCTTTTTTGATTACCTCCACGAGATGGCCGGTGGTTTCAATGGGCCGCAGCCGTCGTTCCCTCACAATGAACTCCGCTATGCGCGCGGCCCATCTCTCTTCACCGTAATCAAGAAAGATCCGTTCAAGGTCTTCCTGGG
>CAZDZY010000172.1:0-2195 GCA_964510055.1 uncultured Christensenellaceae bacterium
TTTTCCTTTATTGTGCACCGTTATCTCATACTCGGCGCCGCGGTACAAGCGCTTTATCTTATACGATCCCATTTCACGCGTAACGCACGGGTCTATGACCAGCCCGTCATAGCCCGGGCAGATGCCCAATATCGCCTGGCTGATGCCGACAAACGACCACGCCGCCGTGCCGGTAAGCCAGCTGTTCTTTGCTTCGCCGAACCTCGAGGTCTCACGCCCCGCCACCGTCTGGCAATATACGTAGGGTTCGGTGCGGTGGACATCGCTTTTCTCTTCAAGATACGCCGGGCAGGTGAGTTTATATACCGAAAACGCCTCTTCGGCATTCCCGAGCTTCGCTTCCCCGATGCTTATCCACGGGTTGTTATGGCAGAATATCGAGCCGTTTTCTTTATATCCCGGCGGATAAGTCGACACTTCGCCCAGCTCTATATGATATTCGGAATAGCAGGGCGATAAAAGCTGTATGCCGTAAGCCGTTTTAAGGCGCTTATTGACAGAATCGAGAGCCTTCCTCGTAAAACCTTCTTTTTCACCGATGCCGGCCATAGAACAGAAACCCTGAGACTCGATGTATATCTGGCCTTCGGCGCACTCGCGGCTTCCTACTTTGTTTCCGAAAGCGTCGTACGCCCGGAGGAACCATTCTCCGTCCCAGCCGTGTTCCATCACCGCTTTGTTCATCTTCTCAACGCTCTCCAGCGTCTTATCGGCTTCTTTTGCGGAGCCGAATCTCTGGCAAAGCTCGGCGTATTCTTTACCGTATATCACGAACATGGCCGCGATGAACACGCTCTCCGCCACCCTGCCCTCGGTATTCTCGGCTGTCTGGAAACTGGAATCCGGGTACTCGGCAAAACAGTTAAGATTGAGGCAGTCGTTCCAGTCGGCGCGCCCAATAAGCGGCAGCCCGTGCGGCCCGAGATTGCTCTGCGTATAGTTTATGCTGCGCCGCAAATGTTCAAACAGCGGTTTTTCCGTTCCGGGAACATTATTGAACGGAACGCTCTCTTTAAGTATCGATGAATCGCCTGTCTCTTTGATATACGCGGCCGTGCACGCTATGAGCCAGAGCGGGTCGTCGTTGAAGCCTGTGCCCACGTCGCCGTTCCCGCGCTTGGTGAGAGGCTGGAACTGATGGTACGTGCTCCCGTCTTCGAATTGTATGGCGGCCATATCGAGTATCCTTGTGCGGACGCGGTCGGGTATCATATGCACAAAGCCGAGTATATCCTGGCAGCTGTCGCGGAACCCGACGCCTCTGCCTGTGCCGCTCTCAAAATAGCTTGCGCTCCTGCTCATAATGAACGTTATCATGCACTGGTACTGGTTCCAGATGTTCACCATGCGGTCGATTTTCTTCTCGCCGCTCTCAATGGTATAGCGCGAAAGAAGATTGCCCCAATATGAGGACAATTCCTCCAAAGCCGCCTTCACCGAGTCGGTATCGGAGTACTTATCTATTGTTTCCCTTGCGGAGGTCTTGCGGACGACGCCCGGGCTTTCCCATTTGTTATCCCTCGGGTTTTCGGCATATCCTAAAATAAATATCAGCGTCTTTTCTTCCGACGGCGCGAGGCTCAAATCTATACGGTGGCTCGCGATCGGCGCCCAGCCTTCCGCCACGCTGTTGCGGCTCTGCCCGCTCGATACGGTTTCGGGTGCGTCCCACGACCTGAAAGCCCCGAGGAACGAATCGCGGTCGGTATCGAATCCGCTTACAGGTTCATTCACGCTAAAATATGCGTAATGGTTCCTGCGTTCGCGGTATTCCGTCTTGTGGTAGATCGCGCTGCCTTCGACCTCAACTTCGCCTATATTGAGGTTTCTCTGAAAATTCTGCGAGTCGTCGACGGCATTCCACAGGCACCATTCGACAGCGCTGTATAGTTGAAAGCTTTTCTTCCTCCGGCTTGTATTGCGGAGGTGCAGCTGGTTTATTTCACATGTCGATCCTATAGGGACGAAGCAGGTAAGCTGCGCTTCGAGCCCGTCTTTGGAGCTTTCGATAATAGTATAACCGAGCCCGTGACGGCAGCGGTAAGCGTCGAGAGCAGTTTTGCACGGGAGAAATCCGGGGTTCCATACGGTATCCCCATCTTTAATATAATACATGCGCCCGCCGGCATCCCGGGGCACATTATTATAACGGTACCGAGTCAAACGCCGAAGCTTCGCATCGCGGTAAAAACTGT
>CAZDZY010000173.1:0-2149 GCA_964510055.1 uncultured Christensenellaceae bacterium
CGCTGAAAAAAGAAGACATGAAGTTCGGATACAGGAAGAGCGTTTTGAGCGAGAAAACTTTTATCGTTACGGGAGCCAGGCTGAAGCTGCAAAAATGCTCATCCGAAGAGAGCAGGCAGAAGCTGCTGGAGCTGGGTGAGAAAAGGCGTGAAAAGCAGCCTCTCGAGTTTCCCAGCGCGGGCAGCACTTTCAAGCGGCCGGAAGGCAATTACGCCGGGCCGCTCATTGAGCAGGCCGGGCTTAAGGGCCTTTGCGTGGGAGGAGCGCAGGTTTCAAGAAAACACGCCGGGTTTATAATAAATACGGGAGGCGCTACTCCTGAGGATATACTGGCGCTTATAGAGGAAGTAAAACGGCGGGTATTCGAGCACAGCGGAGTAAGATTGGTGCCGGAAGTCAGGATAGTGGGTGAAACATGAAGCTTACCGCAGACTATCATACGCATACGGTTTTCAGCCACGGAACCGGCTCAGTATCGGATAATGTTGAAGCGGCAGTAAAACTGGGGCTCAATGAAATCGGTATTACCGACCATGGCACGGCAAACCTTGCGTACGGGATAAGGCGGCGCAGCCTTGAGCGGTATATCGGCGCGATAGAAGCCGCGGGGGAACAGTTCGCCGGAAAGATAAGGGTAAAGACGGGGATCGAGCTTGACCTTATAGGGCTTGACGGCAGCGCGGACATACCCCGGGGGTTCAAATTCGATATACTGATATTAGGCTATCATAAGTCCGCGCTGACGAAAGATATAAAGACCATGTGGGCGTTTATAGCCGGCAGAAGCCACAAACAAGCAATAACGAACGCCTACATGCTCGCCATACAAAAGCACCGCATAAACATCGTATCGCATCCGGGGTACGGCGTGCCGGTAGATTACAGGATGCTCGGAAGGGCGTGCGCCGACTACGGCGCGCTGTTTGAAATAAACGAAAAGCATACGGGGATCACAGCGGAGGATATACAGGCGGCGGCGTCGGAGGGAGCGAAGTTCGTTATATCGAGCGACGCGCACAGGCCGCAGGATGTGGGGAAGACCATGAGAGCGATAGAGCTGGCGAAAAGCGCGGGGCTCGGTTTAAAACAGTTGGCGAACTTAAGGGGGGATTGATATGAAATTTATCATCGTTACAGGACTTTCGGGCGCGGGCAGGTCTCAGGCCTTAAAGCGTCTCGAAGACATGGGGTATTTTTGCGTGGACAACCTTCCTCCCAAGCTGATACCCGAATTCGCGAAGATGTGCCTTCACAATGACCAGATAGCAAAGGCCGCCACCGTCGTCGATATGCGCATGGGCGACATGTTCGACGATATATTCGAAGCTATAAAAAACCTTAAGAAGATGAGGGATATAGAGCTAAGCATATTATACCTCGACGCGAGCGAAGAAGCGCTTGTAAAGCGTTTCAAGGAGACGAGGCGCAGGCATCCGCTTTCCGAAGACGGCAAGGTGATAACGGGGATAACGCTCGAGCGCGGAAAGCTGCGCACAATAAAGGACCTCGCGAACAACACCATAGACACATCGACATATTCGGTAAAGAAGCTCGGCGAAGTGATGGACAAGCTTTTCAGCGATACCGGCGCGGGAGGCATACTGATAACGGTAACGACGTTCGGTTACAAAAAGGGCATACCTATCGACGCTGATATGGTATTCGATATGAGGTTCCTGCCCAACCCGTTTTATATCGAAGAACTGAAGGAGCATACGGGAAAGGAAAAGGTCGTCCGCGACTATGTGTTTTCGTTCCCGCCGGCAAAAGTATTTATCGACAAGGTGAGCGACCTTGTAAACTATATAGCCCCTTTTTACCTTGAACAGGACAAAAAGCAACTGGTAATAGCAATAGGCTGCACGGGCGGAAAACACAGGAGCGTGGCAGTGGCCGAAGAGCTTTTTACGATATTCAGGGCACAGGGGCACCGCGTAATATTAGAACACAGGGACTTAGAGAACGGAGCTTAAGCAGAACATGTCTTTTTCATCCATCGCAAAGGGAGAGATATGCCGGACCGAGCCGGGAAACGAATGCTGCGACCTTGCCGAGCTTTCCGCGCTGCTTCATACGGCGGGCGCCATAAACATATCGGGCGGAGCGCTTGCGCTGCATATAAACACCGAGAACGCGGCGGTCGCGCGGC
>CAZDZY010000174.1:0-2134 GCA_964510055.1 uncultured Christensenellaceae bacterium
ATAAGCCTTTTAATCCCCCCAGTAAAACTGGGGGTTATTTGTGCTAAAGCCTAATTATAATAAAAGCCGCTCAAAGCGGCTTTTATTCGTTTTTATATAATGTGTAAAGAGAAACAGCCAATTGCTTAAGATCGACTCTAAGATCCTGCGGTGAAAGCACCTCCGCTTTATCTCCGAATATAGTGAGCCACGATAGGAACCCAGGGCTGACGCGTACGTTTACCGATACTGTGAACCAACCGTCTTTTATATTCGATACATTTGCGTCAAGCCCGAACCTGTCGTAAACGGCCGTTGACAATTCGTCTTTAAACCTTATGCGTACATTTTGCAGTTTCCCCCCGAACATGTTGAAAACGCTCCTGTGATACTCGTCAAAATCTATATAGTTCTTGTATTCCGAGACTTCGTTTATTTTTCTTATGCTTTCATCCAGTATTTCTACTTTCGTCATCCTGTCTACCCTGAAATGTGAAAGATTGTCGTATTTATCGATATTGCACACGAGATAATAAGCGTCTTCAGCCCACATAAGGGTATACGGGCTTGCAAAATACCTTTTCCCCTCTTTTCTTAGCTGAAGCGCTTTATCTGGTAAATATTCGAAGTAAAGGAACGATATCTTTTTATACGCCCCCAGCGCGTGTACGATCTTATCTATATTATAATATATTTCTTCGTTTTTCGTTTTCAGCGTCCTTGCAAGTTCAAGTCTTTCGTTAAACATCGCCGACTGGGCCTGGCTGAACTGGCTCCCGAGTTTTTTTATCAATTCCACGGATTTTTTCTGTGTTATAAATTTTGCGGCGGAGACAGCGCTTGCGCATATCTGCGCCTCAGCTATTTCCATGGTCCTTTCACCTAAGAAGTAAGCCGTTCCGTTATCGGAAGCTTTAACTACGTCAAACCCCAAATCGCGCAATAGATTAATATCTGAATATATCGCTTTTCGCTCTGCTTCCACACCGTTGTTTTTAAGAAAATCAAGTATCTCGTTCATTTTCTTCGGATTCTGCTCGTCAGTATATTTTTTAAGATATTCGAGCAAAAGCAAAAGCTTAGCTCTTTTCGGGTATTCCGGCATCAAACGCCCTCCAGAAATTTTATATTAATCAATTATACCATATTTTAATCATTTTCGAGTAACATATAAGGCATATCAGGCAAAATTCTAATAATTGTTTTGGCGTCCGGCCTATCTGTTTGATATAATAAATTGCAGTAAATAATCTCATACTTTCCTAGATGCCAAGTATCAATGGAGGCTAATATGATAATCGGTATGTCAACAGCATGTTTTTTCCCTAATATATATACTGAAGACGCAATAAACATTATTGGAGACATGAATATCAAAAACGTGGAAACATTTTTATGCTGTATGTCGGAATACCGCATGCCTTATATTAAAGATCTTAAGAAACGTCTTAACGATAACGGCATGAGCGCTTATTCAGTACATGCGCTCTCCCTTCAGTTTGAGCCGCAGCTTTTTTCCGACCACTTAAGAGCGAGACAGGACGCTGAAGATATTTTTAATTATGTACTCGACGCCGCCGCAGAATTGGGCGCCGTATCCTATACTTTTCACGGCCCATCTAACGTTAAACATGCACGAAAATTTAAACCGAATTATCAAAAAGCAGCCTGCACTGCGGGAATTCTCGCCGACAGGGCTTTAGGGCATGGCGTAAAACTCGCATGGGAAAATGTGCACTGGTGCTGGTATGCCGCGCCTGAATTCGCCTCAGGATTATTGAGCATGCCTGAAACCGCAAACCTGTATTTCACGCTCGACATAAAACAGTCAGCCCAGGCAGGGTTTGATCCGGCCGAATTTATTGAACATACGAAAGGCAGGCTAATCAATATCCATGTGTGCGATTATATAAGCAGCGATGATAGCGGCGTATCCCCCGTCCTGCCGTTCAAGGGCAGCATGGATTTTAATAAATTTAAAGACGCTCTTATAAGTTCCGGTTATGACAACGCGCTTATTTACGAGGTTTACAGCGGCAACTATCGCGATTTGGATGAACTCAAGCGAAATTATGATCAAATGCAAGCTTTTTTCTTAGAAAAGTCATGACCACCCGCTCAGCGGGTGGCATGCTCAAGCCCTACAAGGGCATTT
>CAZDZY010000175.1:0-2090 GCA_964510055.1 uncultured Christensenellaceae bacterium
AGGCGGGATATTCTTCGTCCAGCCGCGTGACGGCGCGTATGCCCTTGATCTCCAGTTCGTGCGCCATTTCTAAGACGCGCTGCCTTGAGGCGGCGGCGCGTACCGCGGAAAGCGCCTTCTTTGGCAGAGAATCCGGCATTTCGCCGCCGCTTTCGAGCGCGGCAAAGAAGCGCTCCGGCGTGCCGAAAACGCGAAGTATCTGATAGTACAGTTTCGGTGTCACTTCGGGTATGCAGGAAAGCCATACCCAGTATGCGTCGGGTTGCATAAATCCCTCGTAAGCGAAAATATGTTCTACTCCGCTTAGTATATCCGGTCCGGCAAGGGTTGTCAATCTTAGGACAATGGGACAGCCTCTCCGGCAATATCGCGCTGCGCCTTTTTAGTCAGCCCGGAGAGTACGAGCCGGTAGCTTTCATCGATCATCATGCGCAGCACGTCGTCGGGCGTTTCGCCCTCCATGTATACCGAGTTCCAGTGCTCCTTGTTGAGGTAGTAGCCCGGAATGATATCGGGATATTGACTGCGCAGCATGTCGCCCAGCACGGGCTCCAGCTTCACCGAGGCGATGGGGCGTCCCGCTTTATCGCCGCCGAGCAGCACGAAGAACTTGCCGCCGACCCTATAGCGGAATGCGCCCCATTCCGCTTTGTAGTCTTTCTCCACGCCCGGTTTGGCAAGGCAGTAGGCATCCAGCCATTCGTATTTCATATTTTCGGACTCCCCCTTACCGTTTTTCCAATTCATTTTATAATGAAACCGCGGAGAATACAAATAAAACCATTCCCCCATCCACACGGGCATTCGTCATTGCGAGTAAAGCGCGGCAATACAGCGCGTTACTTCCTCGCTATCATCTCTGGATCGCTTCGTTTTGCGCTCCTCGCGATGACGGCATAGAGGCTGTTGGCTGGTTACCGTCATTGCGAGCAAAGCGAAGCAATCCAGTCCGCATACCCCGTCATTGCGAACGCAGCGAAGTAATTCAGCGCATTATCCCCTCGCTGTCATCTCTGGATCGCTTCGTCGTCATACTCCTCGCGATGACGGTAAAAGGGCTGTATGTAATGAAACCGCGAAGAATAAAAACAGAACCCTTCCCCGTTGACAGCTTTACCGAAGTATAAAGCAATCTTCAAGTAATTTTCAAATACTTTATATATTTTGACAATATGCAATACGCAGAGTATAATAAAGGCAGCCATTATAAGGAGCAAGAATATGAGTTTTAAAAGAACATTATATTTACTGTTAGCCATCACAAGCCTTGCCGCGCTTATAACAGGGTGCGGCACGCAAAACAGCGAACCGACGGAAGAGCCGAAGCACACAAAAGAAGAACAGGCGGAAACGCCCTCGCAGAGCGGATTGGCAACCGAAGAAGCGGCCACCGGCGCGAACCTCGTGTCGGCCGGGGCGGCTATGGCGGCGCTTACCGAGGGGCAGCAGATGTATTATGATTTTATCAATTCAGAAAATCATGGCGATATATATGCCTGCTTGGTAGCGTTCAAGGCGTATGAAAACGGCGAACTGGATACAATGATTGAAAGTGTCGATATAAAGCAAGAGAATATTATGCGAGAGAATATTACAATGTTATGTAACTCAAATGAACTTTTTTGCGACTTCTATAACATCAGCTTGGATAATATTATGAATGAAAGCGATTTCGCAAATTTAAGTGATGTGGCGGTGGTTTTTCGTATCATGATGGGCAAACCTATTGTTAATGTGGGAGAATATAATCTTGGGGGAATATATTGCGGTGTTCAGCAGGATTTATTTAAAAATGGGGATACTATAATTTCAGCTTTCCCTGAAGAATCCCGCGACAGAATAAAACATATGTTGGCTTTGCATAATAACATTACGGATGCGGAAGCCTTTAATGAATATGACGCCAAGCTGCAAGAAGGCTATTTGGGAGTTTTGGAGCTGGAGTATGTGATGCAGTATCCCTTCTACTTTAATAATAATAAAAGCGATTATATCGATAAGACAGTGGTTTATAACGGGGAAACAATGGGGTATTATGATTATATCGCAAAAACAGGGACACGTCAAGCCCATAACATTTTTTTTGAAGA
>CAZDZY010000176.1:0-2015 GCA_964510055.1 uncultured Christensenellaceae bacterium
TATCTGCTCATCCTCAAACGGCTCTTCGATCTCTTTAAGGCTCTGCAGAAGCCTTATATCGTTGCTGAACTTATAAGCGCTCTGAGCGATTTGTGAAAGCGCGTTAAGCACAACAGTATCGAATTTCCTGGGATATGTCTGCCCGGTCACCGCAAACGGCGGGAAACCGAGCCTGCCGCATACCATTTCGTCCAGCTTTTTTACTTTTGCAGCATCTCCGTCAAAAAGAGCAAGAAAACTCGCTCCCGTGCCCGTTGTCCCTTTAACGCCGAGAAGCTTAAAATCACGTAAGACCTCATTCAAAGCTTCAAGGTCCATCAAAAGGTCCTGTATCCAGAGAGTCGCGCGCTTGCCCACTGTTGTAAGCTGCGCCGGCTGGAAATGCGTGAATCCCAGAGCGGGCATGTCCTTATATTTAAGAGCAAAACGGGAAAGATTGTCTATCACATTAGCCAGTTTAACTTCTATAATTTTAAGTGCCTGATGCATCACCAAAAGGTCGGTATTATCTCCCACAAAGCAGCTGGTAGCGCCAAGGTGTATTATCGGTTTCGCTTTTACGCACTGCTCCCCGTATGCGTAAACGTGCGCCATAACGTCATGGCGGACGGTCTTTTCCCTTTCCGCGGCAACGTCGTAGTTGATGTCGTCCTCATAGCGCTTCATCTCATCGATCTGCTCGTCGGAGATGTTAAGGCCTAACTCTTTTTCGCATTCGGCGAGTATTATCCAAAGCTTTCTCCATGTCCTGAATTTAACGTCGTCGGAGAAAACTTGCGCCATCTCACGGGAAGCATAACGGGCAATAAGCGGATTTTCATATATATCGGTCATAATATATCCACCTTAAGTTCTTTCATAGGAATTCTAATATATATTTCTCTAAATTACCATAGCAAATTTGAAATATAAGCGTATCGCTGTAATTGAGGCGCGCCATTGCCTCAGGTATTTTTTGAAAATCCGCTACTGAACCTAAACCTTTAGGCGTGTGCAGTGCTCCGCAGAAATCGGAACCAAAGCCGATATGTTCATGTCCGCCAAGCGAAAGTATATATTCGATATGCCTCAATACGTCGGCGATCGAAGCGTTATCACCTTTTAAAAATTCTGAATAGAAATTTACGCCTATATACCCGCCGCGGCTGATGATATGCTGGATCTGGGATCTATTCAAGTTCCTCGGATTGGGACGCAGCTCATAAACGCAGGAATGCGACGCGCAGGGCGGATACGCATAAACCTCAGCCGCTTCCCAAAAGCTTTGTTCGTTTAAGTGCGATACGTCGAATGCCATGCGGAGCCTGATCAGCTCTTTTATCGCCTCTATGCCTTTAGGCTTTAAGCCTCCTTTACTCAAAGCCCCTTGTGCAAAATCGTTTTCCGCATTCCAGGTAAGACTCATCATCCTTGCTCCAAGGTTGTAAACGTGCTGTATCATATCTGTTTTACAGTCTATAGTTTCGCCGCTCTCAATAGCGAGAATAGCCTTTATCCCCGGAAAGGAAAGGTGATCCGGAGTTATGCAGAGCTTAACGCGGCCTTCAGACCGGTTTACGAATTCGTTTATGAAGTTTATCTGTCTTAAACCTTTTTCCAGTTTATCGGTGCAGCCCGGCTGCACGCACGCTGCGAATATCTGAAGCCTTATTCCGCCCTGCTCCATCCTTTCAAGATCCGCATGATCGTACTCGATGCCATAACATTCAGGAAGCATGTTAAATCCCGCAAAATCAGAATGCGCGTCGGCAATGAGGATCATAAAAAGTGACCTCCGATTAATTCTGGTTATATTTTATAACCTTATGCTTAAAAAGCAATAAAAAGAAGAGCTGTTTAAGCTCTCCTTGTTTGTTACTTTGCAAAATCGACCGACCTTGTTTCCCTTATAACGTTGACTTTTATCTGTCCGGGGTAATCCAGGTCTTTTTCGATCTTCTTTACAATGTCTTTTGCCATGAGATGCATTCCTGCATCGTCCACGTCTTCGGGTTTTACGAGTATGCGGACTTCCC
>CAZDZY010000177.1:0-1932 GCA_964510055.1 uncultured Christensenellaceae bacterium
GCGCATTTCTTATCTTTTATATTCATGCGCATGTCAAGCCTTGAATCCAGTTTATATGAAAACCCCCTGTTACACTGGTCTAGCTGAAACGACGAGACCCCCAGGTCTAAAACCGCTCCGTCTATACCATCTATATCAAGCATATCCAGTATGCGTTTGATATCCTTGAAATCCTCGTTTACATATTCTACGCTATTCTCATATTCTTTGAGCCTTGCCTTCGCCCTGCCTATGGCGTATTCGTCTTTGTCTATCCCTATAAGCTTCCCGCCCGGCATTATAGCTTTTAGCATCGCTTCCGCATGGCCGCCGCCGCCCAACGTTCCGTCGGCTATTATCATTCCCGGCTTCAGATTTAGCGCTTCTACCGTTTCTTCAAGTAATACCGTCTTGTGTTCCATTCGTTATATACCGTAATCTGCAAGCCCCGCAATCGCATTATTATCGCCGGCGGACTCCTCGTCAACGAAGCTCTGCCATTTCTCTTTCGCCCAAATTTCAGCGCGGTTAGATGCGCCTATCGTCACTACTTCTTTGTCTATGCCCACCTTTTCGCGGAGGAGCTGGGGAATGAGCACCCTGCCCTGCTTGTCGGGTTCGCATTTGCACGCGCTTGAATATATAAGACGCACCGACCGCTGCGCTTTTAAATCGGACTGCGGTATAGCATTGAATTTGTCGGTCAGCTTTTTCCACTCTTCTTCCGAGTACACACTGAGGCAGTCGTTGGTGAAGCATAGTATATAAAACGGTTCGCCAAGTTCCGCCCTCAATTTCGACGGTATCGCGAGCCGGCCTTTTTCGTCTACATTATGTATGTTTATACCTATCAATGGATCCTTCACGTCTTCCCCCAAACCTGCCCCTTACTGTTTATCTAAAGGGATGAGTTCCTGTTTTTCACCACTCTTTAATACTTCTTCTCCATACTTACCCACTTTTCCCCACTTTAAATCTATTATTCTAGGTAAAAACGATAATTCCTCCTTAAATTTTAAAACAAAAAAATAAAAATTTAAAAAATGTATAGCAATGAAATGTTGGGTACAATATATGGTATGGAAAGTTTATTCGCCGGAAAGGGTGTTCGTATAATCATGCATCGTTTATTCAGTTCAAGCCGCAGGCAGCGCCTGCGCTGAGGAACTTAACAGAAGAAGGGTCATAGCTCCTTCTTCTGTCATGATATGATCCTTTTTCTTTTTATCAGTTTTCCCGGTAAATCAGTTTTCCCGGTAAATGAGGTTCTCATTAAAAAACGGTATCAAATGCTCTTCTATATCGCTCTGAGGCTGCGTATGTCCGCCGTCGAATACAAACAATGAGTTTTCTATCCCGTTTTCTTTCAGCAGATCTGAAAAGTATTGCGTGCCTTTAGGAATCCATGTGTATTCATCTTTTGTGCCATAGCTGAAACCTATGGCTTTAAGCGGAATACCAAGAGCTTTGTAAGCGTCCAGTTTTTGCTGAAGATCGCCGAAACCCGCCATCCACTTCTCCGCGATAATATTATCTTCGGCGCTGCCGTCCAGTTTGGGTATGTCGCCCAGCAATTCCGCGTTGGAATTCGGGGCAAACGTACGCGCATAATCCCTTAAAAACGGCTCATTGTTTTTCCATGTTTCCATGGCTTCCGCAAGCCCGCCATCCATAAGCAGGCCCGGTGATATGGAATATACCGCGCTGAATACGTCGGGGTGCCTCATAGCGAGATTGATCGAACCGAACCCGCCCATGGAGAATCCGCATATGCCTCGCGACGACGCTTTGGGAATAGTTCTGTAGTCTTTATCGACTTTTGGGATGACCTCATCTAATATATAGTCCTCCCAGTTTCCGGCTCCCGCTGAATTCACGTAGAAATAATCTCCGCCGTCTAACCCCACAAAAATGAATTCTTCCGCTCCTGCCATAAACATCCTGTCCAACTCA
>CAZDZY010000178.1:0-1811 GCA_964510055.1 uncultured Christensenellaceae bacterium
GGGCGCGCTCATCCAGGGGCAAGAGCCTTGCGTACCTCATACTGCTCGACCTCGCTTATGTTTCGGGCATACTGCACAAAACGCTGATAAGCCCCGACATCGTGCTCGCGCTGTATATATTCAACTTTATAATGGTGAGTATAGACCTCGCCCTGTATTTCAGGAACGCGAGACTCGATAAATCAAACGATAAAACAGAGATAGATCTTCTCACAGATCAAGGAGTTTAACATATGAAACAGGTAAGAACGAGATTCGCGCCCAGCCCCACCGGCTATCTTCATATAGGCGGCCTGCGCACCGCGCTTTACGCATGGCTTTACGCCCGCAAAACAGGCGGCGTATTCGTACTGCGCATAGAGGATACGGATCTCGAGCGCGAGGTGGAAGGCGCTAAAGAAGTAATATATTCTACGCTTAAGCAGACAGGCCTTAATTATGACGAAGGCCCCGACGTGGGGGGAAGCTTCGGCCCGTATATACAAAGCGAGCGCAAAGCTATCTACAAAGAGCACGCTGAAAAACTTGTGGAAACAGGAGCCGCGTACCGCTGCTTCTGCTCGAAAGAGCGCCTCGCGGAAGAGAGGGCGAAAGCCGAGGCGAAGGGAGAAACGTTTACATACGACAAGCATTGCCTGCGTCTTTCAAGCGAAGAGAAAAAATGTAAGCTCGAATCGGGGGAGCCTTATGTTATACGGCAGAACATACCGCGCGAAGGCGAGACCACGTATAAAGACGCGGTGTTCGGCGAGATAACGGTGCCTAACGCCGACCTCGACGACAACGTTCTCATAAAAGCCGACGGAATGCCGACATACAACCTCGCAAACGTAATAGACGACCATCTGATGGGAATCACACATGTTATCAGAGGCACCGAGTATCTGTCGTCCACGCCGAAATACAACCATCTTTACCGCGCGTTCGGGTGGGACATACCCGAATACATACATTTGCCCGTCGTTATGAAAGATAAGCAGAGAAAGCTTTCAAAGCGCCACGGCGACGCGTCGTTCGACGACTTCATAGACAAAGGCTACTTAAAAGAAGCGCTGATAAACTATATAGCGCTTTTAGGCTGGAGCCCCGGCACCGAGCAGGAGATATTCTCGCTCGAAGAACTGATCGGCGCTTTCAACCTCGAAGGGCTTTCTAAGTCTCCCGCGATATTCGACGTGGAAAAACTTACGTGGATGAACGCGCAGTATATCCGAGGGCTATCAAAGCAGGATTTTATCGAGCGGGCGTACCCCTATTTCGAGCAGTGCGGCGTGGAACGCTTCGACCTCGTCCTCATAACCGACCTCATACAGCCGCGTCTTGAAACGCTTGCCGAGATACCCGGCAAGCTTTCGTTCCTGACCAATATGCCCGACTTCAGCGATGAGCTGTATTTCAACAAGAAGATGAAAACGGACAAAAACGACGCGCCGGATATGCTTAAGGCTGCGTTGGATGTGCTGCGAAACCAGCGGGACTTTTCACTTGAACCGATAAAAGAAGCTTTGATGAAACTGGTGGAGCGCCTGGGCGTTAAGAACGGGCAGTTGTTCTGGCCGCTCCGTATAGCGATAACCGGCACGGAAGTCACTCCCGGCGGCGCGGTGGAGATAGCCTGCCTGCTCGGCAAGGACGAGACGCTCCGCAGGCTCGAAAACAGCATAAAAAAGCTTGAACAGAAATAAATGGTCGCTTCGCATATATGACACGGTATTTTCATTGATACCGTGTCTTTTTTATTCCGGGTCTTCTTAAAACACGATAGTTTAAATTTTACAGCTTTATTACAAGTCTGTTGATATAATATATAT
>CAZDZY010000179.1:0-1773 GCA_964510055.1 uncultured Christensenellaceae bacterium
ACGGATCTATAGTCGGCGTAGGCGATAGGCCGTCCGAATATTGCGGAGATTCGCCTGGAAGCGGCGATTGTTTCGATATAGGGTTTAATGTAATAGCTGATGACGGATTTACAAGTATAACTATACCCCATATGGCGAGGCCGAGGAGCACCGCCGCCAGCGCGCCGGTGCAAGATACTATGATCCTTTTCTTTACGCTCCACGGCTTTTTCCTGCCGATAAGCATCCATTTGCCGGTTTTGCCGCCTGATTCAGAAGAAGCTTCCGCGTAGTTATCCCGTGAAAGGCCGTAATCGTTGCCTTCTTCGTCCTTTCCCTTCTTAAAAAAGCCCCGCGATCCTTTCTTATCGATATACATCTGGTTGCCGGGCTTGCCGGATCCGGGAGAAGAAATGTCCCCGTTTTTTTTCTTTGAAAGATCGCCGCCGCTCCCACCGGCGGAATCATCAAACCATTTTTTCATTTTCATTACTCCTAAAAAATCATATAAATTTTAGACTGCGGAAATCCGCAATTTGTTCCGTAAAAATTTATTTCATATTATTATAGCATAAAATTAGCTCATTTATACTTAGCATAGTATAAGTCCGGTTGCAAGTAAAATATAAAAAGTTTACAGAAATATTACCTCACAGCATATTCAGGCGCTATATAAAAATTACTTGCTTGCGCAAGTATGAACAGTGTTTAACAATAGGACGCACACTGGTATAATTGTTCCGCAGAGGCTATTTGCCTATACCTTCTTCTTTGAAGACCAGACCTGTTTTTCAAAGGTTTTAAAAGTATACGGAACGGCTGCGGGCAAATACCGGAGCAAAAAGGGCAATATATAAAAGAAGGCAAACGGGAGGAAAATATGAGCACGGTATCTGAGATCAGCGCATTTTTGCAGCAGGGCAGGGCGAACAACGTTAAAGAGCTTGTCGCGAAAGCTCTTGAAGAGGGGCTTTTGCCGGAGGAGATATTAAACAACGGACTGCTTGCCGGAATGAGCGTGATAGGGGAGAGGTTTAAAAACAACGAAGCGTACGTGCCCGAGGTGCTAATAGCCGCGCGGGCGATGAACGCCGGCATGGACGTATTAAAGCCCGTGCTTATATCGGCCGATTTAAAGTCAAAAGGGAAAGTCGTGCTGGGCACGGTAAAGGGCGACCTTCACGATATAGGGAAGAACCTTGTGAAGATAATGCTCGAAGGGAAGGGGATAGACGTGATCGACCTCGGGACGGACGTTCCTCCTCAGGCGTTTGTGGAAGCGGCAATAAAGGAGGGAGCGGACATAATTGCATGCTCAGCGCTGCTTACCACTACTATGATGGCTATGAAAGACGTCGTTAAGGAAGCCGAAGCAAAAGGGATAAAGGGGAAAATAAAGATAATGGTGGGGGGCGCCCCGGTCACGCAGAACTTCTGCGAGTCGATAGGCGCAGATTGTTACGCTCCCGACGCGGCCTCGGCAAGCGACGCCGCGCTTAAGATATGCCGGAAATGACAGAAATGTAGTATAATCATCATGCGGATAATCAGTTTCGTGTGATGATTTTTTATATGGAGTTCCCAAAAGGCAGTGAGATCTTTTTGGGGCATTAAGAGGCGGGGAGAATAGGATGCCGGAAACGATGGACAGCTTTTTCAACAGCAGGGCGGATAAGTACGAAAAGCATATGCTTGAAAACGTTGAACGGATCGAGACTATATACAAAAAATGCTCCGGGTGCATTCCCCGCAAAGGGAGTACAAAGCTGCTGGATCTCGGATGCGGCACCGGCA
>CAZDZY010000180.1:0-1546 GCA_964510055.1 uncultured Christensenellaceae bacterium
AGGATTATACATGGAGGAATACACTTCTAAAATGGCATCCTCAAGCGCCGCCAGCCGCTCTTCCTTTGAGCCTTTATTCGCGAGGAACAGGCTTTTATATTTACCGCTGAATGCCCCCTCTTGGCTGTCTTCAAGCAGTGAAGAAGACCGCACGATGATCGGCACGCCTTCTAAATCGTCCAGTGTGATGCGGAGCATCTTAATTACCCCGGGAGGCAATTTAGCGCTTTTGATTTTTGAAACCACATCATCATAGGTCATGCGAAGGTAAAATGTCGAGTTGAATTTATACGCATTGAGTTCTCTCATGTTATTATAGTTCAAAAACTCGGCAATCTGATCTGTAGCAATATACCAGGTACGCGGCGTTTTGATCCCCTGCAGCAGCGGCTCATTCTTCGCCGCATGCTTTAATATTTGTTCCGCGATAAAGAGGCCGGCACCTTTGCCGCCTATATTCCCCCGGCTGGTATCTGAGCCTATGATCTTCTCCAGCATAGAGCAGAAATCAGCTATATGGATATTGTCGAGAACATTATTCAGCAAATGGCTGTCTGTAGTTAAAAAACGGTGCGACAGTTCTGCAGTGAGCCACGTCTCCGTAAGCGAGATTTCAGTCTCTTCCTCATTGGAATCCACCGCCTGAACATACTTATTAACGGCAGTGAGCACATCGTTGATACTGGCGGCAGGATCGTCTACAGTTTTGACCAGGGCAAAAACACGTTCTTCCTGCACCCACTTATTGATCAGGCCGAACACGTCTCCGCGGGGTAAAAAGGAAATGGCGCTATCAATAATATTTTTGCTCAGTACAGTCGCATCAAGGCCGGCGTTCACTTTTAAAGGCGCGTTTGTCTCCCCGTAGGTCTGTTGATTGATTTTTTTTTGGTCGGGACGATAAGGAGTTGCGTCGAATTCTTTATCATTTTTTAAATACACATATAGTTTTTCGCAAATATGCCGCAGCATATCAGGATTGATCTGCCGCAGCATATTTACCAGTAAATTTATCTCCCGTTCCGTACTCAACACGATTTGTGAAACACGTCTTGAAATGACATCGAGCAGTTTTATTTCGTCGTCCAATAAATCGTTTACTTTATGCTTCGACTTTTTCAGATATCCAACTTCGATTGTACCTGCCGTTTCTTCCTCTACATAGACATTCGTGGAATGCAGCACGAAGCATTTATCAAAATCCGCAGAGCTGTAGGCATCATTTTTAAATCGAATACGCACCCTGCAGGAAGACGGGTCGGTAAAGCCGATCGGTATTACTTTAAGCAACTGTGTCATAACGGCGGGCAAGGATAGCTGCTTGTCCTGCAAAAGCTCATCGACAGCGTAGAGGCATTCGAGTTCCTTTGCCCGCTCAGTAAGGTTTTTAAGCTGTAGATCACGGTCGGTCATATCGATCTCCGTAACATTTATATATTATGGCCGGATGGCACCTAGACCCATCCGCGCAGCTTCACCGCATTCACAACGCGGTTGATAGCAATCACATAAGCGGCGTCCCGCAGGCTCAGGTTCTTTTTCTGCG